>JBHADA010000223.1:0-6454 GCA_041854805.1 Arachnia sp.
GTGGCTCCGGGAACGCCTCGCATCTCGGCATTTCCGCCGCCGTCCTCGGTGGCGTCCCACATGGCCCGGTGGTCGAGGTATTCCCCGGTCACCCCGCGGACCCGGCGCCAGCCGCACAAGGCCTGCCGCAACACGTCGGGCTCCTTGCGGATAATCTGCAGGGGTTTCTCGAACATGGTCGCCATCGTCTGCTTGCCCGAAGGAGCCGTGAACAGGCTGATTGCGCCGCGCCCCTCTCCGTCAACGGCAAGATCCGTCACCAGAGTGGACAGCCATCGCCGGACCTCCGCGGTCTCCTCGGGGGTGGCTTCGCGAGCGAACGAGGCCAGCAGCGGTTGCAGTTGCCCCGGTGGCAGCCGCAAACGGTCGGGTGCGGCGCCCGGAGGTGGGAACCCGGCAGGGCAACCTGGCACCATCACCCCCTCGGGCATGCCGGCGACGATCCCGGACAGCGCCGAAGCCACGTCACCCACCGATGCACACGCCGAAAACAGCACCGGGCGGCGATCGTCCGGATCCCAGCACAACCGCGCCTGGGCATCGACGAACTGGTGCATCAGCCGTAGCGTGCCGATGGCAGCCAGAACAGCCAGCGGGGTATCCCCAATCAAGGCTGGGAGTTTGACTTCACTCATGATCCCTCCGCGGAAACGGTCATGTCCGCGCAGCGGACGATGGTCTCAAGCAGCGCCAGCCCCCAGCGTCCATACCGGGCGTTGAGCGCGGCGAACCGGTCGGCGTCCGCGACCCTGACTCCACGGGGCAAGGCGACGCTCACCTCCTGGCCCTCGACAGAAGCGGCGAGTTGGTGCCGCCCGCGATCCTCGACGGGTGGCAAGAATGGCCGGGCGTGGCCGTGATGGCTGGCCACCAGGTGACACAGCAACTCCGGGTCGCCGGGATAGGACGTACCTAAGGCGTCTAGGTGTCCGCGTACCAGTTCCTCCGACCAGGCCTCGTGACGGGCTCCGCGGGGCAAGCCGCTCAGCTTACGGGCCTGGCGGTGCTGAAGCTGATCTCCAGCGCGCATCCCCGATTTGGCCAGCGGCTCCGTGGCCAGTTCCGCGCTGATCCGGTCCCCGCCGAACAGCATGGCCTGGAACCGGATGTCCACCTTCCCCAAATCGTGCCAACGGGCCGCGTCCACGACGCTGCGACGCAGCGTCTCGGGCAACCCGAGCGCCTCGGCGATCTGCTCGGCTCTATCACCCACCGCATTCAGATGCTTGGCGAGCGTGACGCGGCGCTCCAAGGCGGAGGTGCCGTCAGGGCTGGCTTCATCCGTGGTTTGCCAACTGTGCTCCGGAACAGTGGTTCGAAGCACCGGGACCGCGTCCTCGGCGGCCAAGACGAGCCCTGCGCCGGCGTTGAAAGCAGAACGCAGCTTCGACAGGTCCGTTGCGTCCCATACGGTTTCGGTCACCGGGTCCGGATGGTGATTCAGCCATGCCAGTGCGGTGTCGACGATGAGTTGAGTGAACTCTTCGCGGTCCTCAGGGTCCTCGCTGTTTCGCCAATCCGTGACCAGGTCCCATAGCTTGGGCTCGTCGGGCAGGCCAAGCCGTGTGGGTAGATCTGGATCCAAGCGCAGCGCAGGTTGACCTCGTCGGGCCGCGGCCAACTCCGACACATCCGGCACTGGGCTGGCGCTCCCAGGGGCCCAACCAAACCGATCCAGCCCGCCTCGCTCGGACGGCACCACCACGGCATCGCCGGGACGCAACTGGTCGTCCGTGATCCATTCCCATGAACTGAGGCTGGTGCTGTCATCGACCCTGCGCAGCACCGTTCCTTCTGCCCCGTCCCTGAACGCGATGTCATCGTCCCAGTCGTCCCAATCGCCGATCGGTACGGTTTTCCTCTCGTTTCGCAGCCAACTCCGTAAAGCAGGAAGCGGAATTTCGACGAACTCCTCGGCACGCAGCGGAACCGAGTCCACAGCGCAACCGGCCGACGGCAACTGTTCGCCAAGGTCGTCCACGAGGCCAGACCGCCACGCCACCAATACCGGCGCCAAAGCCCGGTCGATACCGTGCAGGTAGGGATCGAGCGGCGGATCGTTGGTAGGGGCGGGGTTGGTGCGAACCCACGCGTCGAGATGCGCTGGGCACAGAACCGGCAGCAGCGGCGGTGGCGAACTGGCCCCCGGGGGAGGCGTGGTTCCACGAAGCGCGAGCGGCGATACATCCAGGGCGTCAGAGGTGGCCAGCCTTTCCCGGAGGAAGGCGGCAGTGGCGAGTTTGGCCTGCCGGTAGACCGGAGGCTTCGGATCGTTGTCCTCAACCACCACCACTGACGCAGAATCCTGCGCCCCGCGTCGGTTCACTCTCCCAATTCGCTGCACCAGCGCGTCCCACGACGCGGTCTCCGTGACGAGCGCCGTTGCGTCGAGATCGATACCCACCTCCACGGTCTGAGTCGCGACCAATACCGCCGCGCCATCGCATGAGTCGCGGCCGGCATCGAAGAGTTCGGTGGCGCGCCGGGCAACAGCCGTGCGGTCCAGCGGGCGGGACCGGCCCATGAGAAGGAGGAGCTCGGTCTCTTCGGATAGCTTCTTGCCGAGTTGTTCGTGCACGGCTCGGGCCCGGTCGACTGTGTTGCATACCACCAGCACCCGGCTGGCCTCGCTGCCGCTCACCGCCACGACGTGCTCGACCATCTCAGCGACCGCCTTGTCCTTCGTCGTCTCGACGAGCCGAAGCCACTTGGGCGCGGTCAGACGCGGACGTGCCACTGGATGGTCCAGATGCGCCTGTTCATCGAAGGCCGCGACCCATCCGGCGTGAACCCCAGCGAGGGTCGCGCTGAGATGAGTCACAGAGGTGGGCAGCACGCGCTGCGTGGGAGCGTCGAACGAGTGTGCCGCTTCGAGGGATGCGGTCAGCGCTTGGGCTAGGTGGGCCTCGTCCACCAGGATCACGGAGTCCGTTCCCACGAGGGCCGCGTCGATGGGACGGCGCCCTGTGCTGACCCCGTAGCCGCGGAAGAACACCCTAGAGCCAACCTGATCCACTGTGCCCGTCACGATGGCGGGCAGGTCGGGCCGTGGCAGCCAGGCCGCATCCCACGTCACGCCTCCGCGCATCTTGACCACCTGAAGCACGTCGGGAGATGCCCCGGTAGAGAGGGACCGAAGGCGTCCAGCGATCTCCGCGCTGACCGTGCCGGGCGCGGCCTCAGCGAGTGCGGTCGCGATCCGGCGGGCGTGGATTTCGGCTTGGTCCACCACGAGGCAGCGATCCACCACGAAGAAGATACGACGGCGCCCCAACCCCTGAGGGGCATCTCCACCCGCGCTCAAGGCCAAGATGAACACCGCGACGTCAAGCATGGTGGTCTTACCCAGACCTGTAGGAACGTCCACCGAGGACGGCCACGTGCCGTTGCGCACAATGGCCTCGACGGCGGCGCTTTGCCACGGGAATGGAGCGTGTCCATGCACCTCGTGCACGAACTGATCGAAATCAGAGGTGATCATCGCGCGTTCCTCTCGGCTCCGGAGCGAAAAGCCCCACCCCGAAGTAGCGGCCGGCTCCAGCGAGCATGGGACCCGTCACCGGGTGGTCGAACGTGACGCGCGCATGGCAGTAGAGACGGCCCTGCGCACGTCTGGGTAGCTGTTGGGGTGCCAGTTTCACCGCGCCCGTGGTCAGCGGGTGCTTGCTCACCTGGACGGAGACTGGCGTGGGTAGCCCGCTGTTCGCGATGGTTTGAGCCACCACGTCTGACAACTCGTGCTTCTTCTTGGGGTACCGGTCCAAGACGAGGGGAGTCGCGCTCACCCACGTGCGCGCCGACCTCGTCCAGCGCTCCGCAGTCGCCCCAAAGGGCAGCGGGTCGTGCGGAGCATGGCGAAGGGCGAAGGAGCCCAGCGACGGCACCCTGAGGTCGACCAGCAACTCCGGATCTGGGCCCAGGAGGCCCCGAAGGATCCTTCGTCGCTCTTCGACGCTCATCCCGGGGATGGCCACCGCCAACCCGAGAAGCCTGCCGTCGGCGTGCTCCGCGCCCACGAAAGGCAGACCGAGGTAGGCGACGTGAGGCTGGCCGTCGATGCCGTGGCCGTGCAGGGCAGGTGGCAGCGGATTCTCGGTTTGCGCCATCACTTTCGAGCGCAGCGCTGCCGTGAATCGCCCAACCAAGGAGCCCTCCGGCCGCACGTCACTGAAACGAAGGATGACCAGATCCTCATATGGGGAGCGAACCGTGGCTGGTGGCGTCGGTTCCTCTTCGTCAGCCGCCCACCGGTACGGTTGGCGAGCCGTGCTGCTGGCCTGCCAGGACGGCTGATTCAGGGCGTGGAGGGCGTTCAGCTCATCGACATACCCCGGGTATGGGGTCCGCAGGTAGAGGCTTGCCCGGTCGGGGCTGGTGGGTTCAAGCGCATCCAGGCCCGGCAACAGCGTGACCGTATCCATGGTGCGGAAAGCCATGATCGCGGGGGAACTCGACCGCCCCAGGTAGGGCACTCGCCGCGCCAGGTCATCGAGTTGCCGCACAACGTCCGAGGGAACCTGATGTTCGGGGAACCACACGTACCTCACGCGTGGGTCGGCGGGGAAGGTGCTCATCCTCTCCATGCGGCCGCTGGTGCGGGCGGGATAGACCTGGTGCTTTCCCTTCGCCTCCCGTGCGTTGGTGACCACGTAAGAGCTGCGCCGGCTGGGGCTTGCGGACCGAGTGGCGTGGATCGTCGGGGGTGGTAGCTGTTCGAGGCGACGGAGTACGTCGAGTTCATGGGGGTCCGCCACGGAGCGGAGCGCCGAGAAGACACGCGCGGGATGGGGCGGCCATTCGCTGGACCGAGGATCGTCGCCACCTCCCGCGTCGTAGCGCTCGCCCATGAGGCAGACGTCGAGGCAGAGAGGCATGGTCAGTCTCCGGAGGTCTCGGCCTTGGTGAGGCTGAAGTCCATGGCCTGGCCCAACGCCTTCGAGGGGACCAAATCCACGGTCTCCAGGTGCAGCGTCACGCCCGCCCGGAGGGCCGCGTCTAGAGCCTCGGCATAGAGCGTGACCGCCTCGCCGGTGGTCAGCGTGAAGGGCTCGCAAACCCCGCCGCGCAGGATCCACTCGATGGACTCGGATTCGACGACCAGTTCGCAGCCGCTACGCAGCCACACGCCCGCGCCCCCGAAGGTCAACCGGTCTCCAAGTAGCGCGAAGGTGGCCAGGTAGGCGCGGGCCGCCACCTGGGCTTCGTCCGGGAGGTCGCCGAACCGGACCCGGCGTAGCGCGGACAGCGACAGCGTGCAGTAGCGGGTGGCCTCGGTGATTGTCACTCCGCCGTGGGTGGAGTTCGGGGCGATGTTGCCGTGGCCGATCTCGCTGAGCTTCGCCTTGGCGGTCTTCGCAGCCACCGCCGAGTAGGTCCAGTCGTCACCGTCACCCGAGCGGGCGCCGGTGAGGTTGAGCGGATCCATCCGCCCCGCCTTGCGGGTGCCGAGGACCGGCTGCCACCCCACCATCTCGCTGCTGTACAGGCGCGGGAACTTGGCTTGGCGTCCCTTGCGGTGGCTGTTCCAGCCGCCGTAGACGATGGTGGCCGGGTCGTACTCCAACAGCGCGCGGGCGTCTTCCAGGGAAGCTGCCTGCAGGGCCTTACCCATGGGGGTTTGATCGAACTTGGTTTCGCCGAGGAGGCTGTCGCGCCAGTATGCGTCGAACGCCCGATGTGGTGCGTCGAGCCCGGTGATTTCCACGCTCACAGGGCCTGAATGGACGAGACGCAGCATCGGGAGCCGCACCATGCCCGCCCGCCAAGCCGTCTTGATGGCCTCGGTGCACCGGTTGGCTTGGGAAGGAACCTGATCCAGCACCACCGTCTCGACGGGGCCGCCGTCTCGCATGCGGCTCTCCAGGAGATAGGGCGACTCGTCGTTGCGCGAGGTGGGAAAAGTGGGTGGGAAGACTCGGCTGCCCGGGCCGCCTCCAGGCTGGTAGGTGGCGGCGAACCGGATCAGTGCGACCTCCGGATTGGAGATGGCCTCTCGGAGCGAAGCAAGCGACAGCGTTGTCATTGAGGTGTCCTTTCTGTGACGGCAAGGACCGTACAGACGAGCACCGACAGTTAGGGCAATCGGGTCGTTGTTCAGTCCACCTAAAACATGACGGACGGGACCCTCTGTCAGGGGAATTATTGGGTCTGACAAGTGACGACGCGGTGTCGCGACCTGCTCGTCGCGGGCCGTCCTCATGGCCCGCGAAGTGTCTGTCGTTGGCGGCTCAGGCGGTCTCGACCTTCTTGCCCACGAACTTGTCGACGATCGCCGCGATCGCTCCGTCGCCGGTGACGTTGGTCGCAGTGCCGAAGGAGTCGATGGCGATGTAGGTGGCCACCATGATGCCCACTTGCGACTCGTTGAAGCCCAGCATCGAGCTGAGCAGGGCCGACGCCGTGACGATAGCGCCGCCCGGCACCCCCGGCGCGGCCACCATCATGACTCCCAGCA
>JBHADA010000224.1:0-9717 GCA_041854805.1 Arachnia sp.
CCTCACGCCTCGTCCATAGGAACCAGGGCACGGACTTCCGCCGGGGTGGCGCACGTCACGGCCTTGGCCGCGAGGTCCCGGCAAGCGGTCAGCGAATAGGCCCTGACCATGGCCTTGACCGACGGGATCGCCGGAATGGAACAGCTCAGTTCGTCGACGCCGAGACCCACCAGGATGGGCACCGCCTGCGGGTCCGAGGCGACGCCGCCGCAGATGCCCAGCCACTTGCCATGGCGGTGCAGCGCGGTGGCGGCGTTGCCAATCAGGGTCAGGATGGCCGGGTTGCACGGGTCCACCTGCGCGGCCAGCTTGGGGTGCCCCCGGTCCATGGCGAGGGTGTAGCTGGTGAGGTCGTTGGTGCCGACGGAGAAGAAGTCGCAGCCGTCCTCGGCGGCGAACTGCTCGGCCATGACCGCCACGGAGGGCACCTCCATCATGATGCCCACCGACACCTTGGTCATCACGCCGGACTTGGCTCGTTCCTCGTCGAAGATCGCCTTGGCCTGGCGCCAGTCCTCAATGGTGGCGATCATCGGGAACATGACGTGCAGCTTGGCGCTCGCGTTGGCCGCGGCCAGGATGGCGCGGATCTGGGTGCGCAGCACGGAGGGCTTCTCCAGCCCGACGCGCACGCCCCGCACGCCCAGGAACGGGTTCTCCTCGGCAGGAATGGGCAGGTAGGCGAGAGGCTTGTCGCCGCCGACGTCCAGGGTGCGGATGACCAGCGGCTGGCCGGGCTTGAGCGCCCGGGCACAGTCGGTGTAGACCCGCGCCTGCTCCTCTTCGGTGGGCGCGGTGGAGCGCCCCATGAAGACGAACTCGGAGCGCAGCAGACCCACGCCCTCACCGCCCTTGGTCATGGCCTGCTCGGCATCCTCGACGCCGCCGATGTTGGCCACCACCGTGACCTGGTGCCCGTCGCGAGTGATGGCGGGCGTGTCTTTGGCGGCCTCTTCGCGGGCCTTGCGTTCGGCCATCCGGGCCTGCCGTTCGACGATGCCGGCGATCTCCTCGTCGCTGAGATTGAGCTGGAGGGACCCCTTAGAACCGTCGAGCACCACCTTGGCGCCGTCGGGGATGTCGAGGGCGCGGGACTCGATACCGGCCACGGCGGGGATGTCCATGGAGCGGGCGATGATGGCCACGTGCGAGGACGCCCCACCGTTGGTGGTGGCGAAACCCACCACCTTGGAACGGTCGAGTTGAGCCGTGTCGGAGGGGGTGAGATCCTCCGCGATGAGGATGGTGCCCTCGGCCAGTTCCGGCTTTTCGGAGCGCTGTCCGGTGAGTTCCTCCAAGACGCGCTGACCGACGTCGCGCACGTCATTGGCGCGCCCTGCGAGCACCTCGTTGCTCAGGCCGGCGAGTTGATTGGCGAACGTGTCGAATGCGCCGCGCCACGCGAACGCGGCGGACTTGCCCTTGTCGATGACGCTGACGGCGAGGTCGAGCAGGTCGGGGTCCGCCAGGATCTCCTGGTGCGCGGCGAAGATGGCCGCCTTGTCGGCCGCCCCTTCCTTCTCTAGGCGCTGCTCCAGCGCGGACAGGTCTAGCAACGCCCGGTCGATGGCGGTGTTGAGCTTGCGGCGTTCCGTGTGATGGTCGTCGGCGAATTCAGCCACCTCAATGTCGTCATGGCGTAGCTGCAGCACGGTACCAACGCCGAGCCCAGGCGAGGCAGACACGCCAAGCAGGAGGTTCCAGTCGCCTGACTTGGGGCCCTTGGGCTCGTCGTCGTCCTCCGCGGCATCGGTGACGGCGGGGATGGGCGCGGTGTCCTCGGTGCCGCTGATGGGTGGGCAGTCCTCGCCGAGCCCATCGCGGATGGCTTGGGCGATCGTCTCGACGGCATCGTTCGCGTCGGGGCCGTGGGCGGTAACCACCACCTTCTCGCCACAGCCAACCGCGAGCCCCATGATGGCGACGATGGACTTGGCGTTGGCGGAGTCGTCACCGCGACGCAACCGGATGTCGGAGGAGTGTTCCTTGGCCAGCGCCACCAGCGTCGCGCTGGGACGGGCGTGGAGTCCGGTGGGGTTGGGCACGATGATGGCATCGGATGCGGCGCTGACGGCCACCCCAGCCGAGGCATCGTCACCGTCGCTGGCCTCCGCCAGTTCGACGGAAGCGGCGACACTCTCACCCGCAGTGACCAGGCCGGTGACGGGCTCGATGACCGAGACGAGGTCTCCGTTAGTGATGACCACCTGGGTGAGAAGGCTCTTGGCGTTGCGGGCCACGGAGTCGAGGTCGAACTCGATGAGGGGGTCGCCCACGGCGACCGTGGCGCCTTCGGCCACCTTCGGGGTGAAACCCTGGCCGCCGAGGCGGACGGTGTCGAGCCCAATGTGCATGAGGATTTCGAGGCCGTCCTCGGAGCGAACGGTGACAGCGTGGTGAGAGGGTTGCAGATCCACGACCTCGCCCGCCACGGGCGAGACGAGGGTCGAACTGAGCGGATCGATGGAGAACCCGTCGCCGACCATCTTGCGGGCGAAAACCGGGTCGGGCACCTTGTCGATGGGGAGCATGACGCCGGTGAGCGGGGCGATCAGTTTGGTGTGGGTAGCCGTCAGCTCATCACTCACAGCCCCCTCCTTTCACTTGTGAGAAGGCTATGGCCCCCACGGTTGACTCCGTTGGCCGCCACGCGCCGTCCTAGCTGACACCTTTCGGGACACGATAGTTCGCCGAAAGGCGGCGTGCACTTGTTTTGAGCGTTTCCGAGCCTAGTCGACTGGATATCGGTTTTGACGCAAGGGGCCGGCGTGACGTCGAGCAGACGCTTCTCAGGGGCGCCATGCCTCGCCGGGGCGGACCACTCCCGGTGGGCGGCGCAGCCGGTCACCCACCTGTTTGGCCCGGTCGTCGACCAGGTCGATGATGCGCGATGCCGCCTCCTCGAGCGCGACGCCGGTGGTGTCGATGACGGGACAGCCCAGACGCCTGAGCGTCTTGCCCACCTCGTCGAGTTCGTCGTAGATCTTGACGAGATCGGCGTAGCCATCCTTGGTGCCGAAACCGCCCATGCCCCGCACCCGCTGGCCTCGGATCTGAAGAAGGCGCTCGGCGTCCATGGTGAGTCCGATGATGCGCCACCTGTCGACGGTGAACAGTTCCGCCGGCGGCTCGATGCCGGGCACGAGCGGCACGTTGACGGCTTTGTATCCCAGGTAGCCGAGGTAGATGGACAGGGGCGTCTTGCCAGAACGCGACGGGCCGACGAGGCAGATGTCGGCTTCCCGGAGGGTCTCGGGGAGGGAGCCGTCGTCGTTGCGGACGGCGAAGTCGATGGCCGACATCCGCACGAAATATTCAGCTTCGACGCCGGGCACCCGCATGGGCACTTGGTCGGCCGCGATTCCGGTGAGGGACTCGAGGGCTCGCATGGCGTCGGTCATGAGGTCGGCGTAGGGCAGGCCGGTCTCCCGGCAGAAGCCCGCGACGATGTCGGCCCGTTCCTCGTTGACCAGGGTGAAGAACACGGCGACTGGCCTGGCTTGAGCCGCGTCACGGATCTGTTCCAGCACCTCGAGCAGCGATGCGGTGGTGTGCATCTTGCGGTGCCGCACCATGGTGAACTCGCGGCTGGGGAACTGGGTCACGGCAGCCCGTGCGATGCGGGCGGCGGACTCGCCGGTTGAGTCGGCGACGATGTGGATCTCAAGCGGCTCTGCTGGCATGCGCCAACCTTAGACGAGCGGCACGTGAGGCTATCGCGCCTGAGGGGTGGGCCCGTGAAGGAGACCGGGCCCACCCGTGTCTAGCGGTCAGAGCGCCTGGCTGGCGATGCGTTCGAGGGCGGCGTCCCACTTGGCGGCCAAGACGCCGGTGTCGGCGTCGGCCGGGAGATGCTCGTGCACCAGTTCGAGTTCGGTATGGCCGTCGCGGTCGCGCAGGTGAAGGTCGATCATCGTGGCCGGCGCGTCCTCGTGCGCATGCCACGAGAACCGTAGTTGCTCCAGAGGATGGAAACTTCGGGTGACTCCGTAGGTGCCGTCGGCGGCCTGCCATCCGACGCCCTTGGTACCCAGTTCCGCTCCATCTCCGAGCAGCGCCCCCGCGCCGTGGGGTTTCATGAGCACGTCCCAGACGGCTCGAAGCGGATGGGCGACCGTCCGGGTCACCGTCACGCTCTTGGTTTCGCTGTCAACCTCCATGACTCACCTCCGGTGTAGTGCGGCGACCTCCTTGTCACCTGCTTGCGCCAAGCCTAGTGCGGCGGGCCAAGACACGCGAGGTTTGCGGCCAGATTCCGGCCCCGAATTCGCGGGGCTCCAGGGCCGGAGGGCGCCGTCTCGTGGGCCGTCGCCGCCAACCGCCACGCCAGGTTGTGGTCCGTCATCCGAGACGGGGGGGTTTTGGAGTGACCCCATCGTTTGGCATGGTGGAGACAGAACGGAACCGCGTGGGAGGTGGCTGTGACGTTTGACTCTTCGCATATATCGGCCCTGCCAGGGGACGCTGGGTCTCTGCGCCGAGCCCACGCATCGATATTGCTGGGGCTCCCTGATTGCTGGGGTTCCCTGTGATTAGGGACCTACTTTCAGACGAGATCGGCGACGGATACACCGTGTTCGTGTCGGCCAGCGAGCGCGTAACCCTGAGCGCTCCATTGTGGTCGTTCTTCCAGGAGGCAGCTCACGACGGGGTCAAACCGGTGTTGGTGACCACGAGCACGGCTCACGTGAGTTGGTTCGTGGTCGAAGAGATGCGTCGCGCTGGCGGATTCTGGGCGGTGCGGGCCGCGGAGAAAGAGGTCTATGACGGCCGCACCGGGTACCGGATCTGGGCTTTCAAGGATCTTTGGGGCCCGGTGGATCCGCAGCGGCCGAGGCTGGCGTCGCTGAACGAGTTGGCGCCGGACGCGGTGGGGGCTTTCTTCTTCGATTCCTTCACACGGGAGCGCGCGGAGGAACGCACTCTGGTGGGGCGGACCGCGGAGTATCTGATCTCCGGTTTTGGCGGCGGTTCCCTGGCACGCTGGGACGAAATGGAACCGTTGGCCAGTCCGTGGTCTTGCCAGGAGATCACCCAGTCGACGCGGGCCCAGATGCCGGCCTCTCAGCGTCACTTGATCCGCAGCGATCGTGGTGCGACGGCAAGCCTGACCGTGGCACGTACCCGCACCGGATTGTTGGAGAACACCCGTGGCCTGGTGCCAGTGGGGCCGTATGAGTCACCGAATGGGCTTCCCCCGGGCGCACCGTTGGCTGCCCATCCAGCCATCTCGTCGACGCTGCGTGGCATGGCGGAAAGGTTCCGCCCGAACGTGGTGATGGTGTCTTACAGCGAGGTCGACTGGGCCAACGGGGCATTGGGGCAACGCGTGCACGCCCGCCGGGTGGACCAGCCGCTGGCGGTGCTGATCGGCCCCGTAGCGGTACGCGATTTGGCGTTGGACGTGGAGGACTTGTCGCGTCGGCACGACGTGACTCCCATGGGTCTGAGACGCGCGCCGAGCGTCATGGTGCGCTTTAGCGGTCCGGACGGCCTGTGGCGTCAGTTGGTGGCATTCGCCAACGATTTGGATGAGGAGCGGCTGGCCACGGCCTTGGGGCTGGATACTCACGAAAGCATGGGAGGTTGAGAATGGCCACGGAACTGGTTCTGCTCAGCGATGTGGCCCTCACGGAGGAAGCGGTCACGGAGGTGACCTTTGGGCTTCACCCGGAGGGGTTCGTCGGGGTGTGGCGCGGAGGCGACTTGATGCAGGCGTTCTCCGCAGAGTGGGAGTCGCTGTTGACGCTACATCACGCCAAGGTGATTCACGATTCCACGGAGGCGGCCACAGCCATCGCCAATCCGCCCCAGGGGTTCGCGCTGTGGTCCGAGATGACGATTCCGATTGGCGATCCAAGCCGCGGCCGGGAACTGGCTGAGGCGTTGGCCCGCCGCGTCGGCGGTGTTGTGAGAGAAAGGCTCTGACGTGTCGTATTGGAAGATCAGGCCGGGCGGCTTGAAGACTTTGTTGACGTCCGCCGCGAACGAGCAGGCGGAGTTGGCCAAGGCGTTGAAGGAGGAGGAGTTCGAGTCCATCTTCAACGGTTTGATGTGGGGTGGAAACTTCACCGCCGCGGTGCCTCAGGCAGTGTCCGCGATGTTGAAGGATCAGCAGGCCAACCTGAGCAGTGTCAGCAACCGGATGGTGGCTGGCATTCAGGGCGTGGCGAATGCAGCGCGCACGTACAAGCTGGGCCAGGAGGAAATGGCTGGGCGATTCGAGTCGGAGATGGTGCGTGCCGCCGACACTGGCGAGTTCGAATTCTTCAAGAAGCATGGATACAAGGGGGAATCATGACGTGCGTGGCGCCGGGCGATGGCCTGATCAATCCCGATCTGTTTCCGTGTCGCGCGGAGGGTTTGGATACGTCCAAGATCGAAGCGTCTGCGGATAAATTGCGGACGATGGGCAAGACGGTGAACTCGTGCGCCTCGGACGTGGACCGGGTGTGGAAGGGCCTGCCCAACGTGTACAAGTCACCGTCAGCAGATGCGGCCTATGGGCTGATGGCCCCGGCAGTGTCGAAGGCCGGCACGATCAACGAATCGTTCTCGAAGGCTGCGGATGCGTTGGACACCTATGCCAGCAACCTGTCGGGGATCAAGCAGGAACTGCAGGACCTGGAGAACGAGGCCCGAGAGTTCCGCAAGGAGGCTGAGGCTGGGTATGACGAGCCTCGCTTCCATCTCCGCACTGGCTTGAAGACCGGAGTCGATCACATAAGTTGGAAAGAGCATGAGCCGGCGGTGCAGCGGAACAAGGATTTGCTAGACCGGTATGCGAGGCTGCTGACGCGCATTTCGGGGTATTCCGCGGACTGCGCGGATTCGATCAACGGGCTGGTGTCGGGTGCGCAGCCCCAGAAGGCGGAGCGGGTCTCGGCTCAAGACATCATGAATGCCCCTGCCCCGTGGGGGGCGCCGGTGGACAAGGATCCTTCGTGTCCGGAGTCCGTAGGGGCTGGCGTGGTCAATTTCGGGAAGAGCACCTGGGAAGGGGGTGCCTCGCTGCTCGGGTTCGATGAGAATGGCTGGTCGTGGACCACGGTCACGAATTCACTGGTTGGGGTGGGCGATTTCGTGCTATCGACTGCGATAGCGACCTCTCCCCTGTCTCGTGCGGCGTTGACGATTGTAGGCAATGACGAGGTCGATGCCTGGCTGGATCGTCGGGTTGATGTGGCCGCGACGGCGTGGGGCGGGATGATCGGTTTCGATTGGCGGACTCATAAGAAGGGGGGCAATGGGTGGCACCGGTACGTTGAGGAGGATGGTATCGCGGTGCTCACTGAGAGCATCCTCAACGTGGGCAGTCTGTTCGTCCCCGGCGCTGGCCAGGCTGGGGCCGGGCTGAAGATCGTCGCCCAGGGCACCAGGCTGAGCAAGCTCAGCAAGCTGGCCAAGGTGGCCAATGCGGCTGGCACCGGCGCCGAGATGCTGTTCACTGGCGGAAGCTGGGTGGTCAAGGCTGGCGCCACGGGGTTGGGCAAACTCATCAGCGCCACCGACTCCCTGCTCGACACCATCGCCCCCAAGGCGAAGGGGCTCGATGGCCCTGGCCTCGGCAAGCACACCGATGGCGTCGATCTGCCCACGAGCAAGGGGCCGTCGGTGGATGGCGCGCCGTCCTCCACGCCGCGAGGCATCAGGCCCGGCGCTGGCTTGGCCAATGCCGCCAACGGCCCCAGCAGTTCGGCCGCATCCGCATCCCTAGGGCTCGACGGTGCAGGCCCGAACATGTCCCGCCCCGCTGGCGGTTCGGGCATCAAGCCGCCAGCGGCCGGGCTGGACCCACACAACCGGCCCCGACTACGCGACTCGGACGGCGATAACCCTGACGCGATGCGTCCCGGCCCCGATGGGCCAGAGTCCCCGGCCAGTCATGCGCCGGAGACGGAGGCGCCGCGTCGTCGCTCGCCAGAGGTCAGCAACGACGCTCCGGGCACACCGCGCCGTGCAGCACCAGAGAATGCTCCGGCGTCTCGGGCGGGCGATCCGCCAGAGCCCCGGACCTCCCGCGAGGCGGGCGACCCCGCGGGCCCGAAACGGGATCCGCGGACCAGCGACACCAGCGGCCGCCCCGGCGACGTGGATCAGCCACGCGAGACGAGCCGGCGCCAGCCTGAGGCACGTCCCGAGCCTGAACCGAAGCCGGAGCCGAAGCCTGAGTCTGGACCTCGTCCAGAACCCGAGCCGAAGCCTGACACTAAACCCCGCCCAGACCCAGACGCTGAGCCGAAGCCCGAGCCAGAACCAAAGCCCGAGCCCGAATCGAAGCCCGAGCCTGAGCCGAAGCCCGAGCCCGAGTCTCAGCGTGATCCTGATGGGGACCGTGGGCCGGAGCGGGCACGTCCAGAGCCGGGATCCGGGCGGTGGAACAGGCCGTCTCGGTTCATCGATGACGCCGCCCGGGCAGCCGATGCCGCTGGCGATACCGCCCCGGCGCCGAAGGAGCCCGACGCCCCGGCCGCCCCAGATACCGACCACGTGCCTTCCCTGGAGGACGTCCCGGACCAGAAGCTGGCCGAGCCGGGCCAGACGCCGGACGCGGACAGCCCTGGCTACGACACGGACGGCAATCCGCTCAAGACGGACCGCGGCGACGGCCGGGCCCACTACGCCAACGACCCGGAGGGGACGTATCGGCTCCAGAGCAAGGACGGCAAGTGGCGGCTGCGCTGGTTGGACAACGGCAGGTACGTCACCGATTCCTATGCGGGCAAGGGGGATATCGAGCATTTCGCCGATCATTCCGCCCAGCCCCGGCAGTGGACTAACCCGGAGTATGCGGAGATGTTCCGGAAGGACGTGGCGGTGTGGGAGGAGGCGCGTACCGCCGCCCGCCGGGACCGGGCCGCGGCCCTCGACGCGATGGACCAGGCGGCCAAGCTCACGGTCGACGGGAGGCCGATGATCGACACCGCCAACAAGTCCTTCGACCATGTCGCCAAGAGACTTAGGGATCTTGCCCAGGACCATCCTGCGCTGGCGGACGAGGCGACGGCGTTGATGGAGAAGCTGGAGGACGCGAACGGTTCCGCTCAGCGGTTGCGGGAGACGTCGGAGTGGGTCGGGGACCGGGCCGGGTACCTGCACAGCCTGGATCAGGCCGGCGGGCCCCGCACCATGCTGTTGGGCAAGCCCGGCGACACGGTGGCTAATCACTCCGGGCCCGGGGCCGGGGCCGTGGACCAGGTCTCCATTGACAACAACACGCTATACGTCGGCGAGAACAAGGGCGGCGACAACCCCGCCCTGGGCTCCCGCGCCACAGGGGACGGCCGGGCACAACAAGGCACGCTGCAGTACCTACGCGACCTGCTCACCGGCAAGAACCCCGATGCTCGCCTAGTGGAGGCCTTGGAAGCACTCAAGCACTCACCCGAGCATGCCGAGTTCTACAAGAAACTCACCACCGAAGGAGTCGACGTCGTCTACGAGATGGTCAACGCCCGCAGCAACGGAACCGTGAAGGTCGGCCAATTCGACCTCCACGGCCCAGTCAAGATCAAACTCGTCGACGGCCAACTCGTCCTCGACACACCCACCACGCCAACCGCCACCAAGGGAACCCCATGAGCCGCATCATCGTCCACGACTTCCTCACCATCGCCGACCAGCTCGCCACACTAGACTGGCCCCTCACCCTCGACCAATTCCCACCCCACGCCCACACACTCGGCTGGACCCCCACCAACAAACCAAAGGAGTACG
>JBHADA010000225.1:0-4148 GCA_041854805.1 Arachnia sp.
ATGACGTACCTGCCAAGAGCCGCTGACAAGGAGCTGGACTCCCTCCTCGCAATGGCTCCCGCAGTGGCGATCGACGGGGCGAAAGGCGTCGGGAAGACGGCCACCGCGATGCGGCGTGCGCAGGCCGCCTGGCAGCTCGACTACTCCGACGAGCTGGACCTGCTGCGAGCCGACCCCCAGTTCCGTGATGCCCCGCCTGGAACCTTGGTGATCGACGAGTGGCAGCGGTTCCCGCAAGTTTGGGACTTGGTGCGGCGCCAGGTGGACGCGGGCGCGGCGCCTGGCAGATTCCTACTCACTGGCAGTGCCTGGCCGCGGGCGGGCGTGGATACCCATAGCGGTGCGGGGCGGATCCTCTCGTTGCGCATGCGCCCGATGGCCCTCTTCGAGCGTGGCATCGTCGAGCCCAGCGTCTCCCTGCGTGGCCTGCTGACGGGTGATGCGGGGCGCCTGGCAGGGGCGACCGATTGGTCGGCGGCCCGGTACTTCCAAGAAATCACCGCCAGTGGCTTTCCGGGTATTAGGACCCGTCCTGAGGCTCTGCGCGAGTCCATGCTGAACGCCTACCTGCAGCGCGTGGTGGATCGCGATGTGGCCGAGTTGGGGGTCACGCTTCGGCACCCGGTGGGGCTCACGAGGTGGCTGGCGGCTTATGCGTCGGCATCCTCCACAACGACGGCATACTCGAAACTGCTGGACCTGACTACGGCCGGGGATGGGCGTCAGCCCGCGAAGACCACCACCATCGCTTATCGGGAATTGTTGACCAAGCTCTGGCTGCTGGATCCAGTTCCCGGCTGGAGCCACAGTCGAAACCCGATGACGCGCCTACAGCAGGCGCCTAAGCATCAACTGGCCGATCCCGCCCTCGCGGCCAGGCTGCTCAACCTGTCGGCCTCCGCTCTTGGCCGACCGGTGGGCGCCGCGATGGCGGGACGGTTGTTCGAGTCCCTGGCCACGTTGTCGGTGCGGGTGGCGGCGCAGGTCGCCGGGGCACGCGTGGGGCATCTGCGCACCGGCAACGGCGATCGCGAGGTGGACCTGGTGGTCGAAGACAACGCGGGGCGAGTGGTCGGCGTCGAGGTCAAGCTGGCCGCCGCCGTCGGCGATGCGGATGTCAAACACTTGCTGTGGCTGCGAGACAAGCTTCCCGACGACGTGGTGGACCTCGTCGTCCTCACCACGGGAACGCGGGCCTACCGCCGTGCCGACGGTGTAGCCGTCGTGCCATTGGCCCTCCTTGGGCCCTAGCGCGCAGCGTCGAGAGCGGCGCCAGCCATGACAGGCGGCACCCCTTGTTCGGCGAACGATGAGGGCGGATACCCATCCGCTCTCGTGTGACCCTTGCGGCACTAGTTTCTTACTATGCGCAGCCTTCGAATCACGTTGCTGGGATTGGCCGCTGGCGCCCAGGTAGCGTCCTGGGTGTTGTCCAACCAGGAGGTGGGCGGCGTCCCGATCCCGCTGCCCCTGACTCTCTTCGCCGTGATCCTTTGTCACCGCCTGGTGGGCGCTCAGCCGCCCCAGTGTCGGGCCGATTATCGTGTGCCTGGCTGTGGCGGTTTGGTCAGTTAACGTCGGCGTCGCCCTGCGTGAGGAAGGGGTCCAAAGCCTCGCCTTGCCGCTCCAAGCGTGGGCGTTCGTCGCGTTCGCCGGGTTTTGCCTGGTGGATCGGCTGGTTAAGCAGCGAGCCGACGGCGAGCCAGACGTGCTGGGGGCCAAGCCGGATACGGCAGGCCCCGGCGAGCCCACCCAGGTCGGCCCCAGCGAATCGCCTATCTCCCGCCGGTTGCCGTGGCCGACGCTGGTCGCAGTAGTAGCGTGGGCGCTGGCCGTGGTCGGCACGTTTTGGTGGCTCAGTCCCATCAAGGCGACGGCCAACCCGCTGACAGGCCCCTGGAAGGAAATGGCGCTTGGCGAGGTGACCCTGACCGCATACCTCGGCGCCGACACGGGCAGCGCCAGCACGGGCGGCGCCATCATGGGCTCCGGGCCGGATGGCTCGTGGGGCTACACACATACCGGCTCGTACCTGGAGGAATGGCCTGATTCGAATGGCCAGGTGCTGATTCCCAGTCCCGACGGTGCTCACGTGGCTGCCTCCTTCAGCGTCGGTTTGTCAGATGAGCTGGGACGGCTGCAACACGTCGTGGTATTTGAAGCCGCCACGGGACGAGTCGCGGCGCGGGCCTCGTTTAACGGGTTCGTCAACGTGCAGTTGACTAACTCCGTCGTCCTGATGGGGCGCGATGCCTATTCCTTGACTGATGGGTCGCTCCTGTGGAGTGCCGACGTCGGCTTGCCTCTGAGAAGATCGATGACCGCCGCGCCGGAACATCTCATCATCGACACCGAGTGTGAACGGGCCGACGACGGCCTAGACGACTGCCTGCTCTACGTGCTGCCCCAAGACGATCCCGACGCCGAGACGCGAATCGTCCGGGCGCTCACCGACCCGGCCACGAACCAGATCGTGGTGGTCGACGGCTGGACGCTGACCAGTAAGGCCCCCGTCCAGCCCGACGCCGGGGGACGCGTCTCGCGGTCGCTCGTGGCTGTCAACCTGGGTACCGGCGAATCGGTGGAGGGCGGTGGGGGAGTTGGCCCCGACGGGAGCAAATTCGGGCGGCTTGGCATCCGCTCTGCCTCAGACCCATCGGAGCCCGAATCCGCAGCATCGTGCTTCGACCCGGAGACCAGGCAGGTGCAACGATGAGCCGCCCCGTCTTAACTGGAGTGTGCGGTGCGCTGCTGCTCGTCGGCGTGGTCTTGGCGGGCTGGGGAGGCTACGCCCTGCTGGGCTCGCATTACGAGTACACGTCAGCAGACATTTACCTGGTGTTGGGTGGGGTCGCGTTCACTCTGCTTTGCTGGCTGGGCAGCTTCTTGCGCCAGAGGGTCCTGCTCCAGCCGCCGTGGCCGGGATATGGGGCGATCTGCCTTGGTGGTCTGGTGGCCGGGGCCTGGCTGAGTGTGTTGTGGGCTGATCCTCCCGGCGATGCGCCCCGCAACTCCGGCTTCCTGTGGCTCGGGCTGGGGGTCGTCGCGCTCACCGGAGCCGCAGTAGCCCACATCGGGTGGCTGGCCGCGGGCGGCCCAGGATTGCGTGCCGCCCTGCGCGGATCCTCGGCCGTGAAGGGGGCGGTGTGCGCAGTCGTGGCCCTCGTCGTGCTGGGGGAGATCCTGTTGCTGGCGTACACCCCGGAGCGGGTCTCGCTGGCCGATCCGCCCACGTCGTCGCCCCCGGCCCTGGGCAGCCAGGCCAACGAGGTGGCCTGGCACAAGACCTTGAAGGAACACGTCAAGGATCAGGCAGCCGGTGCGCGGGGGCCGCTGCTAGCGGTCTCCGACGGGGTACTCGCCCTGGACCCGGAGTCGGGTGAGGTCCTTTGGGAACGCAGGCGCACCGATGTGGGGCTATGCCAGATTGGGCCAAGCGCCGTCGCGTTGGGGCCGCAGCCGCGCGAGTCCTGGCGCCTGGAGGTCAGCCCGGACCGGTCGCTGGTGGCCTACTACATCGGGTGTGAGCAGCCGCTGTTGGAGGTGGTGGACACGGCCACCGGAGAGCTGCGGATGCAGTTGAGGACCGATTCGACGGCTCAACTCCAACTCACTAATGAGGTGCTGTGGGCCAACGGTAAGGGCATCCGGATCAGCGACCAGGAGACGCTGTGGGAGAGCCGCAGATCGGCCGCACTCACTTCGGCCACGGCCTCCCAGTTCATCTCTGGCATCAACTGCACGGGAGATTGGAAGGTGGTCGAGGTGTGTCAGTTGGTGTTGTTGAACGATTCGGACGGGTTGGAACTCGCCAAGGTGGAGCGTGTGGTGGCGAGAGAGTCTCTGCCGTTTGGCCATGTCGACGGTTGGGTGGTGCAGCTCGCGCCGGGTGCCTCGCCCGATGTACCCGAGGATGTAGATGTCGCGATGCAGGCGCTGCACCTGGAAACCGGGGAGGCCGTGCCGCTGGGTGACTTCCGCTACGTCCATTACGTATCGAAAACCCGGCTCGTGCTGCAGCGCACCGACGGATCGGTAGCGGTCTTCGATCCGGCCACCCGAGAACTGGCGGAGACGGGGGTCGCACGCGATCCCGGCCTGATCGGCAGCTTCCCGCAGTGGCCATCCGAGGGTGCATGGCGGCCGTC
>JBHADA010000226.1:0-14787 GCA_041854805.1 Arachnia sp.
CCCCGCCCGGGGGCGTCTCAGGTGCGTCGCGCGTCGCGCCTGGTGCGGCTGGTGACGTGGGCGGCCGGCCTCGCGGCGGGCCTGGCCGGTGCCGTAGGACGCAGGAACCACAGGAAGACGCGCGACTGATCGTTCCTGGTCGCCACGGTCAGCAAGGATCCTTACCGCCGGACGCCGGTCAGGCCTTCAGCGCCGCGAACTGTTCTTCGATGTTCTGGTTCTGCTTCCGTCCGGCGACCGTCCGCATGATGATGTCCCGGGTGACCGCCATCAACGGGTTGTCCCAGGATGTGATGTTGCCGATGGTCCATGAGGTTTTCTGCAGGTTCTCCGCCTCTGGCTTTCGCCTGTTCGAATAGCGAGCGGTGATGTCCTCGATGCGGGCGCGATCGTGGAGATCAGCGCCAGCAAGCAGTTCGGAGAGGACGAGAGCGTCGGCCATCGCCTCGCCCGATCCGCGGCCAAGGTTTGGAGTGGTCGCGTGCGCGGCGTCGCCGAGCAGGATGATGCGCCCGGAGCCCCAGCGCTCGATGGGTTCGACGTCGCGCACGGTGTGATGGATGAGCTCATCGGCTTCGGTGTGCTCGATAATCGAGGCGACACCCTCGGGGAAGGAACGGAACCGGTTTAGGAGATCCTTCTTGAGGAGGTCCTTGGGAGCGTCGAGCCCGAGGGTGGGTTTCTTGAGCCCGACGAGCCAATAGAGAACACCGTTGCCGCAGTCTCCTACGGCGAAGCGGTTGCCGCGGCCAATCAGCATGGTGAAGTTGTTGTTGCCGAAGGGATGCTCGTGGCGCACGAGCGAGCGGGCGTACCGGTACCCGGCGGTGCGGATCTTGATGTTAGGCAAGATCTTTTGACGCACCTTCGAGTTGATACCATCGGCGGCGATGAGCAGATCGCCGCGGGTTTCAGTGCCGTCGTCGAACCGTACGACCACCCCGCCTTGGTTTTCCTGGACATCGACGGCCTTCTTGCCGAAGCTGACGGTGGAGGCCTCAACGGCGCCGCTGAGGGCCGCGATGAGGTGATGTCGGGTGATCATGACTGGCAGCGGCGACGAGTACCGCGCCGCGAACTCGGAAAGCGGAACGCTATACAAGGGGCGGCCGTTACCGTTGAGGAATTGGTGCAGGCGGACGTCGGAGCCGCTCCTGCGGACTTCCCCAGCCAAGCCTAGCTGCTCCAGGGCACGCATGCCCTTGACCCAGACTTGGATACCGGCGCCGGCATCGGTGAACTCGGGGGCCTGCTCGTAGAGCTCGTAGTTGATCCCCGCTTTGGCGAAGGCGAGCGCGGCGCAGATGCCTCCGATCCCCGCGCCGAGAATGATGACCTTGCCCTTCGTGACTGACATATTTTCTCCTTCTGTTACCAGGGTTTTCCGGTGGTTTGGTGTGGATGGTTTGATCTGGTGGTATTGCGAACCATCGGGGATGAGTGGCTGTTAGGCGTCGTGGGAGCTGTATGCGGATTTTGGCTGGGGAGATTGTTCCGCTACGCGTACCAGCCCGGCTTGGAAGGAGAAGACGACGAGCTGGGCCCGGTCCCTTGCTCCGACCTTCGTCATCGCGCGGCTGACATGCGTCTTGACCGTCAGGGGCGAGAGGACAAGGGCGTCGGCGATTTCGGAGTTTGACATTCCCAGCCCAACCATGCGGGTGACTTCGGCTTCGCGGTCGGTTAGGGAACTGGCGCGTGAGCCGGCGGTGCTGGCGTTTTCGATGGGCTGCTCGACGAAGTTCGAGATCAGCGAAGTGATCGCACGGGGCGAGAGCAGGGCCTCCCCGTCCATGACGCGCCGGATGGCTCCTGGGAGGTCGCCCGGATCCATTCCCTTGCCGAGGAAGCCGCTGGCGCCGCTCCGGATGGCTTCGAACACGTACTCGTCGAGTTCGAAAGTGGTCAGGATGATGATCTTGGTATGCAGGTTCCTCTCGGGGCTGAGGATCGCGCGGGTGGTGGTCAACCCGTCCATGACCGGCATGCGGATGTCGAGTACCGCGACGTCTGGACGCTCCCGCTCGATGATCTGCAGCGCTTCCTCGCCGTTCGATGCCTCGCCGGCTACCTCGATGTCGGGGATGCCTTCGAGGAGGGCGGCGAACCCGCCGCGGACGAGTGGTTGGTCGTCTGCGAGCACTACTTTGATCATCATGTTTGCTCCTGAACTATCTGAGTGGGGACGGTTACCACGACTCGAAAACCGCTGTCGGGTGTCCGTCCCCAGGAGACATCGCCTCCGATTTCGGTGACTCGCGTTTTGATTCCTGCGAGTCCGGTCTGGCTGCTTGCCACCGGGGCAACCTGGGTGAGTGTTTGCGGGCCGTTCGCGATCTCGATGCGCAGACGATCTGCTTCTCGGGTGACGGTAAGCCGACAGTGCGCGCCGGGTGAATGTTTGCGCGCGTTGGTGAGGGCTTCCTGGACCACGCGGTAGACAACGTGACGCACGAGAGCCGCGCACTCGCTTACGAGGTCGATGTTGGAGACGGCGACATCAGTGCCCAGGCTGCGTTGATCCTCGATGAGGCGGATCAGGGATTGATCGGTGGCGGAGGATAGTTTTTGCCACTTCTCCGGACGCTGTGCTTCCGCGGGCGGGGGATCGCTGCGTAGAACGCCTAGCATTGTGTGAAGCTCCGCCAGAGCTTCTTGCGCGGCGGTCTGGCAGTGCTTAGCGGCTGTTGCGGCCCGCTCGGCGTCGTGAGGCGCGGCAGCGACGGCAACGCCTGCCTGGACGTTGATGATGGTCATGTGGTGGGCGACAACGTCATGAAGTTCGTGTGCGATGGCAAGACGCTGTTCGGCGAGTTTTCGCCGTTCCTGCTGTTGCGCGTTCTGTGCGATTGCTTGAGCCCGTTCGAGTGTCGCTTCGAGGTATTGGCGCCGGCCGCGAGCGCTGCGTCCGAAGGCCGCGGCGGCGATGAGGGCAAGCAGCGTCGGGATGACTTCCGGGCTATGGTTTTGTGTCCATGAGACGATCGCCGAGGAGGCCGCGACCGAAGCGATCGAGGGGATGACTCGGATGAGGGTGGCGCGCCGGGGGAACCGAAGGGATGTCGCGTAGACACACACCAGCGTCGGCAGTAAGGAACCGATCCAGTTCAGCCCGGTGGCCGTCATGAAGACCGACGAGATGGTGGCGATCGTGAGACTGAGCGTTGGCATGCGGGAGCGTAGGACTACCGCTGCGGTGCCCATGAGCAACGCGGCCAAATAAGCCATGCTGGTGGGTAAAGGGGCGGGTGTGGGGTTGAGGGCCTTCATTATCAGGCGGAGGGAACCGCCGATCAGGATCGCGCAGGCCAAGGCTGGTTCCCGCCAGCGATGGGCGGGTGACCAGCCTTGGCCAATACGGACCTCACTCATAGCGCAGCGCCTCGATGGGGTCCTTCTTCGCTGCCCGCACCGCCGGGAGCGTGCCGGCGATGAAGGAAATCCCGAGCACGACGGCGAAGACGATGGCGAGCATGATGGGGTCGACCGTGTACACGCTAAGCCCTGGTAGGTCTTGAAGCACGCTGTCTTGCAGTACCTTGTTGAGCGGGACGCCTAGGCTGAGGGCCAGAGCGGCGCCGACGGCCCATCCAAGAACACCGAGGGCGAGGGCCTCAATGGCAAACATCGCGAAAACGTTTCCGCGTGTTGTGCCGAGTGCCTTGCGCAACCCGATTTCCTTGGTTCGTTCCTGCACCGACATCAGCAGCGTGTTGGCGACACCGAAGGACGCCGCGATGAGGGCAATAAGGGCGAAGCCGCTGAGGATGAGCACGATCCCGTCGATCACCGCCTTGAATACGCCGATCCGGTCGTTGACGGTGGTGCCTTCCAAACCGATGTCGGTTAGAGCGGCTTTGACATCATCGACGATCT
The DNA here is from genome assembly GCA_041854805.1 of Arachnia sp. Taxonomy (GTDB): domain Bacteria; phylum Actinomycetota; class Actinomycetes; order Propionibacteriales; family Propionibacteriaceae; genus Arachnia. Next base: position 3,877 of record JBHADA010000226.1, read on the forward strand.
TCTCGCTGTGATTCGCGTCGAAGGTCAAGGCGAGTGTGGTCGTGGGTGAATTGTTCTCGGATTCGGTGGCTTGCAGCTTGGCAACGGCGTCCATGAGCGAGGGATTGCCAATCGCGGTGGTCACGGGAACGACGCTGGGAAGGATCACGCCAGTGACCTTCGCGTCGATGGTGTGGGGTTTACCAGATGAATCGAGGAACCCGAAGGTAACCATTTTGCCGATGACGTCTCCATGATTGCTGTAGCCGAGGGAGTTGACATGCGTCGGTGGAAGAGCGACCTCGTAGTTGGTGGCCTCCTCGTCGGGGGTAGCGCCGTGTGACATCTGGAAGACGTTGTCGAGCTGAGGGCTGGCTAGCCCGGTTGCGAATTTCTCATCCTTCTGGGGCCCTTCGATGTATTGCACTTGGACGCTGACGATGGGTTCAACGCTGAGGACGCCTGGAATGTCGCGTGCATCCTCGATCTGCTGGTCGTTGATGCCGAGCTCGGTGCCGCCGAGCCCGCCAGAACGTGAGCCGGCCTTGGGGTCGTAGACAGGCAATTCGTCGGCGGCTTGTTCCGCAGCGCGCTGCACTTCCATGGTTGTTGGGGCGCCGATGGCGTTCACTGTCTCGGTGATGTAGCTGTTGACGCCTGCGCCGATACCGGTGGTCAGGGTCAGGGTGAAGCTTCCAATGGTCACCGCGATCACGGCCAGGAATGTGCGCAAACGACTATGGGTGAGGTTGCGGGCCGCGCCACCGATCAGGTCTGGGATTCTCATGCTGTAGCCCCTGTTGCGTTCGAGGTGGTCAAGGTGCCGTCTTGGATGGTCACGGTGCGATGGCACCGGTGGGCGAGTTCGGGGTCGTGGGTGACGATGATGAGGGTGATGTCTCGTTCGCGATTCAAAGAGAACAGGAGATCTTCGACGACGGCGCCGGTTACTTCATCAAGGTTGCCCGTAGGCTCGTCCGCGAAGATGACTGATGGGTCGTTGATCAGGGCGCGGGCGATCGCGACGCGTTGTTTCTGCCCGCCGGAGAGATCGTTGGCGCGGGCGCGGGCCTTTTCGCTGATCTCCAGGGCTTCGAGAACTTCCATCCCTCGTCGTGTCCGTTCTTTGGGGCGCACTCCTGCGATAGCTAGCGGGAGCGTAACGTTATCGAGTACGGACCGGCCGGCGACGAGGAAGAACTGCTGAAACACGAATCCGAAGGAGGCGTTACGCAAGGAAGCGACCTGGCGTTCCGTCAGGTGAGAGGTTGGGTCGCCGTTCACGCGGACCTGGCCGCTGGTGGGGCGATCCAGCAGGGCCATGGAGTGCATCAGTGTGGACTTTCCCGATCCCGAGCGTCCGACGATGGCAACCGATTCGCCGGAGTCAACGGAAAGATCGACACCGCGTAAGGCCTGCACTTCGGTTTCGCCGCGCCCGTATACGCGTCGAACCTTGTCGAGTTCGACTACCGGTTGGTTCATAAGATGTCCTTCCATGCCTGATCTGTCATGTTAATTGTTATCGCTGATCGTGGTACCAGACATCATGCGAGAGTTGTGCGATGGATCTACTCCCTCGGTAGTAGTCCAATGATGTGTCTTCGAAGCTGGAAGCCAGACATGTGCGCACTCGAGGATGGCTTGTCGCACCGTTGCCGGTTCCTTGGCGTGGACGGCATGCGGTGCCCCTGGCACATATACGTGTCTGTAAGGCACGGTGAGGTGGGATAGGGCGCGTCCGGCTGCTTCGGCGTCGAGGAGTCCGCCGGCCTCGGGATCGCCCCGGACCAGCAGTACGGGCACGGTGAGGTCGCGAAACATGGCTGCGGGATCTTGCTCCTGATGTGCTCGGCGAGATGTCCAACGTTCCTCCAGGAGAGGGTCGGATTGGCGTAATGCTGGGTTGGCCGCCCGCATCACGGCGTTCGGGTAGACGAAGGTTTTCGCGTTACCGGGATGCAGGCCGGCGATCCGGCGCATTGCTAGCCCGGGCAGATAGACAACCTCGATGCCCAACGCTCGAGCCATGGTCACGGGCAGGGCTCCGATCGTGGCGGGCTGGTCCACGATCACCAGCACCGTCCCATGGGAGCTCAATCTGGTGAACACCTCACGCAAAGTGGACTCGTCCTGGTGCAGAGGCTTGTCGTGCAGCTTCTTGTCTGCCGTGTTGAGGGCGGTCATTCCGACTGAGCAAGCATTTCGGGACTATGCGAACCCGGTGGTGCAAGCATGGAATTGGTCGTTTTTTCCACTCGATATCCTAGCGGCAATTCTCGGATTCGTAGGGGTGTACTTAACACGCCGCACCAACCCTTTGGGCGAAATCGTCCTCACTGCTGGTCTGACCCTAACTTTTTGTGCGGGTTTCATGGCCATTTCATTCTGGGCTTACTACGGAGACTTTAACCTAGCCTGGTGGGTTCCCAACGGTTTCCTCATGGCAATTCCTTTGGCTGTCTTATTCTTCATGTCAAGGACGTGGGATCGTCGTCGTAAAACATTTGGTGAGGGTGATGAAAGTTAAAATCGAGACGAGGTGGCCGCCTGGTCCACATCCTGTCGCGGGGTCTCGGCGATGTGCACGATGTAGGGCGGCTCTCCGCGGCGCACGTAGCGTCCGCGCCCGGGAGGCATCCGCTCCGGCGTGACTCGCGGCAGTACCTGCCCCTCGCTTCGGTCTCCCGACATCAGAAGCACCGCGCCGCCGGTGTCGCGCACGCTCTGCAGCAGCGACCCGTACAAGGCGCGGGTGGCTCCCGCCACGGGACGGGTGACGACGATGTGCAGTTCCAGGTCGCGGGCGGACGGGAGGTAGGGCAGGAGCGGGGACAGCGGCTCGGCCCCGCCCGCGGAGATGATGTCGTGGTCGTCGACCAGCACCACGATCCTGGGGGACGTGCTTCGCTCCTCGGGGCTCTGCTTGGAGCGCTGGGCGAGTTCCGTCGCGATCGACGTCGCCATGCCTGCCGCCTGCTGCTGGGTCGTGGCATGGGCCGCGAGGTAGGGCTCGGAAATGATGTCGGGCACGTGGCCGCGTGGGTCCACCACCGCGATCGCCAATTCCTCCGGGGCGAACCTGTTCATCAGCCCTTGGGCGATGGTGCGCAGCGTCGTCGACTTGCCGCACTTCGCGTCGCCCAGCACAAGAAGATGCTGGTCGCCCTCGCTGAACTCCCAAAGTGCCGTGCCCATGGTGTCTTGCCGCAGCCCGATGGGCAGAGAGTGCGGTTCCTCCGCGGCGTCGGGCAGTGACTCGGGATCCAAATGTTCGGGCAGCAGGCGGATCGGCGCAGCCGCAGGGCCCGTCCAGGCCTCGGAAGATTTCTTAGCCAAGGCCTCAAGTGCCTCGCCCAGATCGTCGTTCTCGACGAATTCCAGCGTCGGAAGTGCCACGTGCCCCAGTAGTTTGTTGTTCGTCAGCGCCCGCCCCGGGGTGTCGGAGGGGATCGTCGCGGCGAGCTTGCGATCCAGCAGCGAGTCGCCCGGGTCGTTGAGACGGAACTCCACCCGGGTGCCGAATAGGCTCTGGTGCGCCATCCGCAAATCTCCCCACCGGCCCAGCGTCATGACGAGGTGCACGCCGTAGCTAGCGGCCTGCTGCATCAACGAGTTGAACGATTCCTCCAGCGGCCCCATGTCTCGCAGTACGCCATATCCGTCGACGAGCAGCACGATGTCCGCGCTGGCGAGCTGCGCCAACTTCCCGCGCGCGTGCAAGGCTCGTAGCTGGGTCATCGAATCGATTCTCTTGCTCTTGAACAGGTGCTCCCGGGTCTGGATCATGCCGGTCACCTCTTCGATCAACCGCTGGATCCGGTCCATGTCTCCGCGGGTGGCGACCCCACCCACGTGCGGGAACCCCTCGATTCGACGTAGGCCGCTGCCCGTGAGGTCGAGGCCGTAGATGGCCACTTGGTGAGGGGTGCTGCGCAGTGCGATGGAGGCGGCCACGGTGCGCAGCAGGTTGCTGCGTCCCGTCTGGGGAGCGCCGATAACGGCCACGTGTCCGCCGCTGCTGGCGAGGTCGAGCACCCACGGCGACTGGCTCTGGTGGGCCGGGTCGTCCTCCAAACCAACTACCACCTTGAGGGGATCCTTGCCCGTCTGGGGTAGCACCTGCCCCAGGGTGAGGCGGCTGGGCAGCGGAGGCAGCCAGATGGGGGTGACTGCGGTGTCGTCCGCGCGTAGCCCAGCCACCACCTCGTCCACCACGGTGCGGCCGGTGTCGGGGCGTCGCAAGACCGGAACGCCAGGCTCGCTGTCGCTCATATCGATCCCGTTGTAGGTGGGCACCTCGTACACCCGCGGCCCCTCGACCACGGTCTCCCGCCGGGCCCCGCTCGGCATGGGGCCCGACACGAATCCGGCGCGAAACCTTTGATACACGGAAGTGTCGACCTTGAGGTAGCCATAGCCGGGCAGTGGCGGGAGGTGGAACGCGTCATTCGAGCCCAGCACCACCTGCGACTCGGACTCGCTGAAGGTGCGAAGTCCCAGCCGGTAAGAGAGGTAGGTGTCGAGGCCACGCAGCTTGCCGCCCTCGATACGTTGGCTCGACAGCAGCAGGTGCACCCCGATGGAGCGTCCGATGCGGCCGATCTGCAGGAACAGGTCGATGAAGTCAGGTTCGGCGGTCAGCAGCTCACCGAACTCGTCGATGACGACGAATAGGTGCGGCATGGGCGGCAGGTCGGGGCGTTGGCGGCGCAGCTCCCGATAGTGCGTGATCGACGGCGACGAGTCGGCATCCTTGAGTTGCTGCTGGCGCCGCACCACCTCGCCCTGCAGCGACACGCGTGCGCGGACGGTCAGTTGCGGGTCGTCGGCCAGGTTGTCGATGAGCCCAGCCAGGTGCGGAAGTGGCACGAACGGTGAGAACGCTGCGCCGCCCTTATAGTCGATGAGGATCATCGAAAGGTCTTCGGGCGAGTGGGCCGTGGCCAGCGACAGGATCAGGGTGCGCAGCATCTCCGACTTGCCGGAGCCAGTGGCGCCGATACAGATGCCGTGCGGCCCCATGCCCTGGTGGGCACTCTCCTTGAGGTCGAGGTACACGGCGCGCCCTTGATCGTCGACGCCGAACGCTACGCGGAGGAAGTTGGCCGGGGTGCGTGGCCGCCAGAGCCGGTTGAGGTCGACGGGACGGTGCAGGTCCAACCCCAGAAGGTCGTCAATGTTGGCGGTTTGCCCCTCAGGACTTTCCATATGGAGCGACGTGAAGGTGCGCTGGGCGGCCAGCGCGCGGGCGATGCTCTCCACCTGCCACGGTTCCGTGGCGTCCGGCACGAAAACGAAGGATCGGGGGGTGTTGTCGCGCGCGTCGTGGGTGATGCTGGCCCCGTCTCGAAGATCAATGCGAATGTCGACGTCGTCGGGTTCGTCGAGACGGTCGTCGAGGAGATGGACGATGGTGATGCCGAGGTCGCGTTCGTGGAGGGTTTTGTCGGGGAGGCGCAGCGAAGCCGCCGGGGAACCGTGGCCATCGGAGACGATCACGAGCCGCGATAGTTCCTCCGCCTGCGAACCGCGGCGGCGGGCGGCGACCGCCGCGCCTGAGCGCATGGACAGCTCGGCCGCGAGCACCTCGCTGAGAGCGTCGAGGCTCGGGGCGACCCGACGTGCCGGCACCGGACCGTCGAAGAGTTCGGGGTTGTGGATATGGGGGAGCAGATCTAGGCCGCGCCAGTCAGCGGCCCGGTCGAGGGAAAACGCGGCGGCCAGGGACAGGTCCTCTGGGAGTTGGTGCGTGGCTAGTTGTAGGAGCATGGAGCGGACCAGCGGCAGCGTCCGGTCGCGCGGGCCGATGACCGCGACCACCGCCGCGTCGGCCAGATCGGCCGTCGCGGGCATGCCCTCGATGGAGGCGTGGGACGCGGTGAGCAGCTCGGCTTCGCGCAGAAGGATGGGGTCGGTGGGTTCGACGGGAGTTCCGGCGGAGGGTACGTTCATGGTGAACCATGGGACGGTCGCCACGCCGATGCGTGCCTGAAGATGGTCGGCGTCGGTGCGGCGGCGTTCCCACAGCCGCTCGGGGTCGAGAGCGAAACTGACCAGCCCACCGGGGCTGGGATGCAGGGCTAGCGCCGAGGCCCGGGTGACCTCGGCCTTGTCGCGGAGTTCGTCGCGGGTGCGTTCCAGGTAGTCGAGGTAGCGGCCGCGCTGGAGCCGCAACTGTTTGGTGGCCCGTCCGGTGCTGGAGATGGCGAAACTGACGCCGCTGACGACCGCGATGACGAAGATGATGGCCGCGATCATGAGGAACAGTGGCTGACCGTTGCGCAGCACCACCATCATGACCACGGAGGTGAGCGCGCCGACCACCGGCAGCATGAACTGGAAGGGCGTGGCGTTGACTGTGGCGCTGAGCACAGGCGGCGCGGGGATTTCGATGGGTTCGGGCTGCTCGATGGGTGTGGTGGTGCGTGTCGGACGCTGCTGCTGGCGGCGCGGCACCTCGGATTCGGCGTCGCTGTGCGCGGGCACGGCGTCGCCGCTGGGCTGCTTGACGATGTCGAGTTCGAGGCTCATTGGGTCTCCCGTGGGCGGGGGCGAGCGATGGCCGAGATCAGGCAAGCGGTCAAGCGGTAGAGCTCGAGCGCGTCGCGTTCGCGCAGTCGCGTGGTGTCGCCCTGGGCTAGGGCGGGGGCGTGGGCGATATATGCGGCGGGCAGCGGAAGGTTGCGGACGAGGGGCCGCATCGACGGTGGGGCCTGCCCCGTGGCGTCGACCACCGCCAAGGCGACGGGCCTTTGCTTGTTGAGTGCCCAGCCGCAATCGAGCGCCTGCTGGATGGCCTTCCTGGTGGCGAGAGTCACGAGGCATAGGGTGTGGCTCTCGCCCGCCACCATGGGCAGTTTCTGGATGGGGGCGGCGCCCCAATCCGTGAGGGTCAGGTCGTGTTGGTATTGGGCGTGGCCCGCGGCCTCGGACCAGCTTTGCCGGGGATCGGGCCGACTGCCGGGGGAGAACTGGCGCACGGCGTGTGGATCGCCGAGGAGCGCGAACCGGGGATCCTGCGGGGATGCGGTGGTGACCGTCAAGATGCGGTCAAGCCTGAGCCGGTCGAGCATGAGGCATATGGCGGCCGTGACGGTGGTGGTGCCAGAGCCAGGAGCCAGCGACGCCAAGCCGATCCGCCGCCGGACCGGAAGCGGTGTGCCGACGGCACGCGCCAGCCGGTCCAGTTCGCTCGCCCGGGCACCGAAGGTTGCCTTGAACCACGCCCCTGTCACCGGAACACCTCGAGAAGGTCCGCGTAGATGTCGAGCGCGCCGAGCGCGAGCGGGATGGCCAGGATGACCAAGAGCAGCTCGGCGATCTCGGCGGGCCGCCGCAGGCGTGCCGCGGTCACCGCGCTGACGCGCAGCGTCGATAAGGCGAGCATCCCGGCGCAAAGCAGCGTGGCGAGCGGGGCCCGGCGTTCGCTGTCGAGGATGAGCAGCCCGAGTAGCAGCGGCAGGGCCCCTGCGGTGAAAAGCGCCAGCCGCTGCGGGATGAGAGGCAGCACCCGGGCCCGTAGCAGCAAGACGAGACACACGACGACGGCCAGGCCGAGAGCCCACCAGGAACCGTACGTGACCAACTCCATGAGCGCGGTGGTACCCGGGATAGCGAGCGCGGCCACGGTCCACGACAGAGTCGCGAACCCCTCTTGAATGGCGGAGTCAACGTCGACGCGCTGTGCCCGTTCGCCGCGCATGGCCCCGTCGTCGTATCTGGTGAGGCCACTCAGCGCGAGGGCTATGCCCGGGACAAGGCCGATCAGCACCATCGCCGCCAAGGCGGTGACGATGAGGGTGGCCAGCCGTGGCCAGCCCCAGACGTGTGCCATGGATAGGACGCCCGCAGCGACCAGCCCGACGGATGCCCCGGCCAACGCGGAGAGGCGCCGCATGCCGATGCCGAGGATGATCCCGACGACGGCCCATGCGCCGCCGGCTACGAGCACGGCTTGGAGCCCCAGGGACCAGGCCTGGCCCGCCGACAGGAGGAGGGCGGTACAGGTCCCAAAGGCGGCCGAGCCTAGAGCGCCCGCGACGCTGGGGGACGAGCGGCGCGCCATGAAGGCGCCCGCACCGGCCAGGGCCACCGCGGCCGCGATCACCGCCCGGGTATCCGGCGATCCGAGATCCCAGAGGGCGGGGAGGGTGGCGTGGGCGGCCAGGTAGGCGAACACGCAGGCCAGAATGGCTAGGAGCGTCGTGCTGGTGGCCCGGACCCAGCGGTCGCGACGGTTGCCCGCAGCGATGGCCACTGCGTCGGTGATGTCCACCACGTCGGGCGGTTGGGGCGCGTCGTCGATGGTGGTGAGTTGGATCATGCTGCCGTGGGCAACTCCCTGGTCCGCGAGCGTCGCCTCTGGTGAGAGGGCTAGGCCGGTGAGGGTCGAGAGCCGTACCTCGCGGCCCCCAGCGGCCCGTTCGTCGAGGATCTCGAGTAGCTGGGGCAGCAGGGAGCCCACGGGCTCGTCGTCGGGCATGACGAGGTCTGCCTTGCGTGAGCCGCCGATGACGGTGAGTCGCGTGTAAGGCATCAGCCTTCCTCCTCCACCACGGTGAGCGTGTCTGGGTCGATGGTCAACCCTGTGGCGGGGTCGGTGTAGTTGCCGGTCTTGGGGTCGAAGTACCAGCCCAGCCGGATGTCGACGGTGCGCCCCTGCGGATCCGTGGCCAGTTTCGTCTTGGGGTCAACCTGGAATCCGGTTCGAGGATCGATGTAGACGCCGGTTTTGCGGTGTCGCAGCAGGCCCGTGGCCTTGTCCTCGACGTAGCCGTTGCCAGGCTGGATGGGGTTGGCCTGCATCGCTTCACGGAACGCGGCCACGGCCTGCTCCTGCTTTTGCCGCTCCAAGAGACCGAGCACGAACCCGGTGCCAAGGCAGGCCACCCCGGCGACCGCGGCCAGGATGAGCGAGCCGAGCACTCGGCGGAGGTTGGTGTTGACCTTGTGACGCTCCGTGAGTCGTCCGTGGATGAGCGCGGACGCGAGCCTTTCCCGGTGCGTGCGCGTGGTCTCGATGAGCGTGCGGTCGTATTCGTTCATGCTGTTCCCCGGGGGATTGGAAGGGCGTCGATGGCCATGACACGCTTGCCCAGCCGCAACCTGAGATGGAAGCCTGGTGCGACGGCGAAGCGGGCGGGCGTGTGGGGGGCGAGAGGTCTCTCCCCGGCCATACTCAGCGCGGTGGTTCCTTTGCCGCTGCCGAGGTCGGTGACCACGAGACCACCCTGATCCAGCGCCAGCAGGAGGTGGGTGCGTGAGACGCTGCGGTCGATGTCTGGCATCGCGAAGATGTGGTACGGGTCGGCCGCGCGAGGGTCGCGCCCGACGACGCAGGGTAGGAGGAGACGTTCCCGTGTGCCGTCGTCGCGAGTGGCCACGAGGGCGAGTTCCATTTGCGTGGGGAGGGGAGTCGCTGGTGTCAGTCTGACTGGGTGGGGCGTGAGGTAGAGGGGGTCTGGGCCACGCCGGATATCGATGGACCGGAAGCCGGGCCATCGCCCGGGCAAACCCGTGGCGGCGTTGGCCGTGCGAAGCCCCCATATGCAGTGTCCTAGGCTGCGGCCGGTCAGCACTCGCGCCGCCCACCACGCGGCGACAAGGCCGATGGCCGTCGTCACGAGCAGGAGCCAAGACAAGGACGCTGGAAGAGCGCCCGAGGTCAGCACGTAGAGTGCCCAGAGCGAGCCGACGAGGAAGAACGCGTCGACGGTGATGGAGCCGAAGAGTTGGCCGCGTGTGGCTATCCGGTCGCCCGGCCGTATGTCAATCGTGCTCAATTCCGCCTCCTTGCCTCGCAGAGACCACACTCAATCATGGGAGCAGATCAGGTCTGACCTATGGTGAAGTGTCCACGTTATGAACGTTTGGGTTCATCCTGACCCCATCTCTTGGCATGGTGGAGACAAGTAGATCTCACAAGGAGGCTGTTGTGAAGTTCGCAATGCATGGAGAGACCCTGGTTCACCTGGGGCAGCGGAGCCAAACCGAGTCCGACGATCTGCGGGCGTTGGTGCGCCGCTTGGTGGAGGCGGCCGAGCCGTTGGCCGGCCAGATGAATGGCCCGGCGAAGGCGGCGTTCAACAAGTTCAAGGCGAACGTGGATGAGACCGCCGATACGCTCGAATTCGCGCTGGCGGGGATCGTTGGGTCGATCGCGGGCCAGAACAAGGCGTTCGTGATGGCGGCCGAGGAAGGTGCTGCCACGCACGAGTCGGCTGACGCTTCTACCGACTACTCGCAGCAGGGGCTGCTGCGCACCATCGGCTCGGCGCGGGCCTGAGGAACGAGGGAGGAACATCGTGGAGAACATCGCAGACCGCAACGATTACAGCGTCGGTGCATCGCAGGCCGCTCAGGCGAACTTCGAGCGTGCCGCGTCAGACCTGGAAGCAGCCTTGGACCGCCGCGACGCCGATGTGCGCCAGGCGATGAGCGACTACCTAGCTGAGGGCGTGTCAGACCGCTACGCGGCCATGGAACGGCAGTGGTATGCCGCTGGCAACAGCACCCGTGACATGATCAACACGCTGCGCACGTCGATGGCGAACAACGACGACGTGGCCATCAGGGCCATCGCCCAAGCGGGAAGCCACATTCCCATCTGATTCGCATAGTTCAGCGAGGACCGGCCGTCGGGTCGGTCCTCGCTGTCGTGCAGATGACGGCTCTGGAAGATCTCGACCCGTCCAGTGACGCGGCAAAGCCGTCGCCGGAGCCAAAGAGCCCGCTGGTCGAGGGCGGGGGTGGTTAGTACATGTACCAGCCGGTCGGGGTGTAGAAATAGAACATGACGATCATGCCTTGGCTGATTTTGGTGAGGCAGTTGTTGGGGAGGCGCCAGCCGATGGAGGCCATCTCGCCGGGGTCGATGCGGTAGGGGTCGCCCCAGTGGTGTCGGGCCAGGGTGGTGGCCTCGATGAAGGC
>JBHADA010000227.1:0-3545 GCA_041854805.1 Arachnia sp.
CCAGTTGGTGGCCCGCATCGGCAATGGGCTCACGGCCTTTGGGCTTGGGGTGTACGTGTACCAGCAGACCGGGCTGAGCGCCTCCGTGGCGCTGGTTACCCTGGTGGCCTTCCTGCCTTCGCTACTGCTCGCTCCCTTGGGGGGCGTGCTCGCGGACCGGATCGATCGTCGCCTTCTCATGATCTGCGGGGACTCGCTGTCCGCCATCGGCCTCCTAGCGCTGATCGTGGCCTTCCATACCGGCACCGCCAACCTCGTGGTCATCTGTGTGTGCGTTGGGTTCAGCTCGGTGTTTGGCTCCGTCATGGATCCGGCCTACCGTGCCACCGTGACGGACCTGCTCACCCCTGAGCAGTACGCCAGGGCCGGTGGGTTGGTCCAGCTCGCGTCTGCGTCGCAATACCTCATCTCGCCCGCCATCGCGGGACTGTTGATGGCCACCTATGGCATCACCACGGTGTTGGTCATTGATATCTCCACCATGGTGGTGACTATCGCCAGCATGCTGCTGGTGTGGCGCACCATCAAAACTTCTCGTCGCGTCGTACAGACGTCCTTCTGGGCCGACTTCCGGCAAGGACTTGCCTTCCTGGGACGTAACCGAGGCATCACCGTGTTGATGCTCTTGATCACCCTGGTCACCTTCAGCATGGGCTTCCTGCAAACCCTGCTGACTCCCATGCTGCTGGAACTGACCGACGAGTCCACCCTCGGTGTGGTCCGCTCGGGCGCCGCAGTCGGTATGATCGTGGCTAGCCTGGTGATCGGCGTGTTCAATATGAGGGGCGCCTACATCAGCTATATCTCCTGGTTCTTGGCCGCGGGCGGTGTCCTGGTCTTCTTTCTAGGGACCACGACGAGCGTTCTGGCCATTGGCGTCCTAGCCTTCGGTTTCTTCGCAACCCTGCCTCCCCTCAACACCAGCGTGGAGGTCATCGCGCGCTCGTCGATCCCCAACCAGACCCAAGGCAAAGTGTGGGGTCTCATGGGGCTGATCTCCCAATTGGGTTACGTCGTGGCCTATGCCGTCTCTGGTGTCCTCGCCGATGCGGTGTTCAACCCCATGCTCCGCGAGGGCGGCGTTCTCGCCGGCTCGCTCGGACGCGTGATCGGGGTGGGCGAGTCGCGCGGAATCGGGGCCCTATTCATGATCGTCGGGCTCCTCCTGGTGGTCATGGGGATCGTCATCCCCCGCGTTCGCAGCGTGCGCGCGCTCCAAGACAACCTGTCCCAACCAACCAGTAAGGAGGCCTGACCCATGTGGATTCTTGCCTTCATCGGTCTCGGCGCACTCACCGGCGTAGTGCATCTCGGACTAGCCGGCTTCCCGGCTGAGACCTCCACCATCATGCACGTGATGCTTTTGCATCAGTTCGTGGTGACCCATGGGGTGATCGCCATCCTGGGGTTCATCATGAACGTCTTGACCCCGGAGAGGACGGCGGCCAGCCTGGGCTGGGCCACTAGCCCCTACCAGATCAAGTACGGCTTCCAACAACTCGGCCTCGGGGTCATGGGAGTGCTCACCATCTGGTTCACCGGAAACTTCTGGGTCGCCGCGCTGATCACCCTTTACATCTATGGTGTAAGTGGTCTGTGGACTCACACGCTCGAGGTGATTCGCAAGCGCCGTGAGCTTGGCACCACGGACTGGATTGAGATCGCAAATATCGTGCTTGACGTGATCTACCACGTCGTCTTGACGTGGATGTCCCTGCAGATCCCTGGCGTCTGGAGCCTGACATGAACGAACGCCTATATCTCCGCTACTCCCGCAACGACCTCACCCGGAACTGGGGGATCAACCTGGCCCTGCTGGCCATCCTGGTCCTCAGCGCCTTCCTCATGGCCACCGGGTGCATGGTGATGGAACGCCTCGTGGGCGGCATCAACCAGCTTTTCGAGGACGCCAAACCCCCGCACTTCCTTCAGATGCACGCCGGCGACTACGACAAGGCCGCGCTCGAGTCCTTCGCCGCCGAGCATCCCGAGATCGACTCTTGGCTGATCGAGGACATGCTGGGCTTCGACTCCGCATCACTGACGTGGAGCCGCCCTGGAACCGGCGAATCCGGGAGCCTCTCTGAGAGCCTCATCGACAACCTCTTCGTCACCCAGAATCAGGACTTCGACTACCTGCTCGATCAGAACAACAGCATCGCCCAGCCAAGCGACGGCGAGATCTATGTGCCCGTCGCCTACGAGGAACAGTTCGGCCTCCACACCGGCGACGTCTTGTCCGTGCAGACGAATTCGGGCATCCGGGAGTTCAGCATCTCCGGGTTCGTCCGTGACTCCCAGATGGCCTCTTCGCTGTCCTCGGGAACCCGTTTCGTCGTCTCGGACGGCGACTTCGCCCGCCTGGCCTCGGCGGGAGGCGGAAGCAGCGAGATCATCGTCGAGTACCGCCTGGACGACGCCTCGCAGGCGAATCAGTTCCAAACCGCCTACGAATCGAACGATTCGCTGCCCCGCAACGGGCAGGCCGTCACGTACGACATGATCCGGCTGATCAACGCGGTCAGCGATGGCCTAGTGGCCGCGGCGTTGGTCTTCGCCAGCCTCCTGCTCGTGGTGATCGCCCTGATCAACCTGCGGTTCGTCATCCGCGGCGCGATGGAGGACCAGGTCCGTGAGATCGGCGTGATGCGAGCCATTGGCCTGCCCACCCGTGCGATCACCGGCTTGTACCTGGGCAAGTACGCCTTGATGACCCTGATCGCCTGCGTCGCCGGTGGGCTGCTGGGGATCGTCGCCACGAATCTGCTGACCGCCAGCATCGCGAAGAATTACGCCACGTCGTCGCCCACCGTGGCCACGGTCCTGGTGCCACTGATCGCGTTGGTGCTGATGTATCTCCTTGTCGTGGCCATTTGCCGCGGCATCCTGCGCGGGGTGCGCCGTATCGAGGTGGTGAGTGCCCTCGTGCACGGCAGCACCTTGAACGAGCGACAGACCGCACGCAGAGCCGCCAAGCTCGCTCGCCGGGCGCGCCGTACCAACCTCAGCGCTGGCCGGCTTCCGCTGGGGCGACGGCTAGCCCTGCTTGATCTGCGCTCCGACCTTGGGCAATGGGTACTCATCCCGCTGGTCTACCTGTTGACCGCGGTGCTGCTCATCCTCCCGGCCAACCTGCTCAGCACCTTCTCCAGCCCTGAGTTCGTCACCTACATGGGGGCCCCGCGGGCCGATCTGCGCGTCGATCTGCAGTTCTCCTCGGACGTGGACAAGATGCGCAAGGAGGTCCTGGCCAGCATGGACAGCGACGATCGGCTTACCGACGTGCGGACCTACGGCAACGTGCTGTACGAGACCAAGGGCGAGGAGGGCTGGGAGACCCTGCGCGTCGAGGTGGGCGACTACTCCAGCGGCACGGTGGAGTTCCTGGAAGGCGCCCGGCCCGAAGCGGGCCAGATCGCCCTATCCGTGCTCAACGCCAACAAGTACGGCTTGGCCGTGGGCGAGGACATGGTCATCCGCCAAGGCGAGACCGAGACCACGGTGAAGGTCTCTGGGATCTACCAGGACATGACCAGCGGTGGGCA
>JBHADA010000228.1:0-8043 GCA_041854805.1 Arachnia sp.
CAGGTGATGCAGGCGGATGCCATCGACCGGTTGGGGCTCAAGCAGTTGCTGCTGGAACCGGAGATGCTGCAAAGCGTCGAGGCGGACGTGCACCTCGTGGCGACGCTGGCCAGCCTGGGGCGGGTGATGCCGGCCAAGGCGAAGGACAGCGCCCGCGAGGTGGTGGGGCGTGTGGTCAAGCAAGTGGAGGAGCGGTTGGCGGACAAGGTGCAGCAGGCTGTGCGGGGCGCGCTGAACCGGGCCGCCCGCACCACCCGTCCCAGACTGAATGACATCAACTGGCCCCGGACCATCGCGGCCAACCTGGGCAACTATCTGCCCGAGTACCGCACGGTCGTGCCCGAGCGAATCATCGGGTACGGGCGCAAGCAGACGGGCTTCCAGCGTGAGATCGTGCTGGTGGTGGACCAGTCAGGTTCCATGGCCACGTCGGTGGTTTACGCCAGCATCTTTGCCGCAGTTCTGGCGTCGATCAAGGCAGTCAAGACGCACTTGGTGGTCTACGACACATCGGTGGCGGACCTGACCGATCAGCTCTCAGACCCGGTGGACGTGATCTTCGGCACCCAGCTCGGCGGCGGCACGGACACCAGCAAGGCCTTGGCCTACTGTGAGGATCTGGTGCAGCGCCCACGAGACACGGTGATGGTGCTGATCAGCGACCTCTACGACAGCGATCCCGAGCAGATGCTGCGTCGCATGGCCCAATTCCAACGGCAGGGCGTCACGATGGTGACGCTGCTGGCTCTGAGCGACGATGGCACGCCCAGCTACGACCATGACATCGCCAGCACTATGGCGGCCATGGGCATTCCCGCGTTCGCCTGCACACCTGATGCGTTCCCGGAGATGATCGCCTTGGCGATCAATAAGGGCGACCTGGCTGGCTGGGCGTCGGCGGAGAAGGTCGCCAACGCGGGCTGAGGGCCGACGACGCAGGCCGAGCGAAACGAGTCCATACCCCTCGGTTCACGAGGCAAGGTCCCGCGTGTCACCGAAGCTTCACGGTCAAGACCCACATCGGAAACCTGCGCGCCGAGGTCGGATCCCGAGATCGGGCGCAGCTCGCCCTCTTCGCGTTGCGCGCCGCATCGAGCTGCGGCAGGGCATTCGCGTGTCGCCATGACGGTTCGGTGACCAAGCAATCTTGAACATCGCCTGAGAATCTCTCAGGAATGAACCCGAAGTGTGGTTTGGTGGTCAGATGAAGAGGAAGGACCGAGCCATGAAACTTTGGCGATCCCTCAGTCTGGCCCTGCTCGCCGCGGTGAGTCTGATCCCCGCCGGCGTCGGCACCGCGCTGGCTGCCCCGCCTGCCGTCCCGGCCGCCATCACGGCGCAGGGGGCCAGCTACGCCGAGACGATCTTGACCAAGGTCAACCAGTTGCGCGCCCGCCTGGGCCTAGAACCCGTGGTGCGCTACGTCGAGCTCGACGACATTGCCCAGGACTGGTCTGAGCAGTTGGTGGCACGCGGGACATTGGCGCACCGGCCCAATTTCGCCGACAGCTATCCGTCGGGTTGGAGCAGCGCCTCAGAGAACGTCGCGATGCGTAGCCCCGGTGGGGACATTGGGGCGCTGATCTTCGATCAGTGGCTGAACTCGCCCGGGCACTATGCCAATATGACCGCGCCGGAAGCCAACTCGATCGGCATCGGCGTGGCGCAAGGCAGCGACGGCTGGTACGCCACCCAGAACTTCGCCGCCTACCCCGATGCGAACCAGATGACGGTTTCCAGCCCGCCCAGCAGCGCGGCCTCTAGCCCGGCCCCGACGACCAGATCTTCATCGGTCAGTGCGTCGAGCGCCCCTTCGCGATCTCCGTCGCCTACCCCCAAGCGCACGCCCAGGGCCCAGCCGAGGCCCAGCGTCAAGTCCACGCCGAGCCGCCCCTCGTCATCGTCGCCGACTCGAGTGTCGTCGTCGCCCTCACCAGAGTTGGCGCAGCAGGCGCCGGTCACGGCTGGGCCCGCCGTCGAAGTCACCACGGCCGCACCGGCCAGCCCCACCCCCGTGGAATCCGAGGGTTCCGGGGTGGTCGCCACGGTGGATGGGCTGGGCCGCGGGTTGCCCCTGGCAGGCGTCGCGGGCGCGACGGTGGGAGCTTGCGTCGCCAGTGTCTTGATCTTCCTGGCACGACGACACTAGTACCCCTGTTTGGCCTTGGTAGCCTCGCGAGGAACGAACGACGTGACGCGGCGTAGCCGCCTGTCGGGAAGCAAGAAGCGAGCGAAGCGGGTCGCCGACGATAACCCTTGCTGCCTGCTGGAGGGCCTTCCTGCGGTAGCGGTCGATGGCCGGTGAACCGCTTTCCTTCCGGGAAGAACGTCCTCCGGGGCCCAAGACTCGACCGGCGACTTCACGCTTCACTCCGGCGTCATGTCGTCAGCCGCGACCTTTTGAGTGCGCCGGTACAGCGTGACGATGATTCCGATGAACAGGGCCAGTCCCAGCCAGGTGGCGGCCCCGGAGAAGGACTCAGGAACCACCTCTAGCGGTACATTGAGGCCGATCAAGCCCGCGTAGATCACACCCCAGAGGGATTCGCCGACGATCAAGCCAGTCGCGGTGAGGACGCCCAGCCGCTTGGCCCGTGTGGGATTTTCTGTTTGGCGGCCCACTTCTCGTAGAACATGCCAAGGGCAGCGCCGATCGGAATCACGATGGTCACCGACATCGGGAGATACATGCCCATGCCGACGGCCAAACCAGGCAGCGACAAATTCGAAGTGGTCTTGCGCAGCACCTCGTCGATGACGATCACACCGACGCCGATCAGAGCGCCCAAACCTAGCAGGTTCCAGTTGAGGTCGCCGCCAAAGACCCCTTGGACCAGCGTGGACAGCAGAGATGCTTGCGGCGCGGCCAGGGCATTCTCGCCGGCGCCGGGGGCGCCTTCGAAGCCGAACGCGGTCTGCATGAGATTCAACACGGGAGGGATGATGATGGCACCGAAGACGACGCCGATCACCAGGGCGACCTGCTGCCGCCACGGGGTGGCGCCCACGAGTTGCCCGGTCTTGAGGTCTTGCAGGTTGTCGTTCGAGATCGTCGCGATACCGAAGACGACGGCAGCGGTGAAGAGGGTATAGGCGACGAGGGCACCTTGCTCGTCGCCTGTCGCTGAGCCGTGCACGAGCTTCACCACCAGGGCGGCCGCGATGACCACCAGGATGCCAACTCCCGAGATCGGCGAGTTGGATGCGCCAATCAGGCCCGCCATGTAACCGCAGACGGATGCGACGGCTAGACCCGTGAGCAGCACGAAAAGGATTGACACCATGACGAGGCCAGCAACGTTGTGGGCCGCGGGAGTGTCCTTGACGAACAGCCACAGCAGCAGGCCAATCGGAAGCATGGAGGCCAACGTGACCCCGATGACGATCTTGGCCGAAAGGTCCTGCTCCGTCAGAGGCACTTCCTCGCCGGCTTTGCGTTTGGCGGTGGAACTGAGGGAGTCTCGGATGCCGCCGATGATCGGGCCGAGCAGCTTGATTAGCGTCCACACCGCGGCCACCGCGATGGCGCCGGCCCCGATCAGGCGAACGTCGTTGCGAAAGGTTGAAGCGACAACGGCGTCGAGCTGTGAGCCGTCCCCGATCAGCCCCCAGGTTTGCATGGGCAGGAGAATGCCGTAGGAGATGAGGAGACCGACGACCATGGCGATGCCGACGCCGATCCCGACCAGGTGACCAACGCCGATCAGGGCCAGGGACAATGACCCCGCGGCCATGGTGCCACCCGCGCCGATCCGGAAGAAGCCGGAGATCTCGGTGCCGACTGCCTTGAGGGAACCGAGAACGGCGAACCCGGCCGACGATAGGCCACCCCAGATGATTGCCCACAGGCCACGCCGCGAGTCTTCGCCGCCTTCCCGCGAGTCGCCTACCTTCAAGACTTCGGCCGCTGCGACGCCTTCAGGGTAAGGCAGGGTGGAGTGAGTGACCATGGCGCGACGCAGCGGGATGGAGTACATGACGCCGAGGGTGCCGCCTAGGGCGATCACGAATACGGACTGCCAGTACGGGAAGCCTTGCCACCAGCCGATCATTACGAGGCCGGGGAGGACGAAGATGATGGCCGACAGGGTGCCCGCCGCGGAGGCGATGGTCTGGACGATGTTGTTTTCCTGGATGGTGTGATCCTTGAAGTAGCGCAGGATCGCCATGGAGATCACGGCAGCCGGGATGGAGGTCGCGAAGGTCAGGCCAGCACGGAGCCCCAGGTAGACGTTGGCAGCGGTGAAGATGAGGGTGATGATCCCGCCGATGATGACGCCTCGTAGCGTCAACTCTTTGAAGGACGCGCTTCCCGGTTTCGTTGTGGTTCGCGGTTGGGGTGCCATGGTGCTCCCTTCGAGCGACGACAGATTCCCCAAAAGTAAACACCTATCGCGGGCGAGGACCGGGCCATCTCGTGCCGCGTGTTGGGTCTGCACCGACCGACGTCGCCCGCTCGATGCTCGCGCCCACATCTGCCATGACGCGCTCGCGCTCGTGTGGGTGAGTCACTATGGCACGGCATCGACGGACAAGATCGGTTTAGTGGGTGGGGGCGACTAATGTGTCATAGCGAACCGCGTGCTCATATGTGGAGTTGGCGTTGGGAGGTTTTATGCCCAAGCGGGAGTTCGCGCCAGAGGCCAAGGCGCTGCTTCGCATGGCTCAACGCGCCGACACTCCGTTGGCACTGATCGAACGGCTCGACGCCATGTCGGGCGACGAGCGTTCCGCCGCGATCCGGGTATATGCGGAGTGGGGAGGGGAACTCAACTGGCGCCTCAAGAGCGCGAACCGCTTTGAGCACGCCATGGTGTTCGCGCTCTTTCTCGACGGCGACGTCGTCGATGTCCTAGTCGGCCTGGATCGTGGCTCCTTGGGGCGTCTCCTCGAAGACGATCGTGCCGCTAGGCGGGTCGTCGCGGCGGTGGTTGGTAAGGATCGCTCCTGGGCCCAGCAGTTCGTCATCGGCATCCTGCAAGATACCGGGTGGGCGGACCTGGCCTACCCGCTCGCGCTGGCAGCGATGGAGGCCCACGGCTTGCCGCGGCCCGCTACGGATGCCTATTGGCTAGGGCACCTCGGACGTCCCGACGAGGACACCCCGGACGCCTGGTATGCGCACATCACTCGGCGGCTGGCAGAGTTGCCCTCGGGTGAGCGGGCCGCATCATCGGCGGCGCTGCTGCGGATGTTGACCGACCGGAAGCGTCCTCGGGGCCGGATGCGGCTGGGCGGCTGGGCAGTGCCGATGGCCGCCGCGCTCGGGGCGACGCCGCGCGGGATGGAGACCGTACTCCAGCGCCCTCAGCCCGGCGCCGAACCGTACGTCCTCGACGAGGCGCAGGAAGAGGCCACGGTGAACGCATGCCGGGTGCGTGGCAAGCGGTGGTCGGCCGAGGTGGTACACGAGATCTTGAACAGCCCTCGCAGCGTCGCATCCTTGGCCCTGATCGACGCGGTTCTCAATCTCTACGACCTGCCCTTGCCCTGGGAGGACTCCTACTGGCAGAGGTGGCTCGACGTGAACCCGGTGCCGACGCCGGGCAGCCGCTGGCAGGAACGTTTTCTGCTTGCCTGCGAGGTGTGCGCGCTTCGCCCGAAGACCCCAGGCATCGCGGAGGCGGCCGCGCGGATGCGCGCGGTCGAACCAACCGACGATCGGCAACTGCTGGATGGGCTGCTGCAAGTGATGGAGCGTTCGGGCCGCCCGGGTACCCAGCGCGCGGCCGCGGATTGGATTGTCGGGCTCGGCCTGGTGCCGTTGATCCCGAGTGAGAAGCCGCGCGTGATCCGGCTGCTCGCCACCGTCGATGCACCCGTTGCCAAGCTCCTCAGCGACGCCCTCCACGCGGAGGAACCACACCCCGGCGACTGCGTGGACGACCTGGCCCGGCGCACCCGCCCTCCAGCGGCCACATTCGGTCGCCGCGGCTATCGTCCGGCCGCTCGCCGGGGCCTAGTGGAGTATCGGGAGGAGATGTGACCGAGCGGACGAACGAGGATGTCTCTGCGCGGCGCGTGATCGGCCCATCGGCCGCGTCGGTCCTGGGGGAGCGCGAGCGGGCCTATCCCGTCGTGTTTCAGGTGGTGATCGATGCCGTCGACACGCTTGAGCTCGCCGAGTTCTACCGCCATTTGCTGGGGCTTGAGTATCGCGATGGCGATGCTCCCTCGCCAGATGGGCCGATGCCGGAGTGGATCATGCTCGTCCGCGATGGAAGGCGGGTGCTGACAGTCCAGCGCGCCAGGCATCTACCGCGGCCAACCTGGCCGTCGGACGCGGTGCCGCAGCAGGTCCACCTCGACCTGACGGTGTCGACGCTAGAGGAACTTCACAGGCAGCGCGACCGTGCCCTCGCGCTTGGGGCGCGCCTGCTGGAGGACCGTACCCAGGGCCCAGACGAGCCGCTGTATGTCTTCGCCGACCCGGCCGGTCACCCGTTGTGCATCTTTGTCGCCGCCCAGGAGACGCACGGACGTCCCCTGGGCGGCTGAGCGGGGCTAAATTCGTGTTTCAGGCCGATGTTCACAACGAATAGCACACGTGATGTCGTTGAGCGGGGTGTGGGGCTGGTGCTGGTTTCTGCAGTCATCGCTTGTGTTTTTCCTGGTCTGGTTCTTCGGGGATGTTTGGCCATTTGGCTTTGCGTTGTTCGGCTTTGCTCAAGCGTTTGAACAGGAAGGGATCACGATAAGAGCATTGATCTCCAGAATCCAGGTGGGTAGGTAGATCTCAAATGCCTGGACGCAAAGACCAATTCCGAAGACGCCGCCGAACGGGAGCGACAGAGGGGGTGAGGACCAGCCGCGGTAGTCAACGACGAAGTAGGGAACCTCTGCGAAACGAATTTGAAGACCGCGCAGCAAGCTGAAAGCGCCGAGGGTGAACATGATCAAACCGGTAATCTGAGCCCCGGAAAGTGCGCTCTCGCATAGGATCATCCGAAATCCTTCTTCCAGAACTCTTTACCGGCGTTCCAGGCATCCTCTCCCGGAGTGGTCACGTGATCGCCGAGGGATTTTCCTCGTGTCTCGACTGACATCGCCGCAGCGCCGCCTATAGCTGGGGTTAGGGTCGCCGTGGTGTCGTTGGGTGGGGGTGTGGGGTTGGTGGTGGTTTCTGCAGTCATCGCGTGTGTTCTTCCTAGTCTGGTTCTTCGGGGATGTTTGGCCATTTGGCTTTGCGTTGTTCGGCTTTGCTCAAGCGTTTGAATCGGGCCATGGCGTATGGGTCATGCCGGGGTACGCCCGCTTTGCGGGCGCGGCGATACCACCCCGGCAATAAGCATCGTGGAAACCAGATGAGAAAGCCAAGAAGGAATATAGCTCCAGATGGCATCCAGACGAGCGCTAGGAGGGGGCCTGCCCAGTGGGGGAGTACTTCTCGTATCATCGCGAACCCGAGGCAGATGACAAACAGCCCTCCGAAGGGAAGTGCCAGTTGCTGGCTAGACCAGCCGCGATAAGTGAGCACGAATGTTGGGAGCCTGCTTACTCGCAACTGGATACCTCTCGCAAGTCCCAGAAAGCCTAGTGTGATGACCGCGAGTGAAGCTATAATAAGTTCTAGCGACATAGAATTACCCGAAAAACTGATTCGATGAGATTCTTTCCTTGGGTATAGAGCCAGCCGCCGTCACCGTCACTACGTGATCGCCGAGGGATTTTCCGCTTGCCTTGACTGACATCGCCGCAGCGCCGCCTAGGCTCGTGGTTAGGGTCGCCGGGTGGAGGTGCGGGGCTTGTGGTGGTTTCCGCAGTCATCGCGTGTCTTTCTTCTGGTCTGGTTCTTCAGGGATGTTTGGCCATTTGGCTTTGCGTTGTTCAGCTTTGCTCAAGCGTTTGAATCGGGCCATGGCGTATGGGTCATGCCGGGGCACGCCCGCTTTGCGGGCGCGGCGATACCAGCCCGGCAATAAGCATCGTGGAAACCAAACAAAAAAACCGAGAAGCGTGATGCCCAGAGACAGCATCATCACGACCCCGACTGCCTGGAAAAGCCATAACGGTAAGTCCTCTCTGAATGTCCCGATTGCGAGC
>JBHADA010000229.1:0-4715 GCA_041854805.1 Arachnia sp.
ACGCAGCACGCTGATTCGTTCCTCGATGGAGCGCATGAGTTCGCCGGTGCCGACGAGATCTTGCCAGCGCGCGAGGATCTCTCCGCGCATGAGGGAGCCGTCGCCGGCCGCAGCGTTGACGACGGATGCGGCGTCGCGGTAGGCGTCGACCGCCTGGACCCGCAGTTCGCTCACCGCGTCGCGCTGCCGGTTCAGCCCCATGAGGAGCTCGTTCAGCTGGGGGTCGAGCGCGCGAACGGCGCCCGCGAGGGTCTGTATCGCCACGTGGGCGCGGGCTTCGGCCTGCGCGGCGAGCTGGCCGAGCCACTGTTTGATCTGGCCCACATCGCCAGGAGGCAGGAGCCCGTCGGGGGTCATCGCCCGTTCCGCGATGGCGAAGAGCCTGGCCTGCGCGAGGCCACGTTGGCTGAGCATCTCCGACAGGTGGCCAGCCACCTCCGCGAGAGCGCCTGGGGGGCACCGGTTGATGACCACGCCCAGTTTGACGTTGCGTAGAGCGGCCTCGTCGAGATAGTCCCAGGGCACGGCGTCGGCGTAGCGGGCGGCCGAGGTGATGAACAGCCACAGATCCGCGGCGAGGAGTAGTTGCCTAGCGAGCGCACGGTTGGAGCCGTCTATGGAGTCAATGTCCGGGGCGTCGAGCAGGGCGAGGCCGGGCGGGATGTCGGTGTGCGTGACCAGCCTGAGCGCCCGGGAGTCGTGTAGTTGCACGTCGGTGCGGACTAACCCCGGCAACACCCGATCTGACTGGAACCAGGTCTGGTCCGCGGGGTGACAGACCAAGACGGGCGACTTGGTGGTGGGACGCAGCACCCCGGCCTGGCTGACCTCGGCCCGCAGCAGTGAGTTGACGACGGTGGACTTGCCGGCTCCGGTGGAGCCTCCCACGACGGCCAGCAGGGGCGCGTCGAGGCGGGCGGCCCGTGGTTGGAGGTAGTCGCGCACCTGGTTGCCCAGCGAACTGGCTAGGGCGCGAAGAACCTCTGCCCCGTCGAGCGGGAGGGGGAACTGTATGGCGGGCAGTGCTGTCTCGAGACTGTCGAGTGCCTCGCCGAGCCTCACCCCGTTCATCGCTGTGGCCAGTTCCCGCCGACCCCTGCGGGGCCGGGGAAGGTGGGCGCCGGGTAGGGCGACATGGTGGGGCCCGGCCGTGCCGTGCCGCCGGTGGGCGGTTTGGTCTTGGCCTTTCGGCGGCGCGGCAGGAGGGGCAGCCCGCGGTATTCCGTGAGGGCCTTGCCGCGTAGGCCTTGAATCTCGACGATGAGGTCCTTGGCTCTGCTGTCGCCCGCCTCTGCGACAAGCCCGCGGGTCATCTGGTTGCGCAGATAGGCCAGTTCGGTGACCCGGCGCAACAGCTTGGTGGTGCGCCACCACGTCTTGGGGCCCCGCGCCATGGCGAACACGATGAGCTTGATGCGCCGCAGCGGGCCGCCGAAGACCTCCACGTCGCGTTCGCTCAACCAGCCCGCGCGCTGATAGTCGCTGAGACGCTCCTTGATGAGCTGCCCGTTGCCGATGACGCTGACGATGAGCGAGACGACGATGATGCCCACGAGGCCGAGGGCGAAGTAGTAGGGCACCTTCAGGTTTTCGCTAGCGTTGGTGCTGGCTAGGCCGTTGAACAGCATGTGTCCCGCGCAGGCCATCATGAACCCGCCCACGGGGGCGAGCACGCGCACGATCTTGCTGCGCGCCGATAGCCCGATGACGAGCCCAGATGCCGTCATCATGGTGAACAGTGGGTGACCAAACGAGGTATAGATGCCGCGGAGCATCACCAACTGCAACAACGTAGCTTCGGGATTGGCGACGGTGATGTCGTTGGTGGCCTGCATCCAGATGCGCGCGTAGTAGATGATGTTCTCGACGAAGGCGAAGCCCACGGCCGAGAGCCCCGCCAGCGCCACCATGGAGAGCCGGGAGACCATCTTGTTGCGCCACAGGATGACCAGCAGCATCAGGATGGTCGCCTTACTGACCTCTTCGACGAAGGGTGCGGAGAAGATGGCTGGGCGGCTGCCCGCGAAGGCGTCTGCCTCGGTGGTGGCCATCATCTCGCCGGCCCAACTGTTGACGTAGATGGAGATCCAGGTGGATGCGCAGGCGCCCCACCCGAAGGTGAGCAGCCAGACCAGGGGGGACGAGGCCCGGAATCTGTCGAGCCAGATGAATAGCGCGGACCAGGCCAACGCCGTCCACATGGCCCAAAAGGCACCCATCTTGAACGCCTCGTCGGCGATACCGAGGGTACGTGAGCCGTCCTCGAAGACCTTGTCTGGGGACAGCAGCATGTACTGGTCGTAAAGGCAGTAACAGTAGAAGGGCACGAGGATGAGCGTCAGCCAGAACAGAGGGCTGCGCAGGAGGCGGAGATACCAGGGACGCCTCGTCTGCGTGGGTACTCCGTTCAGCCACCGTTCGCGGCGGGCGAGTTGCGTGCTCGTCGTCATGATGGGCAAAGCCTACAGCCCGTCAGCGGAGTGGCTCAGGGGCGACCACCGGTAGTGTCCGGGCATGCACAGCTTCTTCGATGTCATGGCTCCCTGGGTTCGCAACAGTGGCGCCCTCCATGTCTATGCACTGCCTGACGACGATGTGGCGGACCGCGTCGTCACCTTGCAGGGACGCTTGGAGGAAGTGCCACATCTGCCTCTGATGCCGCGCGAGTGGCTGCACTTCACCGTGTCCCAGCTCCCCCAGTTCGACGATCTTCCGCAACGGGAGTTCACCCGGTTGGGCGAGGCGATCACCGCGGGCCTTGAGGGCGTGGAGGCCTTCGACTTGAAAGTCGGCCCTCCCGTGGTGGGCGAGACGTCCGTGCTCTGCTGGGCAGCGCCGTCGAACGCCTGGGACCTGCTGGTGGCCCGGGTTCGCGCCGCGGTGGCGCCTCTCGCCATGTCCCCGATGCCGGCCACGCCCCAAGCCGCGCACGTGTCGCTGGGATATGCCACCGGCGATGTGAGCGACTCCGATCTCGCCGCCCGGCTGGCCGACGCGCCGCCGCTGGGCACGGTGCCGGTACGCAAGGTGTTCCTCACCTCGGTGACGGTCCGGCCGGAGTTGGGGATCTTCGACTTTGCCGAACTGGCGGCCTGGCCGCTGGGATGAGAAGCGCCCCAGGCAGGAATCGAACCTGCGCGCGACAGATTAGAAGGCTGCTGCTCTATCCGCTGAGCTACTGGGGCTTGGAGGCACAGTCTATCCCTCGGCCGCTCAGTGTGCCGTCGCATCGCCGCCCTTGAGAAGGCATAGGTTTGTGGCCATGAATGAGAACCTGGTGTGGATCGACTGCGAGATGACTGGGCTCGATGTGGTACACGACGCCCTGATCGAGGTGGCCGTGCTCATCACCGACTCCGAACTCAACGTATTGGGCGATGGGGTCGACGTGCTCATCAAGCCCACCGATGAACAGCTCGCGGCTATGGGAGATTTCGTCCGGGAGATGCACACCAAGTCCGGTCTGCTGGCGGATCTGGCGGGCGGCACGACCATGGAAGATGCTCTCTCCCAGGTGATGGACTACGTCCGCGCCCATGTCCCCGTCGCACGCAAGGCCCCGCTGGCCGGTAACACCATCGGCACGGACCGGGCCTTCCTCGCCCGCGATATGCCCGAGTTGGAGCAGTGGGTGCACTACCGCAACGTCGACGTGAGCTCGCTGAAGGAACTCGCGCGGCGCTGGTTCCCTCGGGTGCTGTTCCAAGCCCCGGAGAAGACTGGAAACCACCGGGCGCTCGCGGACATCCAGGAGTCGATCGAGGAACTGCGCTATTACCGGGAGGCCATGTTCGTGCCCGCGCCCGGACCGACGTCGGCCCAGTTGAAACAGATCGCGGCCAAGCATCGCGGCTCGGTCAGCGGCCTGGTGCCCCCCGCCTCCGGCTAGCGCCCTGGGCCGGTCTGGCTGCGAGGTCCTCGGGCTCGCGTGGCCTCAGGCGTGCGGGGCACCTTTGATGAACTGGTCGGCGACGCATGCGAGGATTTCCTAGCACCGCCGCCGATGCGCTATCGTTTAGCAGTCGCCCCCACGGGCGCATGGTGGGTATAGCTCAGCTGGTAGAGCACCTGGTTGTGGTCCAGGATGTCGCGGGTTCAAGTCCCGTTACTCACCCCAAGCGGGTCGGGCCGATAGGGCCTGCTCCCCATAGCACGCCCACGCCAACGTGCGCCGCTCGTCTTCGAGCGAGGAACTGCATCTTTGCGGCTCGCTGACGATCTGCATCCAACCACCCGGGTCGGCGATCATCACAGCCGCATGGATACCTGAAGTTGATCACCCCTTCCGTGCCGGGAAAATGGGACCGGTCCGCTCGTTGGGGCAGACAAGACTAGATACTTGGCATGACGTGGCATCGATCAACCGGCGAGCTCACCGGTTCAAGACCGCTGATCTCTGGAGGCTCGCCGAGTCGAAGCTCTTCGGTGGGCCAGTCCGTTGGGTTTTGAACCCTTACTTCTGGTGTTCATCGTCGGCTGTGTGGGGGTTTTCTCGTGGGTTTTGTTGAGCGTTGTGTGGTGGTGGTTAGGTGTTGGGGTGTTTGGGTGGGGCCGGTTTTGGTTGTGGTGGGTGGGCGGCTGGCGAGGATGGGAGCTGATAGTTTCGGGGGGTCTGTGGTGCTGCTGAGGGAGTGTGTTGTGAACCGCCCCGGCATGTCCGGTGAACCGCCCCGGCATGTCCGGAGACTTCAATCCTTGGGAAGGATGGAGTCGTG
>JBHADA010000230.1:0-5005 GCA_041854805.1 Arachnia sp.
GGACGGCCTTCGCCGTATGGGGTCGGCCAGTTGGCCGAAGCCGGCTCGTCCTTCTTGCGGCCCTTCCACAGGGCGAAGTCGCGCGGGTCGCGCTTGCCGCGGGGGTCCGCGTCCTCGGCGGGGGCCATCTCGGCGACCTTCTGCCCGCTGAGTTCCCCATAGCGGCCCCAGGACACGACGTCGAAGTAGACATCGCCGGAGCCGTCGGGGGCGACATAGGCGTGGCCGCGGTCCAGCAATTCCTGGATCAGCTCGATCATCTCCGGGATGTGTCCCGTGGCGCGCGGTTCGTAGGTGGGCGGCAGGCAGCCCAGCGCCCGGTACGCGTCGTGCAGCTCCCGCTCGTAGCGGTAGGCGTGCGCGAACCACGCCACCCCCGCCTCGGCTGACTTGGCCAGGATCTTGTCGTCGATGTCGGTGACGTTGGCGACGATGTTGACCTCGTAGCCGGTGTGCGTCAGCCAGCGGCGCAGCACGTCGAAGACCACCTCTTTGCGGATGTGGCCCAGGTGTGGGGAGGCTTGCACGGTGAGCCCACAGTGGTAGATCGAGACCTTGCCGTCGACGAGGGGCACGAAGTCCCGCACGGTTCGGGTGGCGGTGTCATACAGCTTGAGCGTCACGGGGCGAGTCTAGAGGACCCGGCTAGTCTCCGGCCTGTTTGGCGGCGGCCTTGGCGCGCAGTGCCGCGATGTCGAAGCCGGCCATGACGGGGACCTCCGGGTCGTTCGCGGCGTCCTCCCACGGGTCGTAGGGCGCCTCGTCGTCGTCCTCGTCGACGAAGCCGTGCGACGGGTCGTAGATGTTGCGCAGTTCGTGTCCGGTGGGGTCGGCCGCGCCGAGCTGCTCGTCGGGCAGCGTGGAGAGGACCTCGTCGATGTAGCCGACGGCGGCGTCGGCAGTGTCGATCTCGTGCCCGGCCTGCTGGGACTTGTACCAGCGGTAGTCCAGGACCTCGTGGAAGAATTGCGCCGCGTCGCGTTTGCCGAGCAGGTGTGCCGGGATCCGGGCCAGCGCGGGCTCGAAGACCTCGACTAGCCACTTGTGGCCGTCGACGGACTCGGGCGCGTGAGGCGCGACCTTGGCGCGGAAGGTGTCTAGGTCGTTGAGCAGGCGGCGGGCCTGGTGTTCCTCCGCGTCCAGTCCAGTTAGGCGCATCAGGCGTCGGGTGTGGTGCCCGGCCTCGACGACTTTGGGCTGCATCCGGATGCGGCTGCCGTCCGGGGAGGACTCCACGTCGATCTCGGCGACGTCGAAGCCGAGCGCGTTGAGCCGTCGGACTCGGCCCTCCATGCGGTAGAGCTCCTCCTCGCTGAACTCCTCGACGCCGGTGAGCTCGGCCCACAGTTGGTGGTAGCGCTCCTCGATGGTTTCGACGAGCCACTGGGGTTCGAGCGATTCGTCTAGGATCCCGCCGGCCTCGAGGTCCAGGAACTCGCCGAACAGGTTGGTGCGGGCGATCTGCAGGTCGTGGGCCCGCTGCCCGTCGGTGAGCTGGTCGTGGATCTCGCCGGTTTCGGCGTCGACGAGGTAGGCGGCGAACTCGCCGGCGTCGCGGCGGAACAAGATGTTGGAGAGGGAAACGTCGCCCCAGTAGAAGCCGCACAGGTGGAGGCGGGCGAGTAGGACGACGAGGGCGTCAAGTAGCCGGTTGACGGTCTCGTGTTTGACGCCGGGGGAGAACAGCGAGCGGTAGGGCAGTGAGAACGGCAGGTGCCGGGTCAGCAGGATGGTGTCGAGCGGTTCGCCGGAGGCGTCTTTGCGGCCAAGCACGACGCCGACCGGGTCGACGCCGGGGACGCCGAGCCGCTTGAGTTCGGTGAGTAGGCGGTACTCCTGGACCGCGACCTCCTCGAGGATCTCCTTGGCGGCGTAGATTTCGTCGCGGACGCTGATGAACCGCACGACGTGCCGGGAGATGCCGCGGGGCAGCGCGACGAGATAGCGGGTGGGCCAGTCGGCCAGCGGCACTTGCCACGGGAGCCGAATGAGTTCAGCGTCCGGCTTCGCGGCAAGGAATCTAGGCACACCGCGATCCTAGTCGCGTTTGACGGCGTTAGCCGAGCAATGCTTGGGGTGTTTTCAGTGTTGGTTTCTCGCCAGGCGGGTTGAGCGCAGCGCCGTCAGCGCGCACCAGGCGCAGAACAACGCGATGTCTCGTACGGCGGATGGGAAGCACTCAGGTCGGCAGGGCGAAGGCCGCGCAGGCCGTGAACGGTAGCGCAGCGGGTGGAGCGACGAGGCCGGCCCGCCGCCACGCGAAGGTCGCCAGGCCGCTGGCGCCCAGGAACAGCAGCGACGAGACGAGCAGCGCGGGGCCGAGGGGCCGTCGAGTAGGGCGGCGAGTGTCGCCTGATCGACGTAGGGGACACCAGGTTCAAGTCGAACTCGACACCGGTCATGGCGGCGAGCGCGGCGCTCAGCGCGACGGTGACGATCGTCACGAGGCGTCGATGGTTGACGCATCGAGACGACTTCGGGTGTGTGTATGATGTACTCACCGAGAGGGAGGTAGGGAAACGATGACGGAACAGTTTGTTGCTGCCCCGCGTGACCGGCGCATCAATCTGCGCACCAGCCAGCGTCAGGAGGCGGTGCTGAAGCAGGCGGCGCGGGCTGCGGATACCTCGTTGACCGACTTCGTCCTCAAGACCGCGATGGCTGAGGCGGAGCGGGTGCTCGCTGACAGGAGGTGGTTTGTCGCCACTCCTGAACAGTACGAGGAGTTCCTGGACCTGCTGGACAAGCCCGTGGAAACCCCGCGGCTAGCGGCTCTCCTCGCGGCGCCCTCGCCCTTTGAAGAGGCGAATCAGATCTGACGTGAGCGGTCTGAGTGGTCCACGCAAGCTCGCCAAAGGCGACCTGCGTGACGAGTTCGATAGTGGAGCTCGGGAGCTTGACGACTGGCTCAAGCGCTACGCACTCCAGAATCAGAAGGCCAATAACGCAGTCGTCTATGCTGTGCTCGAAGGGGCCAAGGTAGTTGCCTATTACGCGTTGTGTGCGGCGGGTGTCAGTCGTGCGCAAGTGCCTGATGAGTTTGGCTCGGGACGCCCTCGCGATATTCCCTGTGTCCTACTGGCCAGGTTCGCGGTAGACAAGAGCGTCCAAGGGTGCGGTGTTGGGAAGGCTTTGCTTCGGGACGCAGTCCTGCGTGCTGAACAAGCGGCTGGGGCGATCGGGGCGGCCTGCCTCCTTGTTCACTGTCGCGACGAGCAGGCCAAGTCTTTCTATCTGCGCCAAGCAGAGTTTCGCGAGTCTCCAGTAGACCCAATGCATCTGGTGCTACGAATGGAAGACATTCGGAGACTCATGGGGAGGTAGCGTGCTCGAGAACTTCAGAGATCCAAGAGTGAAGAGAAGTGCACTGGATGCGGGGCTCCTGGGCCAGTGAATCTGGTTGCCATAGCCATACTGGGCTTGACTGCTCTGAGTCCTCGTCTCGCAGATCGGCGACGATTGACTTCGCCTTCGCGATATCTCCTTCGGCTAAATAGGTCGTGGCGATGTTGGCCTTGAGTGTCAAGTCATTGATCTTACCGCACAGCTTCAAGAAAGCATCGCGGGCAGATGTTGGATCCTCAGGCAAGGAGCTGAACCACCTTAGCTGCTCTAGGCGAGAATCCTGAGGTTTGAATTTGGCTAGTTCCTTGGAAAAGTCCATAGCCTGACGAAGTTCACCCTTCTCGAGGAGTGATAGCACGACCTGAACTGCGTAGCGTGTGGTCTCATCGTCGGCACCGTCGCTTGGATTAATAGTGCGACGAGTGAACTCTTGAGACAGCTTTTCGGGGAGCACGATTCGCTCGGTAAGCAGTGCTCTATCGAGTCCCACTGAGTGAGCCACGTCGTCAGGCCTGGTGTTGAACGCCGTTTCCCAGTGGAGCGACCTGTCGCTCCAGTGAGTCAGGTGGGTTTCTGTGAATCGCTCGAAAACCCATGTAGTGGCGGCCGGATTCCCTGCCAGGTATAAATCATCCGGATCGGGGTGAACTAAAAGTGCCCCTTTGCGTCTCCAGCCAATAACGTGCGCTATGGCTGCTTTCTCGAGCCAGCGCTCCGCGTGCTCAGTTAATCCTTCACGCGTGGCTGCTAATGCGTCAACAAGGGCGGGGTTCTTTAGCTTGGTTAGTCTCGGAGAGTTGTTGAGAAACTCGAGCCAGTCGTCGATATCATGCTTGAAGGTGTATCCAGTTAGTCCGTTTCTAGTCGCAAGCCAGGTTGCGGCGGCCGACACTGAAAGATGGTGTATGATTGCTCTCTTCATGCACGTGCGGACAAAGGCGTCGGCGGGAAAGCCTCTCTCGGCAAGTCGGCCTAGGCAGACCGTTATACGGGTGGCGCGGTAGAGGCCGCGATCGCTGGGTGGGGTAAGGATCGAGTCGCGAGCGACGCGCATAAGTGCAGAGGTGGTCCAGGTGTGTTGCGGCTGGCCGTCTGTGTGGGTAAGAGCTTCCCTGCCGGCGTCGAATGACGTTGCGGTTTTGGCTGCGAACTCCGCCCGCTTAAGAGCTGGTAGCGCCTGTTCGCAGCTCGCCACATGGAATTCGGTGTCATGATTCGCACTTGTGCACAATCTAACTAGCCATTCTGCAGCCGGCGCGAGCACGTTCCATGTTCCGAGTGGCACCCTAGATCCTCCGTGGTGGCCTTGTGGCTCACTCGGGAGTATAGAGGAGGTTTGGTATCGATGCCCGCTTGGGCAGGGCGCCGCGTTGGGCTGGGTGGGCTAATCTTGGGGGCGCTTGTTAGAAGGAGGCGACGATGGCCGAGCTGGGCCGGTGGACCCGGGCGATGACCTCCGGGTTGGGGCAGGATTCGGCCCACGGCGCCGGGGTGCCCCCGCTGTACCTGAGTACCAACTATGCCTTCCGCGGGCTGGGGGAGCCAGGCGGATACGACTATTCACGTTCGGCGAACCCGACGCGGGATCACCTCGCCGAGGCGTTGACCGAGCTGGAGGGCGGGGCGGGGGCCACTGTCACGGGCACCGGCTTGGCCGCCA
>JBHADA010000231.1:0-5046 GCA_041854805.1 Arachnia sp.
AGTGACGACTTGCCCGACCCGGAGACCCCAGTGAAGACGGTCATCCGCCGCTTGGGGATATCGACATCTACGTCTTGAAGGTTGTTGACCCTGGCTCCCCGGACGCGAATCTGGTCGTGACTGTCTGCTGGCTGCATGCTGCGAGTATGCAGTATCCGCTCTCGAACCTGAGGGAAGTGGGCGCAGCATGCCCGTCATGTTTCACCCCATTCCCGCTAGGCCTGGCGGAATGAGCCCTGGCCTCGGGAGCGGTAGGCTGCGGGAGTGATCGTTGCCGCGGCTGATGGGTCCTCCCTGTCCAACCCCGGCCCCTCGGGGTGGGCCTGGTACATCAGCGACGACGCGTGGGCCGCCGGGGGCTGGGAGCACGGCACCAATAACATGGGTGAACTCATGGCGGTGCTGGATCTGCTGCGCTCCACGGAACATCTCGACGAGCCACTGCGGGTGCTGTGTGATTCGCGGTACGTCATCGACTCGCTCACCAAGTGGCTGCCCGGATGGAAGCGGCGCGGGTGGAAGAAGGGCGACGGCAAGCCGGTGCTCAACGTCGAGTTGATGAAGCAGCTCGATGAGGCGCTGAGTGGCCGTGACGTCGACTTTCAGTGGGTCAAGGGGCACGCCGGGCACCGGATGAATGAGGCGGCCGACGAGCGCGCCCGGGCCGCGGCCATGGCCTACCTGCGCGGCCGTGAGCCCGACCGGGGGCCTGGATTTCCGGACCGGGATCGTCCCGTCCATGCGGATGACTTCGTGGTCGGGCAGACGGAGGAACAACCGGATCTATTCAGCGAACCCGAGGCCTCGCCCGCTACCCCGGGCAGCGCGAGTGTCCGGGCCAAGGCCGAACTGACTCGCCTGACAGGGGAACTGCTGAGCCGCGCCGTACGCACCAACGAGCGGCGACTTGCCGAATATCTGCATCCCGAGTTCGTGGCCCACAGCGTTGACGGCGAGGTGATCGACGCCAGCCATGGGGCTTGGGAGCCCACCCAAGCGCAGTTCGAGGTGTTGAGCATCGATCAGTACGCCGACGGCGTAGTGGGGGTCCGCTGGCGCCAAGGCGACAGGCTGCGGTTCTCGCTGTGGCAGAAGCTGCCCGGCGGCTGGCGGCTGCGGTTCGCCCAGGTGACGCCAGCCGCCGAGGCATAGCCCGGCCGGCTGCTTGTCCCGGGTTCATTCTCCTGAAACTGGCCCCAAGGAGTCATTGCCTGGCAACCGGGCGAGGCCCACGAGGCACAAGAGCACGGCCACAGCACCGACACTCGCGAAGGTATTCAGCGTAGGGGAAGGGTTGCCCTGGAGCGCGGCGACGGTAGCGGCCACGCTCAAACCGAGGGCGATCGTGCTCACCGCCAGGGTGACCCAGTGCAGAGGATGCCTTTTTCGCTTCATGATTTGCTACTGGCTCCAGCAGATCCTTCCAGCGTTGGTTGTCCTTGGACTGAGCGTGTGGCTTCCAATGCCTCTTGAGGAACCTCCATGTGGTGGTTTTCCACTCGACTGATCTCACGTAGAACCAGTCGATAACGAAACCATAACATGAGGTCGGGAGGTGTCACACCCTCTTGAGAGGATCGGCTGGGCGACCGGCCCATGCCGCACTGCTCAGGTGGAGGTTTGTTTGGAGGAACTGGAACCGGCAGGCCTTAGGGTAGGGGCATGCGCGCTCTCGTCCTGCCTCGCACTGGCCTCGATCACCTCGCCCCCGGATCGGTTCCCCCGCCCGAGCCGGGCCGGGGACAAGTGCGGATCAAGGTGGAGGCTGTCGGCCTCAACCCCGTCGATGTGGCACTCATCAACGATGGCCATCCGAAGTGGACCTATCCGATGGTGCCGGGGCTCGACGCGTGCGGCATCGTGGACGAGGTGGCCGAAGGGCTGTCTGTCGTTGACGAAGACCGGCTGATCCCAGGGACGCGGGTCGCCTTCCATGGCGATGTTCGCCGGTGCGGTACCTTCGCTCAGTACGTGGTGGCCGACGCGCTGACGGTGGCCGTGGTGCCCCCCGCCGTCGATCCGGTGGCCGCGGCAGCCCTGCCATGCGCGGGCATGACGGCATTCGAGGCAGTCCGGCGGCGCCTGCACGTGGCGCCGGGCGACGTCCTTCTGGTCTCCGCGGGTGCCGGGGGAGTGGGCGGATTCGCCGTTCAGTTGGGTGCGCGTGCCGGCGCCAGGGTGATCGCCGCCGCGTCTCAGTCCAACCACGCTCGGCTGAAGGAACTGGGCGCCAGCGACACTATCGATTACCACGACGGAGACGTCGCCGCCCAGGTCCTCGAGTTGACCAACGGCGCCGGGGTCGACGCGATCGTCGACGCGGTCTCGCCGGACTCGGCCGCGGCCTTGATGCCAGCCCTCGTACACGGTGGGGGTATCGCCTGCGTGGCAGGGCGTGCCGGGTTCGACTCGGTCAAGGCCTTCACCACCGCGCCCAGCATCCACGAGATCGCGCTCGGCGCCGCGCACGCCGTTGGCGGCACCCAACAACGGCTGAGGCTACGCACCATGTTGGACGAATTGCTCGCGCTCGTGGCGAGCGGACGCCTCGACCCGATGGTGACCAAGACGTTCCCGCTCGATGAGGTGCCCGCCGCGCTAGCGGAACTGGCCGGCGGTCACGTGCGTGGGAAGCTCGTCGGTCTTGTCGGCTAGCCGAAGGGATTCATGAGGCTGAGACAGGTGTGAGTCTCAGCCGGGCTCACTCTGCCTTTCGCGTGGTGCCTACGGCGCCGGCCTCGGGTTGCCGCTGCGTGGTTTCGTCGGCGATAGGATGTCGCTCATGTCGCATGTACTCGCCGCCGTCGCGTGGCCCTACGCCAATGGCCCCCGCCACATCGGACACGTTTCTGGATTTGGTGTCCCCTCGGACGTCTTCAGCCGATACATGCGCATGGCAGGCCATGATGTGCTCATGGTCTCCGGCTCCGACGAGCATGGCACAGCCATCCAGGTCAAGGCCGACGCCGAAGGGCTGACCGCCCGAGAGACCGCGGACAAGTACCACGCCCAGATCGTGTCGGACCTGCAGGGCTTGGGACTGAGCTACGACCTGTACACCCGCACCACCACGCCCAACCACTACGCCGTGGTGCAAGAGGTGTTCACCGCGCTCTACGACAACGGCTACATCCATGCTCAAACCCAAATGGGAGCGGTGTCTCCGTCGACGGGACGCACGCTGCCCGACCGGTTCATTGAGGGCACCTGTCCGCTGTGCGGATATTCGGATGCCCGCGGTGATCAGTGTGACAACTGCGGCAACCAACTCGACCCGGCCGACCTGATCAATCCGAGGTCGAAGATCAACGGAGAGCCCCCCCAGTTCGTCGAGACCGAGCACTTCTTTCTAGACTTGCCCGCAGTGGCGGAGGAGTTGGCCCGCTGGCTCGACACCCGCGAGGACTGGCGTCCCAATGTGCTGAAGTTCTCCCATAATCTCCTGGGTGAAATCCGGCCCCGCGCCATCACCCGAGACCTCGACTGGGGTGTGCCCATCCCGCTCGATCAGTGGCGCGACGCGCCCATGAAGCGCATCTACGTGTGGTTCGACGCGGTCATCGGCTATCTGTCGGCCTCCGTCGAATGGGCCAAGCGCTCAGGCAACCCGGATGCCTGGCGCGAATTCTGGAATAGCGACGAGGCCCTCAGCTACTACTTCATGGGCAAGGACAACATCGTCTTCCACTCTGTGATCTGGCCCGGCATTCTGCTGGGCGCTAACGGGCAAGGGGCCAAAGGTGGCCACGTGCGCCCCGCGCTCGGCCAGTTGCGCCTGCCCACGGAGGTGGTCAGTTCCGAGTTCATGACGATGAAGGGCTCCAAGGTGTCCTCCTCGCGTGGGGCGTCGATCTTCGTCGGCGACTTCCTGGCCGAGTTCGGCCCCGACGCGCTGCGCTACTACATCGCGGTGGCCGGCCCAGAAAACCAGGACACGGATTTCACATGGGAGGAATTCGTCCGCCGGATCAACTTCGAACTCGCCAACGAGTGGGGCAATCTCGTCAACCGCTCCATCTCCATGGCCCACAAGAACGTGGGAACCATCCCGGAGGCGGGGGAGCTGACCGACGCCGACCGCGCCCTGCTCGACGAGGCCCGCGCCGCGTTCGACGTAGTGGGCGCGCACATCGCCGCCCGGCGGTTCAAGGCAGGCATCTCCGAGGCGATGCGGGTGGTGGGCCTGGCGAACAAATACATCTCCGACATGGAGCCGTGGAAACTGAAGGACGACCCGGCCCGCCGAGACACGGTGCTGCACGTGGCGCTTCAGGCGGTCAGCGACTGCAACACCCTGCTAACGCCCTACCTGCCGCACTCCGCCCAGCGGGTCTTCGAGGCGCTCGGCGGCACGGGCGTGTGGGCGGCACAGCCGCAGATCGTCGAGGTCACCGATGGAGATCTCACCTACCCGACGCTGCAGGGCGACTACGCCGCTCAGCAGGCGAGGTGGGCCTCGCAACCGATTGTGCCCGGCACCCCGCTGGCTAAGCCCAGCCCGCTGTTTAGGAAGCTCGACGAGACGCTCGCTCAGACGGGGCCGGCTTGGGCACCGATCGCCTGAGCCGGCGATGGGTCGGCAACTGCTGCTGATCGCCGGTGCCTCCGGTTCGGGCAAGTCCCGGCTGGCGCGCCTGGCCTGCCAGACGGGCCGGGCGGTCGCGTTCCGGTTGGACGACTTCTACCGCGACGCCGACGCGCCGGGCCTGCCGAGTGGAACTGCGCACGGGCCGTCGACGCCATGGCTCGGCTTCTGGTCGACGCGACGGTGGAGGTGCCCAGCTACGACATCTCGCTGTCGCGGCGCGTCGGTACCTGCATCGTCGAGCTGGGTGAGACGGAGTTGGTGATCGCCGAAGGCATTCGCGGTGAAGGCCCTGGCCGCTGCCCGGGCGGCTGGGGTAGCGGCCGAGGGCTGGTGGCTGGATCGGCCGCGGCAAGCCAACTTCGCCCGACGGCTCACCCGTGACCTCAGGCAGCGCCGCAAGAAGCCGTGGGTGCTGCGTCGCGGGGCTGCGCTGCTGCGCGCCGAACCGGCCCTCAAAC
>JBHADA010000232.1:0-7884 GCA_041854805.1 Arachnia sp.
GCAACTGCAGCGAGATCGCCTGTCCGCCGGAGAGCACCATGGCGACGGCCATCGTCTCGCCCAGCGCGCGGCCCAGGCCCAGCATGCAGGCCGACACGATGCCAGGCACCCCGAACGGCAACACCGTCTGCCGGATCATCTCCCAGCGGGTCGCGCCCAAGGCCAGCGAGGCCTCCTCGTGGAGCCGCGGCGTCTGCAGGAACACCTCCCGGCAGATGGCGGTGATGATGGGCAACACCATGACGGCCAGCACTAGGGCCGCCGTCAGCACCGAGCGTCCCGTCGCCGAGGCCTCGCCGAAAACATGCCGCAGCACCGGCCAGTTACCGAAGGTCCCGTTCAGCCAGGCGTAGAGGTCGACCGTCATGGGGGAGAACACTTGGATGCCCCACAGGCCGAAAACCACGGACGGTACCGCCGAGAGGAGGTCGACGACGTAGCCCAAGCCCTGCGCCAGCCTGCGCGGCGCGTAGTGGGAGATGAACAGCGCGATGCCAACCGACACCGGCACCGCGAACAGCAGCGCCAGGATCGCCACCCAGACGGTGCCGAAGGCGTAGGGCGCCACGTAGGCCCAGAACCGCATGGAACCGGCGTCGGCGGGGCCGAACTGGAGTTCGTCTGCGTCTGTGGTCAGGGCCGGCACCGACAACGCGATCAGGAAGAACGCCACCGCGGCCAAGGTGACGAGGATGAGGGTTCCGGAGGTGGTGGACAGCCCCCGGAATAGGGAATCGCCGTAGCGTTTCCTGCTGCGCTCCAATTCGTGGCTCAGTTCAGGCATGATCCGTCCCGGTTAGGTGATGGTGTCGATGGAGGAGCGCACTCGTTCGCGCAACTCGTCGGTGAGCGGGGCGGTGCCCACCTCGGCGGCGGTGGCTTCTTGCCCCTCGCGCGAGGCGACGTAGCCGAGGTACTCCTTGACGATGGCGCCGACGTTGGGGTTGGCGTACTCGGAGCAGGCGATGGCGTAGGACACCAGCACGACGGGATAGCCCTCGGCGGTGCGGTCCAAGTCCAGCGCGAGGTCGCCGGGTTGACGCCCCTCCTCGAAGGGCGATGCGGCCACCGCGGTGGCCGCATCGGTGGGGTTGGGCTTGACGCCGTTGATGCTGATCAGCGACACGTCCTTGGCCTGCGCTAGGTCCGCGTAGCCGATGGTTCCGTTAGCTCCCTTGACGGTGGACAGGACGCCTGAGGTTCCCTCAGCCGCGTCACCGCCCACCCCGTTCCATTCCTGGGACGCTCCGCCGGTCCATATGCTGGGCGCGGCCGAGGCCAGCCAATCCGTGAGGTTCTCGGTGGTTCCCGACTTGTCCGAGCGGTGCACCACGGTGATCGCCAGATCTGGCAGCTTGGCTGACGGGTTCGCCGCGGCGATGGCGGGGTCGTTCCACCTAGTGACCGAGCCCTTGAAGATGCCGGCCACCACATCGGGGGGAAGGTCCAGCGAGTCGACTCCCTCAAGGTTGAAGATCATGGCGATGGGGGAGATGTAGATCGGAAGATCCAGCGCGTAGGCGTCGTCGGCGCAGCCCGCGAACGACCCCGCCACATTCTCTTTCTGCTTGAACGCGCGGTCGGAGCCGGCGAAGGCGGCGCCTCCGCTGAGGAAGGAATCCCGCCCGGCTCCCGAGCCGGAGTCTTGATAGTTGATGGTGACGCCGGGTTGCACGCCGGCAAAGTTGGCGATCCAGAGCTCCTGCGCGCGTTTCATAGACGAGGCGCCTGCCCCCTGCACGGTTCCATAGAGTTCGACGTCCGAGCCGCCCGAGTAGTCGACAGACGCGTTCATCTCGTTGGTGGCGCAGGATGACAGCAGCGCGACGGCGATCCCGGCCGCCAGCCAGCGGCACGGGGCGACGCGGTGGAGAAGCGCGCTCTCCTGTGGCTTCATGTCCCTCCCAAGGCGGGCCGCCGGCCCATCGTGGTTTTCTGTTGCGCACGCTAGGCGCACCAAGTAACACCACCCCCTGGCTTGGGTGAACACCAGGTGAACGGCGCGGACGCGAACTGTTGAGTCACGTCCAGCGACGGTATACAAATGTACGCGTACATCTGTACGTCGAAGGAAGGGCGGATCTGTGGCCACTGAACGAACGGGCCTAGGCAACCGGACGCGTGAGGTGATCATTGAGGCGGCCAGCGACCTCATGCTTGAGGTGGGGCCGTCGAGGTTAACGCACCGAAACGTTGCGGCGCGCGCCGGGGTATCCGTGGGATCGACCACGAAGTACTTCGAGTCCATCGTCGACCTTCGCAGACAAGCCCTGGAATTCTGTGTCGCTAAGGGGAAAGCCGAGGCGCAGCGGTGTGCCGAGGAACTAGCCCGTGCCGAGAATCCCGTCACCGCCGGTACCGAACTGCTGGTCACTTATCTCAGCGATCCCCAACGAGTGGCCTCGGAGATGAGCCTCGTGGCGGCAGCGGCTGGAGGAGCGGACCCGGACCTCCGGCGCCTGGCCACTTCCTGGACCGTTTCGTTTGCCGAAGCGCTGGTCCCGCGCTGCGGCAGGGCGGCCGCATGGGCGTTGGCGACGTTCATCGACGGGGCCATCATCCATGCCGCGCTTTACGACGAACCGCTCGACCCCGCGATCGTCGAGCAGGCGTTGCAAGCCCTGTTGCGCACTGGAGAGGAGGCATGAGTTACGAACACGGATCGCGCGGCACCGCATCCGCAACGCCGCCCACATGCCGAGGGTTATGCCCAACACGCTGTCGCTCATCCGCGTGATCTCGGCGAGCACATTGCTGCCAGAAACCTGTTCACGGCATATGGAATGCGTTGATCAGCCCGTGGGCTTGTGGACCTCCATCGCCATCCGGCGTCCCTTGCCGTCGCGGTGCACGACGATGGTCTCGGCCACCAGCATGGGGCGCGGCTCTAGGTCGAGGCCTTTGAACATGGCGGGCAGTACGGGGCGGTGGCCGCACAGCGCGGTGGGCTGATCGATCCCTCTGTATAGGTCGGCCACGAAGCGGGTCACCTGCTTGGGGCGCACCGCGCCCTCCTCCTCGGTGAGTACGTCCACCGTCTCCAGTGGCACCCCGGCCAGGTCGGCGTAGGGGCGCAGCGTCTCAGCGCAGCGCGTCGACGAACTCGACACCAGCCGCGAGACGCCGAACGCTCCCATCACGGCCGACAATTCTTTGGCCTGCCGCCGGCCGCGGCCAGTGAGGCGCCGCTCCTGATCCGGGCCCGACCAGTTCTTGCGGAGCATCGCTTTGGCGTGACGCACTAGGAGCAGGGGGACGGTCGCGGGCGTGGTCAGCGCGGCCTCGAGCGCCTCGCGGTCACCGGCATAGGACATGCGCTTCTCTGCTCGTGACGCCCTCACCCAGGCCACCTCGTCGGCCTCCCCATCGGGTTTGCCCGCACGGGGATTCACCACCCGGGCCCGCCAGTATTCGACGCTCTTTTTCCCTTTCGAGACGGTGTAATGCACCGTCGGCAGCCGCAGCCCGAGTTGCACCGACATGCCGGTCTCCTCCAGTACCTCCCGCACGGCCGTGTGCGGAGACAACTCGTCCACTTCGCCCTTGCCTTTCGGCAACGACCAATCGTCGTAGCGCTTCCGGTGGATGAGCAGCACATCCGTATCCTTGCCGCTTCCGCGCAGTACCACAGC
Source organism: Arachnia sp. (assembly GCA_041854805.1). Taxonomy (GTDB): domain Bacteria; phylum Actinomycetota; class Actinomycetes; order Propionibacteriales; family Propionibacteriaceae; genus Arachnia. Next base: position 3,633 of record JBHADA010000232.1, read on the forward strand.
GCCCGCCGCGCGGATCCTGGGGGCCTTGCTCATCGCGATGAGCGCCTCGCCGCGGCCAACTCAATGAGCCGCTCCTGCAAGTCGGTCAACGGGAATCCCTCCTCATCGGTGGTGTGTGCCGTCCAGGTGTCGTCGACGAGTTCCCAGTGCACCGTTGATGGCGCGAACGCCAACTCGAATAGGTCCGCGACCTGCTGCACATGCGCCGGGTTCGTCAGCCCGACGATCGCCTCGACGCGACGGTCCAGGTTCCGGTGCATCATGTCTGCCGAGCCGATGCCAATGACGGGGCGTCCACCACCCGCGAACCAGAACACCCGCGAATGTTCCAGGAACCGGCCCAAGATGGAACGGACCCGGATGTTCTCGCTGAGGCCAGGAACCCCCGGACGGATAGTGCAGATCCCACGCACCCACATATCCACCCGAACGCCGGCCCGTGACGCCCGGTACAGCGCATCAATGAGGGCCTCGTCTACCACCGAGTTCACCTTGATCTTGATGCCCGAGGGCAGGCCCGCCGCATGATTGGCGATCTCCGCGTCGATGTAGGAGATCAGGCCCTTGCGGATGCCGTGTGGTGCCACCAGCAGCCGGCGGTAATTGGTTTCGTGAGTCATGCCGGAGAGGTGGTTGAACAGGCGGGCCACATCATCGGTGATGATCGGGTTGGAAGTGAGCAGCCCCATGTCTTCGTATTGGCGTGCCGTCTTGGGGTTGTAGTTGCCCGTGCCGACATGGGCGTAGCGACGCAGCCCATCGGCCTCCTCCCGCACCACCAGCGCCAGCTTGCAGTGCGTCTTCAGCCCCACCATGCCGTAGACGACGTGCACCCCAGACTTTTCCAGTTTGCGCGCCCAGCCGATGTTGTTCTGCTCGTCGAAACGAGCCTTGATTTCGACGATCGCCAATACCTGTTTGCCGGCCTGTGCGGCCTCGATGAGCGCATCGACGATGGGCGAGTCGCCCGACGTGCGGTACAGCGTCTGCTTGATCGCTAGCACCGCCGGATCGGCGGCGGCCTGCTCCACGAAACGCTGCACCGACGTGGCGAATGAGTCGTAGGGATGCTGCACCAGCACGTCGCGCAGCTTCAGCGCATGAAACAGGTCCGCGGGGCTGGAGCTTTCCACCTCCGCCAAGTCCGGATGCGTGATCGGCAGGAAATTGGTGTAGGTGAGGTCTTCGCGTCCCGAGCCCGAGAGTGCGAACAGGCCGGTGAGGTCCAGCGGCGCGGGCAGCCGGAACACCTCGTTGTCCGCCACATCCAGTTCGCCCATCAGCATGGTGAGCAATTGCTCGTCGATGCTCTCCTCCACCTCGAGTCGCACCGGGGGACGCCCCACCTTGCTGCGCAGTAGTTCCTTCTCCAGAGCGAACAGCAGGTTCTCGGCGTCGTCCTCCTCCACCTCGATGTCCTCGTTGCGGGTGACCCGGAAGGTGGTGTGCGCCAGCACCTGCATGCCAGTGAACAACTGCCCCAGATGCCGGGAAATGATCTCCTCCAGCGGGAGGAAACGCCCTTCCGCCAGCTTGACGAAGCGCGACAGCACTGGGGGCACCTTGACCCGGGCAAACTGTTTGCTGCCGGTGGCCGGATTGCGCAGCAGCACCGCCAAGTTAATGGACAGGCCTGAGATGTAGGGGAACGGATGGGATGGGTCGACGGCCAGAGGGGTGAGCACCGGGAAGATTCGCTCGGCGAACAGGGCCCTCATCCGGTCCTTCTCCGTGGCGGTGAGCTCGTCCCAGCGCAGTATGGTGATGTTCTCGGCCGCCAGTTCTGGACGCACCTCGTCTTGGAACACCCGCGACTGCTCGGTGACTAGGCCGTGGATCTTGCTGAGCAGCTCCGCATGGAGCTCTCCAGGCATCTTGCCGGTGACCGTGGGCACCGCCACACCGGCGGCGATGCGACGCTTGAGGCCGGCGATGCGCACCATGAAGAACTCGTCCAGGTTGGAGGAGAAGATGGCCAGGAACTTGGCTCGCTCGATCAGCGGGATCCGGAGCCTGTCTCGGGCCAGGTCGAGGACACGGTTGTTGAACTCCAGCCAAGACGACTCGCGGTCGAGGTAGCGGCCTTGGGGAAGCTGGTCGGACACGGCGGCTCCTACGGCTGGTAATTGGTGTCGGTTTGGACCACCTGGAAACCGGCCCGGTGGTAGAGATCGACGACGCGGCCCTGATCTGCCTCGACGTACAACTGAACTTGCTCGTCCCCGCGGGAGGCCAGGTAGGCCAAGCCCGTGCTCAGGAGGGCGCGCCCGATGCCGCTACCCTCATGGCCGGGGGCGACGGCGATGACATAGACCTCGCCGAGCGAGCCGCCGTGGCGTTTCGTCCAATGAAAGCCCACCGCGCTCCCGTCGCGTTCAGCCACGAACAGGCCCTGCGGGTCGAACCATTCCTGTTCGGTGAGCTGATCGAATTCCGCCAGCGTGAGACGCCCCTGTTCCGGATGGTGAGCGAAAGCGGCGGCATTGATCGCGACGATGTCCTCGGCGTCGCCGGGACGAAAGGTACGGATAGCGACGTCGATGGGTGTCGTGTCGAGACCGGTGAGGGGACGTTCCATGCGCAGCAGCGTCCGCGCGGGTCGCAGCCCCACGCGAGCGGCCAACTCTGGTGCGCCAGGGAGGGTGCCGAATGCCCAAACCGACGCGGTGGGGTGCGCCGCCAAGGCCTCGGAGAGCAGGTCCGTGCCCACGCCCTGACGGCGGTGATCCGGGTGCACCCCCGCCGTGAGCGCGTTATCGCGGGCGTCGTAGACCACGAACCCCTTGGGTTCGCAACGCATCCCCATGAAGAAGAATTCCGCATCCCGCAGACCCGCGATGCACAGGGCCGCGGATTCGTTGATCGGCGAGATGCCGTCGTGTTGCTCGATGGCCGCGATCAACTCGTGCAGGGAATCCTGCATCGTCGCCGTGAGCGTGGTCAGGCTAACGAGCACGATGTACCTCTCCCTCGGACATATCATCTTGAAAAGGCCGGTGCCGCATGCCGGCGCGGAGGCTGCCTCAGGGCTATCTCCTTGGTACGAGGTTACCGAATCGGTACCCCACGTTTCGCACAGTGCCGATGATGTAGTCGTACTGGCCTAGTTTGGCCCGCAGACGTCGCACATGAACATCGACGGTGCGCGTTCCTCCGTAATAGTCGTATCCCCACACCTGAGACACCAGCGTCTCGCGCGAGAGCACCTTGCCTGGGTGCTGCATGAGGTAGTGCAGCAATTCGAACTCCGTGTAGGTCAGATCGAGGGTCTGGCCGTCTAGAGTGACCAAATAGGCCGAGCCGTCGATTCGGAGAGGCCCGAAGGTGATGAGGTCGGGGTTCGCACCCGAGCGGGCAAGCACCCGAATCCGGGCCTCGAGTTCGGCGGGCTCGCAGCCCGCGGTGGCGAAATCCGCAAACCCCCAGTCGGTGGAGATCACTGCGAGTCCGGTCGAAGCCACTAGTAGCAGCACCGGCGGGCTCCCTCCGCGGGCAAGAGCCTGGCAGGTGGAGCGGGCGCCGCTCAGGTCGCAGCGTCCGTCAACCACCACCACGTCCGTGTCGTCGGCGTCGGTGAGGGCCTCAGCGGCCGATCCGCACAGCCGTAGTTCGTGCTGGAGGAGGGACAACTCCTCTGGGGGCGTCTCGGCGGAGACAAACACGATATTGCTCACTCACGCTCCTCAGGCCGCCCGACGTCGTCATGATACCGACCTCCTTGCCGCCTCATGTTTGACGGGAAATCAGTGAGATGGGCGGGGGCATTACGATGGCCGCATGATGCAGCGCCTACCGGATGAGCTATTCCGGAAAGGATCGACCGGGACCGAGGAGCCGCCCGCTCCGCGGCGCCGCGTGCTGCGCCAAGTGAAGGTGGAGCAACCCGCCCCGCTGCCCAAAGAGGGGAGCGGGATGATGCTGCGCAGCGTCGTGCTGATCGTCGTCGTGTCGCTGATCACCTCATTCGTCCTCGGCTGGTTCGTGCTCTTCGCCACCGAGCCTGCCGCGGAGCCGACGCCGATCACCCCATCGGCGAATCCGGAGGAATTCCGGGTCTACGATGGCGCCGTCGTCGCCATGGAGGCGAAGAATGCGGTCAGCGACTGCGACGCTGAAGACGGGGCCGACACTGCCGACAAGCTCATCGACGCGGACCCCAGCACCATGTGGCGCTGTCCCGGACGTGGCGAGGGCCGAAGCATCAGGTTCGAATTCGACGGGCCCGTGGCGTTGGTGGGGCTTCGCCTGATCA
>JBHADA010000233.1:0-5926 GCA_041854805.1 Arachnia sp.
AATCGTCTCCTGAGTTCGTTTCGCGTAGACTCGTTGAGCCTTGAGCAACCAGAGAACGCCCCGTAACCAATGCTCATTAGGCCCTCTGGCAGCGTAATATGGGGCGGAGGTGCGCCCCGCCGTCGTGGCCCCTGGGGCCGCGACCGGCCGGCGCAAGGAGGCCATCGCCCGTGTCCGCATCGTGCCCGGCTCTGGCCAGTGGAGCATTAACGGTCGTGGCCTGGACGACTACTTCCCGAACAAGGTGCACCAGCAGTTGGTCAGCGAGCCCTTCGTGGTGGCCGGCGTGGTGGGCTCCTACGACGTCATCGCCCGTATCGGCGGCGGTGGCATCACTGGACAGGCCGGTGCCCTTCGCCTGGGCATCGCTCGCGCCCTCAACGCGGTCGACCCGGAGGCATCGCGACCTGGCCTCAAGAAGGCCGGCATGCTGACGCGCGATGCCCGCGTCATCGAACGCAAGAAGGCCGGCCTCAAGAAGGCCCGCAAGGCTCCCCAGTACTCGAAGCGCTGATCGATTTCTCACACACCAGGCGGTCTCCTACAGGAGGCCGCCTGGTGGCGTTACTGGCCTAGTTCCCCAGGTGACTGGTGTTGGGAGATAGGCTCTCCTGGTGGCTCGACTCTTTGGAACCGACGGCGTGCGTGGCGTCGCGAATAAGGACCTGACAGCAGAACTCGCGGTGGACCTCTCGGTCGCCGCCGCGCACATCCTCGGTGAGGCCGGGGCATTCAAGGGAGATAGGCCCCGACCCTTGGCGCTCGTCGGCCGCGACACCCGTGCCTCCGGCGAGTTCCTGCAAGCGGCGGTGGTTGCCGGTTTGGCGTCGGCGGGGATCGACGTCATCCGCCTCGGCGTGGTACCCACCCCTGCGGTGGCGCACCTCGTCGGCGACCTCAACGCCGATCTCGGCGTCATGATCTCTGCCTCGCACAACCCCATGCCAGACAACGGCATCAAGTTCTTCTCGCGCGGGGGCGTTAAGCTCGACGACTATCTCGAGGACGCGATTGAGGCCCGCATGGGCGAGGAGTGGAACCGCCCCACGGGCGCCGACGTCGGCAGGATCATCGCCAAGCTTGGCCTGGTGGAGAACTACGTCGATCACCTCGTCTCGTCGCTGGGGGAGGAGCGCGTGCTCGAGGGCATGAGGATCGTCATCGACTGCGCCAACGGTGCGGCCTCCTCCACGGCGCCCCAGGCGTTCGCCGCCCATGGCGCCACCGTCATCGCGATCCACGCGCAGCCAGACGGGCTCAACATCAACGACAATTGTGGCTCCACCCACCTCGATAGCCTCGTGGAACGTGTCCGCCAGGAGGGAGCGGACCTGGGCATCGGACTCGATGGCGACGCCGATCGGTGCCTAGCGGTCGACGCGGACGGTAACGTCGTCAACGGGGACCACATCCTGGCCATCCTGGCCGTGGCCATGAAAGACGAACACCGCCTGCATTCCGACACCCTTGTGGCCACCGTGATGAGCAACCTCGGCCTGATCAACGCCATGCGCGAACACGGAATCCGCGTGGATCAGACCAAGGTAGGCGACCGTTACGTGCTGGAATCCATGAACGCCAACGGCTTCGCGTTGGGTGGGGAGCAGTCAGGGCACGTCATCATCTCCGAGTTCGCCAACACCGGCGACGGTACGTTGACGGGCCTGCACCTGGCTGCCCGGATGGCCAAGACGGGAAAACCGCTGTCAGAGCTGGCCAAGGTGATGACGGAACTGCCCCAAGTGGTGATCAACGTCCGAGGCGTCGACAAACTGCGCGCCGGCATCGACAAAGAGGTGCAGGGCGCAGTCACGGCCGCGGCCCAGGAACTGGGAGACACCGGCAGGGTGCTACTGCGCCCGTCGGGCACCGAACCCGTGGTGCGGGTCATGGTGGAGGCGCCCACCGACGAGCAGGCAGCGAGCATCGCCGAGTCCTTGGCAGCCAAGGTGCAAGAGCGCCTCGCCCTCTGAGGCATCGGTTAAGGTTGGGGCCACTCGATGTACAAGGAGCGCCATGCACGCCGATGCCGCAGACCAACTCGCCCTGCTTCGCCTCGCTGACCTCGACACCGAGGCCGCCCGGCTGAGGCACACGGCGCGGTCCTTGCCACAGCACAAGGTGATCGCCGACCTCATGAAAGCGCGGCAGGAAGCGGCCGACGCGCACGTCGCCGCATCCACCGAGGCCGATGACGCCTCCGTCGCGGTGGAGAAGGCCGAGGCGGACCTGGTTCCCGTCAAGCAGCGGCTTCAGCGGGACCGGGAACGGGTGGCCGACGGATCGGTCACCGATGGCAAGGTGCTGTCGTCGCTCAACGAGGAGATCGCTCACCTGGGGCGTCGCATTCAGAAGCTGGAAGACGAGCAACTGGAGTTGATGGAGAGACTCGACGAGGCCTCGACCCGTCGCGACAAGCTGGCCGAGCAGAGGCAGGCCATCGAGGTCAAGTTGCGTGAGGCGGTGACCGAGCGCGACGAGCAGGTGGCCGCGCTGAGTCAGGAGGCCAAGGAGTTGGCCGCGGCCAGGGGCCCGATGGTGGCCAAACTTCCGGCACCATTGGTGAGCCTCTACGACCGGTTGCGTGAGTCGTCTGGGTTGGGAGCTGCGCCCCTGCGCCGGGGCCGGTGTGGCGGTTGCCAGTTGGAGCTGACCGTCACGGACCTCGACGCTTATCGCAAGGCCCCGGCCAATGAGGTGCTGCGCTGCGCCGAGTGCGACCGGATCCTGGTTCGTACACCCGACTCCGGTCTCTGATGCCAGCCCTACACCTGGACATCCGGGCCGTTCCCGAGCCGCTGCGGGAAGGGATGTTGAGGTTGCGGCGTCGCCTCGAAGTGCCGAGCGCCTTCCCCGCGGAGGTGGTGGCCGATGCGGAAGTGGCGGTTCAGCAACCGGCGACGGCCCACGAGGACCTTACGATGGTCGAGTTCGTCACCATCGATCCACCTACCTCGCGCGATCTCGACCAGGCCGTCCAGATCGAACGCCACGAGGACGGATACCTCGTGCGTTACGCGATCTCCGACGTCGCCCATTTCGTGCATGACGACACCGCCTTGGGGCGCGAGACCCACCGCAGGGGACAAACCCTGTACGCGCCCAGCGCGAGGGTCCCGCTACATCCGAAGGCGTTGAGCGAGGGGGCCGCGTCGCTCCTGGACGATGGACGGCCCCGGCCCGCCCTGGTGTGGCAGCACCGGCTCGACAGTCGCGGTGACCTGCGCGACACATCATTGACGCGGGCGCTGATCGTGAGCCGCGCCAAGCTCTCCTACGAGGGGGTGCAGGCTGACATCGACGCGGGCCGGCCACACCCCAGCGTCGCGTTGCTACCGGAGGTCGGGCGGCTGCGGGACCGGCTGGAGATCGAGCGGGGTGGAGTCTCGCTCAACCTGCCCGCCCAAGAGATCGTCGAGCACGAGGGTACCTGGCGGATCGAGTATCGACGTCTGTCCCCGATCGAGCGTTACAACGCCCACATCTCGCTGATGACGGGGTTCGCAGCGGCCCAAACGATGTTGCGTGGCAAGGTGGGTATCCTCCGGACCCTCCCGCCGGCGGAGGAGTGGGCGTTAGCCAAACTGCGCCGTGCGGCAGCCACGCTAGGGGTCCAGTGGCCGAGGGATAAGACCTACCCGGAGTTCGTTCGCTCGCTCAGTCCGCAGAACCCCGCCGAACTTGCGGTCCTGACCAAATGCACCATGCTGTTCCGCGGAGCCGGTTACCTGGCCTTCGACGGCGAGATGCCGGGCGGGAACCCTGCCCACGCGGCGCTCGCCGCGCCGTATGCCCACGCGACGGCGCCGTTGCGCCGACTCGTGGATCGCTACGTGCTGGAGGCCTGTCACAGTCTGCTCAACGATGTGCCCGTTCCTCAATGGGTGCGTGACGCGTTGCCGCGGCTGCCGGAGGAGATGGCCAGTAGCGGCAGGCGGGCCAGCGCCTACGAACGCGGCGTGTTGGACCTAGCGGAGGCCTTGGTGTTGCGGGATCGTGTCGGCGAAGTGTTCACCGGGGTGGTCACCGACGTGCATCCCAAGAATGGGCAGGCGACCGTGCAGATCGCCGATCCTGCGGTCGAGTTGCGCTTGGAGGCGCCAAGTGACGCGGTGGGTTCCGAGGTTCGGATCAGGATCGACCAGGTGGAAGTCACCGATGGGCGGGTTGACTGTTCGCTGGCCTGACCGGGCGGGCTATTATTGCGCTGGACGAGTCGGCCAGATGACCGCGGCCACCCGGTGGCTGAGGAAAGTCCGGACTCCGCAGAGCAGGGTGGTGGGTAACGCCCACCCGGGGCGACCCGCGGGACAGTGCCACAGAAAACAAACCGCCTGGCGACAGGTAAGGGTGAAACGGTGGTGTAAGAGACCACCAGCGCCTGGGGCGACCCAGGCGGCTAGGTAAACCCCACCCGGAGCAAGACCAAGAAGGCTCGCCTGACGGCGAGCCGCGGACGCCGCTTGAGCGCTGCTCGCGCGAGGCGCCCGGGTAGGTTGCAAGAGCCCGGCGGCAACGCCGGGCCTCAGATAGATGGTCATCCGTCGACAGAATCCGGCTTATCGGCCGACTCGTCTCCTACGCCATTGCCCCGACCGCGCCTGCTTCGCCGCCCGATCCAGATGCCGAGGCCGGTCCCGAGCAGACGGTCATGGCTCGAGTAACTGCGGAACGTCCGCGATGGAGTCCACGATATGGGTGGCGGACCCGCCTTGGCCTGGCTGGAACTTGCCCGTTCGTACTTGCACCGTCCGGGCCTCGTAGTCCACGCCCATGGCGATGTCCGTCGTTTCGTCATCCCCGACGACCCATACGTCGGCAGGGCTAAGGGGCGGTACCCCCACCGAAGCCACCGCTGCTGCCAGGAAGGCCACATTGGGCTTCCCCACCACGTGTGCCCGTTGGCCTGAGGCGTACTCCAGAGCCGCGACGACCGCGCCCGTGTCGAGATGGCGCTGTCCCTGCGACAGGAAGAAGCGCCCCGCCTGCAAGGCGACCAGCTCCGCCCCGGTGTCGAGGCCGCGGAAGGCACTGTCCAGAAGGGGGTAGTCCAAGTCGTCGCGGCAGTCGCCCACGATCACATGAGACGCCGACGTCGGGTCGTCCGTCAGGTCCAGGGACCGCGCGAGTTGGCTCCGCACCGCAGTTGTACCCACCACCAGCGCCCGCGCGCCCGGCACTCGAGAGACCAAAGCCGCTGCGGCGTTCACCGGTGTGAACAGCTCATGCGACTCCAGCTTGAGGCCGCGGGCGCGCACCTGTTCGAGCAGGGCTTCGTCGGACTGAGAGTCTGTGTTGGTGAGAAAGCGGACGCCCTCCGTCAGTTCCCGCATCCGGGCCACCGACTCCAGCGCGCCTGGTATGAGGCCGTCCCGGGTGTACAGCGTGCCTTCCAGATCGAGCATGAGCAGTCTGGTCAAGGTGGATCCCTCTTCTCGGTCACGGGTCTGGACGTGCCGCGCACGACGTCCCTCAAGAACGACAGCTTTGCATAGATCCCCCGACGCGCCCGTCGATGGTGGAACTGGGACTGGGCAAAACCGGGGGAGCGTCGCCCAGGGCTTTCTCACTACACTGGGCGACCGTGAGCCTTGTGACCCCCTTCGACACCACCCCCATGCGCGACGTGCCCAAGTCGATTGCGCGGCCCGAGTACGTCGGCAAGCCCGCGCCCAAGCGCTACACCGGATCGGATGTGCAGTCGGCGGAGGTCGTTGAGAAGATGCGTGTCGCGGGCCGGATCGCGGCCCAGGCCATGCACGAAGCCGGCAAGGCGATCGCGCCTGGGGTGACCACCGACCAGCTAGACGCCATCGCCCACGAGTACATGCTGGACCACGGCGCCTACCCGTCGGCGCTCGGCTACCGGGGGTTCCCGAAGTCGGTGTGCACATCGGTTAACGAGGTCGTCTGCCACGGCATCCCG
>JBHADA010000234.1:0-14071 GCA_041854805.1 Arachnia sp.
AGAAGGTTCGTATCCGGTATTAGCACCTGTTTCCAGGTGTTATTCCAGTGTCAAGGGCAGGTTACTCACGTGTTACTCACCCGTTCGCCACTCGTGTACCCCCGAAGGGGCCTTACCGTTCGACTTGCATGTGTTAAGCACGCCGCCAGCGTTCGTCCTGAGCCAGGATCAAACTCTCCGTTGAAAAAATATCGGTGAAGGCCTCGCGGCCTCGATACCGTCAACATTGAAGTTGATACTGACAGGATCCAATTGCTGGATCTATCAATTTCAAAGGAATCCGTTACACGATCTTGACGACCGCGTGACGGGTTCGCGCATCACAAGAAATCTTGCGATTGCATTGTATTTGGCATTGACTTTAAGCACGCTGTTGAGTTCTCAAGTTTCGGGTGCGTCCCTCGCTTTGACTGGCATCTTCAAGCCAGTTTCCGCTTGGGGCAACTCGATCAACCTTACCCGGTTCATCTCACCCTGTCAAACCAGGGCTTGTTGCCGTGTTTGGTTGTAGCGCGTCGCCCGGAGGCGACATCTCCCAACTCTACCTGTTGGCGCTCGACATGTCAAACCCGATTGCTCCGGGTTCGGTAGCCTGAGACACCTACTCCAGACCCCTTTCCAGGGGGCCTAGACGCTGGGAACCGCTTGTGCGGCTCCGTTAGCGTAGCTGTCCGGCTTGCGGTTGTCAACTCGACACCCGCTGACCTGTCGACCGCTGTTGAGTTGTTTCGGCTGCCGGAGCAACCTAGGAGACTCTACCCGATCCACCCCTTGTCCGCAAGTGGCAGTTGTTCACGCGTGACCACGGGCCTTGAGCCGGTTCTCTCTGAACGCAGACTCGCCCCTAGTCAGTGAGTGAGGTGGGTAGCTGCCCCCGTCAGGGGGCTTGGAGTACTTTACACACCTGCCGACCTCCACGCAAGTCGCCGGTCGCCAGGCCTCCACCGCAACCATTATCCCTTGTCAAGGGCATAATGACGCACAAGCCAATTATCCCAAGAGCTGTTCTGTCGTGGCCGCAGGATAGAGTCCGCCCATGCGTCGTTTTTGGATACTCAGTCTGATTGTCTTGCTCGGAACCGGGTGCACCCCCGCAGGGCTCCACGTCACTCAGCCACCTCCACCCAAACCGGCACCATCTTTATTGGCCCCCATAGCTCATAAGCTCGATTCTCCGGCCCAGCCAACCAACGCCCCGCAGCCCGAACGCGTGACGGTCAACGTGAGCGGGGACCTTCTCTGGCACACCACTTTGCTGGCCACCGCGCGGAGCGACGCCGCCGCCAAGGGAGCCCAAGGTATGGACTTCGCCCCTCAATTCTCCTCGCTACGCGAGTACGTTGGCGCCGCGGATCTGGCCATCTGTCATGCTGAAGTCCCGTTCGCGCCAGAAGGCGGTCCCTACGAGGGGTACCCCACCTTCGCCGCCCCACCGCAGATCGCCACCACTGTCAAGCAGCTTGGCTGGGATGCCTGCACCACCGCATCCAACCACACCATGGACCAGGGCTGGACCGGTTTGGTGCGCACGATAGACACCCACGAAGCGGCAGGCCTCCTCACCGCTGGTTCCTACCGTAGCCAGGCAGAATCGACGGAACCCGTGATCTACACCACACAGGACGGGGTCCGAATCGGCATCGTCAGCCAGACCTTCGGGCTCAACGGGATTCCCAAGGCGCAGGGGAAGGACTGGTCCGTGAACCTGCTCGACGCCAATCGAGCCATCGCCGACGCGGCACGCGCTAAGGCCGCCGGGGCCGACATCGTCGTGGTCCACATGCACGCCGGCGACGAATACGTCCGCGCCCCAAGCACCCAGCAAATTCAATTCGCGAAGGCAGTCACCGCGTCCGAACACGTCGATTTGGTGTTCGGTCAGCACGCGCACGTGGTGCAGCCCATCGACAAGATCAACGGCAAATGGGTGATCTACGGCCTCGGTAACCTCATCGCCACCAGTGGTCCAGCCAGGCCGCACAGTTGGGACGGCCTCATGGCGACGGTGACCTTCGAGCGGAAGGGTGAAGGCTTCGACGCGACACAACTCGAATGGGCACCCACGCTGATTTCCCGCCTTGGCGACGGCCGGGTCCGCGTGTGGCTCATCCCCGACGAGATTGCCGCGGGCAACCCGAGCACAGGTGCACTCCAGGCCTCCGCCGCCCGCACGCGCAAGGTCGTGACATCACTGGGCGCGGAAGGCCTCACCGAGCGCGGCTCTCAGCGGTAGACGCCGGAGACGGTCTTGCGGCCCCGCCGCAAGACCGCGAAGCGCCCATGCACCAAGTGCTCGCTCGTGAGCATCAGCTCGGGATCGGTGACCTTCTCGTTGTTCACGTAGGCCCCTCCCTCCGCGATGGCCCGGCGAGCCGCGCCCTTGCTGCTTACCAGTCCGGCGGCAACCATGGCGTCGACGACGTTGATATCGCCCTCCACCCGTTGGGCGCCGGCATCACGCAACGCGCTCTCCAGCGCGGATTCACTCAACTCGCCCAGTTCGCCACGCCCAAACAGGGCCGCGGCCGCCGCCACCGCGGCACGCCGCTCGGCCTCGCCATGGACGAGATCGGTCACATCGTCGGCCAACGCTCGCTGGGCCTCGCGCCGGTGCGGCGCCTCCACGGTGGCCCGTCCCAATGCCTCGATCTCTTCGCGCGAACGGAAGGTGAACAGCTTGAGGTAGTCGACCACCATCGCGTCTTCCGCGTTAAGGAAGAACTGATGGAACGCGTAGGGGCTGGTCAACTCCGCATCAATCCACACGGCCCCACCCTCCGTCTTGCCGAACTTGGTGCCGTCGGCCTTAGTGACCAGCGGCGTGGCCATGCCATGCACCTTGGCACCATCCGAACGGCGGATGAGCTCAACCCCGGCGGTGATGTTGCCCCACTGGTCCGAGCCGCCAAACTGGAGCGTGACCCCATGCTCCCGGAAGAGGCCGCGGAAGTCGTTGGCTTGGAGCAGAACGTAGCTGAACTCGGTGAACGAGATGCCCGACTCCAGGCGCCGAGCCACCACGTCACGGGCCAGCATCCGGTTGACCGGGAAGTGCTTGCCCACATCGCGGAGGAAGTCCAACACGTTGAGCGACGCGGTCCAGTCCAGGTTGTTGACGATCCGGGCGGCGTTGTCGCCGTCGAAACTGACGTAGCGCTCGGTCTGGCTGCGGATTCGCTCCACCCAGCCGGCGACCACTGCGGCGTCGTTCATGACCCGCTCACCGGACTGCTTCGGGTCTCCGATCAGTCCGGTGGCCCCACCCACCAGCAGATGCGGCTGGTGCCCAGCTTCCTGGAGCCGACGAGCGGTGAGGAGCTGCACGAGGTGCCCCATATGCAGACTCGCCGCCGTCGGGTCGAAGCCGACGTAGAACTTGACCGGCCCGCTCGAGAGATGGGCCGCAAGGGCCTCGGGATCGGTCGAGTGGGCGATCAACCCACGCCAGGCAAGGTCATCGAAGAGCGCATTCACGCGCCATAGCCTACGCATCCCGGCGCGACACGACACGTCGGTACGGGGCGCGCCCAGAGAGTCGAGTCCGGAAGGCGGGATCTAAGGAAACTAGTTCGTTCCCCGATCACCGGTCTCCGCAGCCCACATGGGGAAGCCGTGCGACGGGCAGGAGCTTGCCATTCTTGTCTCCCAGAGGAAACGGATCGTCCTCGGCGACGGCCGTCCACCAGAGATAGCCATCCGCGTTGATCACCGGAACCCCTTCCAGGAAGCCCGAGGTCTTATCAGCCGTGGCCACGCTGACTCCCGTCTCATAGTTGAAGAACCGGTGCCCGCCCAGGGCCACCCAGCCATTGCCCAGCAGGCCGCTGGCAGTCCCGTCGAGTTGGAACGGCTCGTCCCAGTCCGGATGCCACAGCGCGTTCGGCGCCCCCTCCAGCCGTCGCTTGCTGAGCGGGGTCAGTAGATAGACACCGTCCAGCACGCTGGTGATTGCGTAGCCGTCAACTGCCGCTGGCAAGGCCTCAGCGGTCCCGTCGAGGTGGTACAGCGTGATCTTCTCGTCAGCGCCTCGGACTTGGACCGTCTCCCCCAGCGCGTTGTAGACGTCCAGCCCGGCTCCACGCACAACCTCCGTGGCCGGCGTACCAGCCGCCAGATCCACCACCGAAACGGTGACCTCGTTAGTGTCCCTGTCGGCTGCCTGCAGCCAGACATATCCATCGGATACCCAGAACCAGTGCTTCGCGCTCGAGCCCATCTCCAGTTTGGCCAACTCCCTTGGGGAGGCTTCTGGATGCTCGTGATCCCAGGCCATCACCCGGCCTGCCTCGTCCAGAAAGACCACGAAACGACCATCGGTAATCCGGTACAGGAAGCTGACGCTGGCCGCCTCCGTGATGGGGTAAGTGCCCTCAGGCGACTCCCAGGTCAGCGTCGAATTAGCCCCGATCGTGATTCTGATCCTGGCCTCCGGATGGCCAGGCACCACCTCAAACTGCCCCGACCTCGTGGGCTGGCCCTTAATCGCCTTGGTCCAGGAGCCGGGCCACGCCACAGTGCACTGCTTGGCGGGAAAGGCGGGCGCCTGGGGCCCGCTGGCCTCCTCAGCGGCTGACGGAGCGCTCGCTCCGGACGCCGCTGGCTGGGCCGCGTTTCCGTCGCCGCGGCGGGAACCGAGGTAGAGCGCAGCGATCCCAGCGCCGGCAAGCAGCGCCACCGCCGCCAGTGCGGCTACGGCTTTCCGCCCTCCAGCCATTCGCTTCCTTCCCGAAGTCTCGCGGGTCCCCCGCGGCTGAGCGCTGGCCGACATCGCCCTCCTCTGTCCTTCTGGCTACCGGGCCGAAGAATATCGGGTGGCCCAGCCGCGCAACCGCGCCTGCTCGGCGCGAAGCTCGGCGAGTTGCTCACTGACCCTCGCTGGAGCCGTACCGCCACGGCCATCGCGGGAGGCAACCGAGCCCTCGACGGTCAAGACCCCCAGTACCGATTCGTTGAGGTACTCCGAGATCGCGGGTAGGTCGGCGGCCGTGAGGTCTTGCAGCGTGATGCCACGCCCCTCGCAGTAGCGCACCGTCTCCCCCGCCACCTCGTGGGCCACAGCGAAGGGCACACCCGAACGGACGAGATGATCCGCCACATCGGTGGCCAGAGAGAACCCGCGGGGAGCGACCTGCGCCATGCGCTCCGGATGGAAAGCGAGGGTGGCTACCATGCCGGCGACAGCGGGAATCAGCACGTGAAGCTGGTCGAGGCCGTCGAAGATAGGTTCCTTGTCCTCCTGAAGATCGCGGTTGTAGGCCAAAGGCAGGCCCTTGAGCGTGGCGAGCAGGCCCGCCAGGTTGCCGATGAGACGTCCGGCCTTGCCGCGGGCCAACTCAGCGACATCCGGATTCTTCTTCTGGGGCATGATCGAGCTACCGGTAGACCACGCGTCATCCAGGGTGGCGAAACCGAACTCGGCCGTGCACCACACGATGATGTCCTCGGACAGCCGCGACAAGTCCACGCCGACCTGCGCAAGCACGTAGGCAGCCTCCGCAATGAGGTCACGGGCCGCCGTAGCGTCGAGGGAGTTGGGAGACGACGAGTCAAAACCCAATTCGGCGGCCACGAGTTCCGGGCTGAGTCCCAGCGAGGTTCCTGCCAGCGCGGCCGAGCCGTAGGGGCTGACCGCTAGGCGCCGGTCGAGGTCTCGAAGGCGATCGACATCGCGCAATAGCGGCCACGCGTGGGCGAGGAGATGATGGCTGAGCAGGATGGGCTGGGCGGACTGCAAGTGAGTGCGCCCTGGCATGACCGCGCCGAGATTCGCCTCGGCCTGCCCGGCCAGAGCCTCAACCACCGTATCCAAGTCCAAGGCGATGAGCCGGATCTCCTCTCGCAGATAACTACGGATCAACGTAGCGATCTGATCGTTACGCGACCGGCCGGCTCGGATGCGACCGCCCAACTCCTCGCCGACGATCTCCTTGAGGCCGCGCTCCAGGGCGCCATGCACGTCCTCGTCGGTGGGCGCGGGAACGAAATCGCCCGCCTCGACGCGGCGCGCCAGTTCCACCAGCCCCTCATCCATGGCCCGGGCCTGAGACTCGTCGAGCAGCCCCGCAGCCAGCAGAGCCTTGGCGTGCGCACGCGACCCCGCAATGTCGTGCAGAGCGAGCCGCCAGTCGAACCGCGTTGACTTCGACAACGCGAACATCGCCTCGCTCGGCCCACCGGCGAACCTGCCGCCCCACAGTCGTCCCTGGTCAGTGCTCACTGCTCATCCTTTGCTGGTTTACCGGTCTTGGTCATCTCGGAGATCTCGGCCACCGTCCGGCGGGCCGCGTCCTCGTCGGTGGCGATCACGAGCACCGTGTCGTCGCCCGCGATGCTACCCAACACGCCACGCAGCGCGGAGGCATCGAGGTACGAGGCGAAATACTGGGCCGCGCCAGGAGGCGTCTTAACGAGGATCTGAGTGCCCGCGTGCCGGATGGACTGCAACAGTTCCTGGCACAGGATGGCCAGCTTCTCTAGGGCGCCGTGGTCGTCAGTGGGCGACGCGTAGACCAGCGCCCCCGCAGCCGAACGCTGCCGAACCGCGCCCAATTCCAATAGATCACGCGAAAGGGTTCCCTGGCTGACCGTGATTCCCTCACGTCCCAAGGCCTCGATCAACTCCGCCTGGGATACGTAGCGAGCCTCGGCGAGGAGACGTCTCAAGGCGTTGAGTCTCCCGGCTCGAGGCACCTCAGGCATGGGCGTCCAAGAGCCTGGGCAGCGCGTCCACGAACGGCTGGAGATCGTCTTGCGTCGCGATGAGAGGCGGCGCTAGGCGAAGCACCGAGGGGCGCGGGGCGTTGATGATGAACCCGGCCTCCAGCGCGGCGTCGGCCACCACCGCGGCGCGCTCGGACCGCAGCACCACGCCCCACAGCATGCCCTTCCCACGGACGTGATCGATCGCCGGGTGCCCCAAGCCGGTCACTGCGTCGCGCAACCAACCCCCAGTGGTCCGGGCACCGGCGAGCACGCCAGATTCGAGGGCGTCGAGCACAGCGTTGCCCGCTGCGGCGGCCACCGGGTTGCCGCCGAAGGTGGTGCCGTGCTGCCCGGGCTGAAGGAGGGTAGCGGCTGTGCCCGTGGCGATACAGGCACCCACCGGAAACCCATTGCCCAGGCCTTTGGCCACGGTAATCAGGTCCGCCGTCACGCCTTCGGCCCGGTGGGCCAGCATCTCTCCGCAGCGGCCGACCCCGGTCTGCACCTCGTCGATCCACAGGAGCGCCCCGTGACGCCGGGTGGCCTCGCGTGCGGCAGCGAGATAGCCCTCGGGAAGCGGGACGACTCCGTTCTCGCCCTGAATCACCTCCAGCAACACGGCCGCGACCGACTCGTCTACCGCATCCTCCAAGGCGTCGAGATCCCCGAAGGGGAGAAACTCGACGTGCCCAGGGAGCGGCTCGAACGGTTCGCGATACTTCGGCGTCGAGGTGAGCGCCAAGGCGCCCATAGTGCGCCCGTGGAAGGAGCCCTCCAGCACCAGCACCCGGGTGCGGCCAGTCAGACGGGTGATCTTGAACGCGGCCTCGTTGGCTTCGGTGCCGGAGTTAGTGAAGAAAACCCGTGCCTGGGTATCTCCAGCCATGGCCGCCAGCCGCTCCCCCAGCACGATCTGCGGCTCGGATGCAAAGAAATTGGACACGTGCCCAAGCCGGGAGAGCTGCGCGGCGATGGCCTCGCTCACCCCAGGGTGGGCATGACCGAGCGCGTTGACCGCGAGCCCGGACAGTAGATCCGTGTAGCGCCTACCGTCGGCATCCCAGATATGGACGCCCTCACCCCGCTCAAAGACGCGTTTGGGCGCGCCGAACGCGTTCATCATCGCGGCCCGATAGCGGGCTTGCCAGGACTGCTGGGTCACGACGCGTCTCCCGTCACCATGGTTCCGGCTCCCTCGTTGGTAAAGATCTCGAGCAGCAAGCAATGAGGCACACGGCCGTCGATAACGGTGGCGGAGGTGACCCCGCCGTCGACGGCACGAGCGCAGGCCTCCATCTTGGGCACCATCCCGGAGGCCAGGGTGGGCAGGAGTTCTCGCACCTCACTTGTGGTGAGCTGGGTGATGAGGGAGTCCTCGTCAGGATAGTTTGCGTACACGCCCGGCACATTGGTGAGCATGACCAGCCGCGTGGCCCCCAAGGCCACGGCGAGCGCGGCGGCCGCGGTATCGCCGTTGATGTTGTGCACCTGACCGCCCTCGTCTGGCGCGACGGTGGCGACTACGGGAATACGCCCGGCGTCGATGAGGTCGAGGATGGAACTCGGGTCGACGGAGGCGACGTCGCCGACCAAGCCAAGATCCACCTGCTCGCCGTCGATCTCGAGCCCGCGCCGCTCCGCAGTAAACAGGCCCCCGTCTTCTCCCGACATGCCGACGGCGAAAGGGCCATGCTGGTTGATGAGGTTGACCAGTTCCCGGCCCACCTTGCCGACGAGCACCATCCGCACCACATCCATGGCCTCGTGCGTGGTGACCCGCAAGCCGCCGCGGAATTCGGAGGCGATCCCGAGCTGCTTCAGCATGGAACTGATCTGCGGTCCACCGCCATGCACCACCACCGGTTTGATCCCGACCCGGCGCAGGAAGACGATGTCCTCCGCGAAGGCGCGCTTGAGGGCGTCGTCGGTCATGGCGTTGCCGCCGTACTTGATGACGACGATCCGCCCGGCGAACTCGGCCATCCACGGCAGGGCCTCAATCAGGGTGCCGGCCTTGGCGATGAGTTCGCCTTGGTCGTATCTCAGGGTCTTGGGGCTCATGTGGAGTACTCCGCGTTCTCCTTGACGTAGTCATAGGTGAGGTCGTTGGTGAGGATGGTGGCGCTCGCGTCGCCGGCGTGAAGGTCGACGGTGAGCGCGACGTGCCGACCGGTCAGGTCCACCAAGGCGCGGTCCTCGCCGATCTGTCCGCCCCGACAGACCATGACGCCGTTGAAGGAAACGTCGAGTTGGTCTGGATCGAAGGCGGCATTGGTAACCCCAATAGCCGACAGCACCCGGCCCCAATTGGGGTCGCCTCCGAAGACGGCGCACTTGAACAGGTTGGAACGGGCGATCTCACGGCCCACAGCGACGGCGTCGTCTTCGGTGGCGGCCCCGATCACCTCGACGGCGATCTCGTGATGGGCGCCTTCCGCGTCGGCGATGAGCTGACGGGCGAGATCTTGGCAGAGGCCTGTTAGGAGCCCGGTGAACTCCGCCTGGTCGGGAGCCACACCGGAGGCGCCGGAGGCCATGAGGATGACGGTGTCGTTGGTGGACATGCAGCCGTCCGAGTCGGCGCGGTCGAAGCTGAGCCGGGTGGCCTCGCGCAGCGCCGCGTCGAGCTGATCGGCAGGCAGGCTGGCGTCGGTGGTGAGCACAACGAGCATGGTGGCCAGGCCAGGCGCCAGCATCCCGGCCCCCTTGGCCATGCCCCCAATGGACCATGGCCCCGCGTGCACCGAGGCGGTCTTGGCGACGGTGTCGGTGGTGAGGATCGCCTCGGCCGCCGCGGCCCCGCCATCGGCGTGAGCGGAGGCGCAGGCCTGGTCCACCCCGGCCAGCAGGAGATCCATGGGCAGCCGCACCCCGATCAGTCCGGTAGAGCAGACCGCGACGTTGTCGGTGATGAGGCCGCTGGCCTGAGCCACCCGGGACGCGGTGGTCGCCGAGTCGGCGAACCCCTCGGCTCCAGTGCAGGCGTTGGCGCCGCCGGAGTTGAGCACCACCGCTTGAAGCTGGCCGTCGGCCACGGCCTGACGAGACCATTTGACGGGGGCAGCGAAGACCCGGTTGCTGGTGAAGACGGCCGCGACCGCCATGCTGGGGCCCTCGTTGATGACGACGGCAACGTCGGGCTTGCCGCTGGCTTTGAGGCCGGCGGTGACACCCGCCGCGATGAAGCCTTTGGGCGTGGTGACGCTCATGGCGCGACTCCTACGGTGGTAAGCCCAGCAGCCTCGTCGAGACCAAGGGCGAGGTTCATGGATTGGATGGCACCGCCCGCGGTGCCCTTGGTGAGATTATCGATGGCGCAGATGGCGATGAGTCTGCCCGCCGTCTCGTCGACCGCCACCTGAACGGCGACCCGGTTCGAGCCCAGCACGGCCGCCGTCTGCGGCCAGAGCCCCTCTGGCAGCAGTTCGACGAAGGGTTCAGCGGCGTAGGCCTCCTCGTAGATCTCGCGCGCCCGCGGCGTGGTGAGCGGGCCGTCCAGGGGCGCCGAGCAGGTGGCGAGGATGCCACGGGGCATGGGCGCCAGCAGCGGCGTGAAACTCACCCGCACGGGCTGGGAGGTGAGGCGCCCAAGGTTCTGCGTGATCTCGGGGGTGTGCCGGTGAACGCCGCCCACACCGTAAGGACTCATGTTGCCCATGACCTCGGAGCCCAGAAGGTGTGCCTTGGGGGCCTTGCCTGCACCGGATGTGCCGCTGGCAGCAACGATGACGATCTGGCCAGGGTCCACCAGGCAGCGTTCAACGGCGGGCATGAGAGCCAGGGTGCTAGCCGTTGGGTAACAGCCGGGCACGGCGATGCGCCGCGCCCCGCGAAGCACCTCGCGCTGCCCCGGCAGCTCGGGCAGGCCGTAGGGCCAAGTGCCAGCGTGAGACGAGCCGTAGAACCTCTCCCACTGCTGGGCATCCTCGAGCCGGAAGTCGGCACCGGCGTCGACGATGAGTGCTTCGGTTCCCAGAGCCTCTGCGACGGGGGCCGATTCGCCATGCGGCAAAGCGAGGAAGACGACGTCATGCCCAGCGAGGTTGTCCGCCGTGGTCTCCCACACCACTCGGTCGGCGAGTGGCGCTAGGTGAGGCTGATGCCGGCCAAGGCGGTCACCGACGCTGGAATTGCCCGTCAGCGCGCCGATGGATACCTCGGGGTGCTGGAGCAGCAGGCGTAGCAATTCGCCCCCCGCGTATCCGGTGCATCCGGCTACGGCCACTGTGATCGTCATGCGCAAACTATTGCATTTATCCAATATATATTCAACTTGTCGCGGCGATCCCACACGTGATGAGCCGCACTCCCCACTCAAAGGAACGCTCGGGGGCAATACTCGCGTCGCCGCCGAACACCCCGAGTTCGCGCATCTGGGCCCGCGTCTGCTCCTGGGTGACGTGACCGAGCACGAAGTGCAGCACTGCCTCCGCCGTGGCGTCGGGTTCAGGCAAGCCCGCCGAGGCGAGGAATCGCCGGGCGGGCGCGCAGGCGTCGACGCCTTGCCCGAGGGCCTGAGTAGAGGCGACCAGTTCCGCGGCGTCGCGGCGTGTCAGCAGGGCCTCGCGCAGAGCCCAAGCCCACGCGGCCACCCACCCGGGCACTGAATCGTCGCCGGGGACGCGAACCCTGCTCAACACCTCGTCGGCCACCGCCGCCAGCAGCGACTGCTTGTTGGGCACGTGGTAATAGAGCGCGCCAGCCTGGACCCCTAAGGCATCGGCGACGCGGCGCATCGTCAGATCGGCCAAGCCATATTCGTCGAGGATCCCCAGCCCCGCCTCGACGATGGCGCGCCTAGTCAGGGCCATTCGACCTCCGTTCACGTGAGGCTAGCCGCGTTCCGCGGCCGGCGTTAGTGAGCCCAC
The DNA here is from genome assembly GCA_041854805.1 of Arachnia sp. Lineage (GTDB taxonomy): Bacteria > Actinomycetota > Actinomycetes > Propionibacteriales > Propionibacteriaceae > Arachnia. The sequence goes on from JBHADA010000234.1 coordinate 11,571, forward strand.
GCGGCCAGCCTAGTGTCGTGTCTCCTAGCCCGCCAGAGCGATCGGAGCGCGACGTCGGCGTCTCCGGGAAACAGCGCATCGATGCAAACCTGCTGCTCACGATCGGCGTGCGCCAATAACCATCGCAAGCGCACCTTCGGTTAGTAGGCTGTGGAGAGAACGAGGAAGGTGCCCAGATGAGCGACAAAGACTTCAGCCCGGTGCTGTACGACGTGATGCGGGAGTTGGCAACCCAGCTCGGGGGCCGGTACGTCGAGTGGATGCGCGAGGCCGATAACGTTGATGCTCGCGAGCATTGGCGAGCTGAGCAGTTTCGAGTGACCCGCGAGGTTCGAGCGGTTGATCCGGATGATCGCCAAGCCATCGAGGAACACACGGCGAAGCTGCGCGCTGAGTTGACCGCAATGCCACGACACGCTCCGGACCTGACGTGAACGGTCAGTTGAGCGCGGGGCAGTTGCGTTCTTTCTTCGAGCAGGATGTGATCCCATATCTTGAGGGCTTGCGCTCACAGGCGCGAGGCAGTGCATCCTGGCCGCCAGTTCTCGTGTACACGGGTGGCCAGCCAGGCGCGGGGAAGAGCCGCGCAAACGAGCGTGCCACGAGGACCAGGCCAACGCTGGTGCCGGTGATTGGTGACGATTTGCGGCAGTTTCATCCGGATTATCCGCGACTGATGCGCGAGGATCCACTGGCGATGCCGATGGCAACCGCGCAGGCATCGGGGCAGTGGATCGGCATGGCCGCGGAGTATCTGCGCGAGCAGCGTGCAGATGTCCTCATCGAGACCACGCTGCGCTCTCCTGAGGCGATGGCCTCGACCATCGCCGCCTTCCGGGAGGCGGATTACGTCGTCGAGTTGCGCGTGGTCGCGGTGCCTCACGAGGTGTCCCGGCTGTCGACGGTGGAGCGGTACACGAGCCAGATCGACGCTGTGGGCGCGGGACGGTGGACTCCCGCTGCTGCGCACGACGAGGCCTATTCGAGGGCCGTGGCCACGGTCGAGGATCTGCTGGCGACTGGCCAGGTGGACCGGTTCGTCATCGAAGACCGAGCCGGCTCGGTACTGTTCGACCGGAGCTATTCTGGGATCCCCGACGAGGAACGGCGCCAGGCCGGCCAAGCGGCTAGGGCAGCGTTCGAGGAGGCGCGCAGCATAGACCAGTTGACTCCTGCCGCCGCACGGTCTTGGCTCGGCCTAGCGCAGGAGCAAATCGGGCGCGTAACCGGGCTAGAGCAGCGCAACCCCGATCTGCTAGAAACCCTCAAGGTCATCGGCACAGTTGATGCCCAGGCTGTGGCGGCACGCGCCTATCCCCTCGATCCTGCGCAGGCTCAAGCGGCTTCGGAGGCCCTCCGTGCTGCGATCTCTGCGCCGCACTCGACCGTGCAGGCATCCTTTCCACGTTCGGCCACTCATGCGCTTGCTCAACCGCAGCCGGGGCTGCAGCCACGCTACGGCCGCCCAAACGGTTCGGGCCGCAGTAGCGGGTCACAGTTAGGCAGGTGAACTGCATCTGGTTGCGCTGTTGGTGGGCCCGTCTGGACTTGGCCCCGCGGGTCTGGGGCCGCACCTCGTCGGCTGGAGTGATCAGTTGCCGGCCAGCAGCGCCTCCTCGGCTTCCTTGGTCCACACGCCGTTGTTGAGCTTGGCCGCCACGTGCGGGAGCTTCTCTGGCATTTGAGACAGACGAATCAGCGGGAGGTCGTGCAGCATCGGGAAGACCATGATCTTGCCGCCCGAGGTGCGGTTCATCACCGATTCGATCGCGTCTTTGAAGCCCGCCATGCCGGTGACCGCGTCGAGCGAGATGTGGGTATCGATGATGCCCTCCTCGATCTTGCGCAGCACCGTACGCATGTCGGAGACGTCCGAGCCCGACGTGCCCAGCATGAAGACCCGACGCTCGATGATGCCCTGCAGGTCGAACTCGCCGAGCGTGCCCGCCGGGATCCCGGCGAACGCGTTGATGATCGCGCCCTCGGCGGCCAGATCCACGGCCTTGGCCACCAGCGCCGGCACCGGAACCATGCAGCTCAGGTGCGTGTAGCCCGGCTGCAGCGGGGTCGTGCCCGTGTTGATGATCTCCAGCGGCACGCCCTTTGCCTCGGCCACCGGGCCCACGATGGAGGCCAGGTGCGCCAAGCGCTCGTCGCTCAGATCGGTGCCGGCGACCGTGATGCCCTCGACGCCCGAGGTGACGGCCCGCATGGTGTGCATCTGCCCCATCGGGCCCGCCGCGCCGATGATGGCGACCTTGTCGCCCGGGCGCAGGTCGCCGGTGGCCGGCACCCAGGTGTACCCCTCGGCCGGGTCGGAGCCGGTGGTGCCGACGAAACGGATGAAGTCGTAGTGCACCCGGCCAATGTCGAGGTTGACCTTGCGCGAAATCCGGGCGCCACCCAGCACGACGCACATCGTGGCGCGGGTGCCCAGCAGGCCAGCCAGCCGCTCGATCTCGTCGGCGTCGGAGCCGAAGTAGACGATGTCGTCGAAGACA
>JBHADA010000235.1:0-10297 GCA_041854805.1 Arachnia sp.
GACCTGGGGCTGGGGGCCTGCTACTCTTGGGCGAGCGCGGGCGTAGCTCAATGGTAGAGCGCCAGCTTCCCAAGCTGGATACGCGGGTTCGATTCCCGTCGCCCGCTCCAACGCGAAACTGGGCCCCTGGCTTCGGTAAACACCGAGTTGGGGGCGCTTCGTATGTCTGGAGTACTGCTGAAGGTTGTTAAATGGCGCTACGTGCGATTAAGCCCGTCGTGCTGGGGCGAGTGACTAGATCTTTGCCCTTCCGTGGGGTTGATTACCGGTTGGGCGCTCAGAGCCGCTGAGTGGGCACAGCGAAAGAGCCTCCAATCCGCCTCGGGTGTTGTGCTTGACGGGCGTGTCGCCGATGGCGCCGGCGTATCGATACCGATGTTTGCAGCGCTGGCTAGGTAAAACGTGAACAAGGCTGAAAGTTCCGCGTTCCCGCTGGAGCGCTATCGCCGCGAGGTGGACGAGCTTCGGCGGGAGAAAAACGAGCTGCGGTCCAGGTCCTCCGAGCCTGCGCCGCCAACCGTGGCCGAGTTACGCCAACGGCGACTCCTTGACGCCATGCCGGTTGACGAAGCGGCCTATGGCGGTGACATGGGGTGAGAGGGGCTGCTTGCGGTGCAACGCGATGCCAACTCGGCAGGGTTCAGGTATCAACGATCTTCATTGACGAGTCGGGGGCCAAGAACTCCTCGGGAGGCTTCTTTGTCGTGGGTTTCATTAAGGTTCGAGCGACTTCGAAGCTTCGCCGAGAGATGCACGACGTACGCCAACGCCACAGACATTTCAAGGAGGCGAAGTTCGGCGAGATCTCCCGCAAGAGCCTCCCGTTCTACTTCGATGTCGTTGAGATGCTGGCCGCAAGCGACGCTCGGATTGGAGGCTCGGTCTACGACGCACGCAAACATTCCTCAGCGAGGATCCGACGTGGTTGGTTCAAGCCCGGATGGCCGGCCAGTTGGTATTGGGCAATGTGAACCGCGGGGAGGTGGTGAACGTGTTCCTCGATGTTGTGGAAACACCTCGTGGTGAAAGTGTCGCGGAGCGGGTGCGCGATCGGGTCAACGGGGTGCTCGGGTCGCGCGCCGTACTTGCGGCCTACGATCTCGATTCAACCTCGACCGACCTACTCCAATTAGCAGACCTGGTGGCTGGCGCGATCGCGCATGCCCGGCGCCAGGGGGCTAACCCTAACGGTAGCGAGCCGGGCTCGCCGAAGGCGCAGGTGGCGGCAAGGCTCCGTCGAGCGTTTGACTTGGACTCTTTTGATGACGCACGCACTCGGAGAGTAAATATTCTGACGATGGCCGAACAGCCCAGAGCCCTCCCGGGGCTTGACCTGTAGCTTCGACTGGGGCAGACTGTGAGTCGTCAGGTGGTCTTGGCTTCATTGTCAGCACCCACCGGCTCGGTCGTGGCGATGGCTGCGATACCGATGAAGTGCGCATGGTGCACGCAAGCAGACCTGTTGGACCGGGGCCTGGTAACCAGGTTCCGGTTCAGCTTTGTTGCGCCGGAATTGTCAGACCTGACGGTTGGCCACAAGTCGGCCGGTTCACATGGCCTTGGCCAGGGTCTCCGCGAAACTGCGCGCCTGCACCGGCGTCAGGTCCCCGTAGCGCAGGAGCAGAGCGGGGGAGTGGTGACGCATGGCGAAGTCGCCCAGCGTAGAGACCCGGTAGCCGGCGTCCTCCAGACGCAACTGCACCGCCAGTTCGTCCGTCGACTCCGGCAGGCGCAGCAGCACCTCGGTGCCGCTTGGATCGCCGACCACCCGCACCCGCGGTGCCGAGCGTTCCAACGCGGCCAGCAGCGCCGCGCGGCGTTCGCCGAACACGGCAAGCGCCCGGTTGCGGTGCCGGTACATGGCGCCGGAGGAGATGTAATAGGCCAAGGCCCGCGCCGCGAAGTCGGACACGGCGGCCACGTCCGAGGCGCGCTTGCGGAATGCGTCGTCCACCACCAGCCACACCACCTCAAGCTCCGGGGTGATGAGCTTGGCCGACGAACCCAGATAGATCACCCGGGCCTCGCCGCCGGCCATGGAAAACAGGGTCGGCTGCGGGGCGTGCCCGAAGGTGAACTCCGCGTCCAAGTCGTTCTCGACGATGACGCCGCCCGTGCGCGCCGACCAGTCCAGCAACTCCTCGCGGCGGCGCTGGCTCATCGCCACCCCGGTGGGCCACTGCCGGGCCGGGGTGACGTGCACCACCCGGTCCGCCCCAGTCAGCATGTCGATCCGCAGGCCCTCCTCGTCCACCGGCACGCAGCGCACCCGGCAGCCCTCGTTGACGAGATGGCGCTGGATCCGTGGATACCCCGGATCCTCGATGGCGACGCTGGTGCCGCGCAGGTCCAAGCCGTGGACGATGTCGCCGATCGCGCCGCCGATGCTGGGCCGTAGCACCACCTGCTCCTGCCTGAGCACCATGCCGCGGAACGAGCGTAGATGGTCGCTGAGCGCGGCCACCAGGGTCTGCCACCCGGTGCGGTCATCGCGGGGGTCGGTCGCTTCCCGCCAGGCCCGGTTCCAGTCACGCACATTGATCATGGACCGGTCAGCCGCCGCCGGGACCGTGAGGTTGACCGCGTCGGGACGCGGCCGCCGGCCCTGGCGGGTGGGGGAGGGAGTCTCGGGGCCCAGGCCGCGCAGCAGATCACGCGCGCCAGGGCTGATCCGGGTGCCGGAGCCGTGCGACGCGTGCACGAGGCCCAACCCGCCGAGCGTCTCGTAGGCTTCGACGACGGTGGAACGCGCCACGCCGTAGGCCTCCGCGAAGCGCCGCGTGGAGGGGAGCAGGTCGTTGTCGACGAGGCTGCCCTCCTCAATCGCCCGGGTCACCGCGTCCACGACGCGGCGGAAGACCGGTTGGACCCCTGGGTCCAACACCAGGTTCAGCTTCAATACGGGGGCTGTCCTGGGCATACGGCCCAGGGTACCCTTCGGCGCCGGTCAGTCCCCGTGCGTTCACCCCGGCTGAGCGCTCACCCCGCCCGCGCCGCCGGAAGGAAAGTGGTCTGTGGGTTCGGGGCTAAGTGGTCTGGGCGCTGCCCTGGGGAACCGGCAGCATGGAGCCGATCAGCGACGCGGAGTCGCGCGAACAGGAGTCAGAGTGGGCATCAATGAAATCATCGTGTGGGTCTTGATGATCTGCATGGTTCTCGGTGCAGTCGATAGGGCGCTCGGCAACAGGGTTGGCCTAGGCGAGCAGTTCGAGGAGGGGTTCAACGCCATGGGTCCCTTGGCGCTGGCCATGGTAGGCGTCATGTCGCTCTCGCCAGTGTTGGCCAAGCTGCTCAACCCCATCGTTAGCCCCATCTATTCCCTTGTGGGCGCCGACCCGGCCATGTTCGCCGGTACCCTGCTCGCCAACGACATGGGTGGCTGGCCCTTGGCGCAACAGATGACTGACAACCTCCAGGCGGCCCAGCTCTCCGGCCTCGTGCTCGGTTCCATGATGGGCGCCACCGTCGTATTCACCATTCCCGTATCGCTGGGCATCATCCAGAAGGAGGATCGCTCCTATCTGGCCAAGGGCATCCTCGCCGGCATCTGCTCCATTCCGGTGGGCGTGCTCGTCTCCGGCCTCGTCGCGGGCTTCCCCGTCGCCATGGTGCTGGTCAACCTCATCCCCATCGTCATCGCCGCGCTACTCATCGCGCTGGGGCTGTGGCGCTTCCCCGACGCCATGACCAAGGGCTTCGAATGGTTCGGCAAGGGGCTCGTCGCCGTGATCAGCATCGGGCTGGCCATCGGCGTGTTTGAGTTCATGACCAAGGTCAAGATCATGCCCACGGGGTGGGAGCTGACCCCCGTGACCGAAGGAATCGCGGTGGTTGGGGCCATTGCCATGATGCTGCTGGGGGCCTTCCCCGCCGTGCACCTCATCATCAAGCTCGCCAGCGGGCCACTCAGCAAGTTGGGCCAACTCATCGGCATCAACGACAAGGCCACCGGCGGCATGATCGCCACCCTGGCCAACAACATCCCGATGTTCCAGATCATGAAGGAGATGGACCCGCGGGGCAAGGTGCTCAACGCAGCCTTCGCCGTCGGCGCCGCCTTCGCCTTCGGCGACCACCTCGGCTTCACCGCAGGCGTCTCGCGCGACATGATCACCCCCGTCATCGCGGGCAAGCTGATGGCCGGCATCACCGGCGTCATCCTGGCGCTGCTGCTCTTCGGCAAGGGACTAAAGAAGTCTGAAGTCGCCGCCCAGGCCAAGGCGGCGGAGGAAGCCGCCTGATGCTCATCGCACGCGTCATCGGGTCGGCGGTCTCGACGATCAAGCCAGACAGCATCCGCGGGTCCAAGCTGCTGATCGTCAAGGCCGCCACCCCCGGCGACGAGCTCCACGGCGACGCCTTCGTCGCGGCTGACATCGTCGGCGCCGGGGAGGGCGAATTGGTGCTCGTCGCCTCGGGCAGCGCCGCCCGCCGCGCCCTCGGCAACGACGACGCCCCCGTCGACCGCGTCATCATGGCCATCCTCGACTCACTGGAAGTCGACGGCGAGACCACCTTCCGGAAGCATTGACCACATGGTGACCAAGACCAGGGACATGCTCAGCGTCGGCATCGACATCGGCACGACGACGAGCCAGCTCGTCTTGTCCAAGCTGACGGTCAGCAACCAGGCCCGCCTCGGCCTGGTGCCACGGCTCGACGTGGACGAGCGCACGGTCTTGTACCAAAGCGAACCCCACCTCACCCCGCTGTCGGCGCCCGACGAGATCAACGTCGGCGCGCTGGTGGGCATCATCCACCGCGAATACGAACGCGCCGGAATCGACGCGTCCCAGGTGGAGACCGGCGCCGTCATCATCACCGGCGAGACGGCTCGCACCCGCAACGCCGAGGCCATCCTGCAGGGACTGTCAGACCTGGCCGGCGACTTCGTGGTCACGGTCGCCGGGCCCAACCTCGAATCCCAGATCGCGGGGCGCGGCTCCGGCGCCAGCGACTGGGCCGCCGACCACTACGCCACCATCGTCAACGTGGACGTGGGGGGCGGTTCGGCCAACGCCGCCATCTTCCGCGCGGGCAAGCACGTCTCGTCCGCCGCCGTCATGGTGGGCGGCCGCCAGGCCATGGTGGACCCGGACACCGGGGTGCTGCTCCACCTCAAACCCGGCGGGCAGGTGGTGGCCGAATCCCTCGGCCTGACCGGCCTGCGAGTGGGCCAGCCGGTCAGCCTCGAGACCCTGCGGGCCTTTACCGATGCCATGGCCGACGTGGTGGTCGACCTCGTGCTCGGCCACACGTCCCCGCTGGGCCAGAAACTGGCCCTCACCCCGCCGCTGGAGATCGACTCCACGGTGGCGGCCTACTTCGTCTCTGGCGGTGTGGGTGCCGCTTACTACGCCGGTCTGCCATGCTCGACGGTGCGGGAGGTGGCCCGCTACGGCGACGTCGGGCCCCTGTTCGCCCAGTCGCTGCGCGAGAACCCGCGCTGGCAGACGCTGCGCGTCGAGGAGCCCGCGCAGACACTGCGGGCCACCGTGCTCGGCGCCGCCAGCCAGCAGGTCACTCTTTCCGGCTCCACCATCTGGACCGAACGCCAGCACCTGCCGTTGAAGAACCTGCCCGTCATCGAGCCTCGCCTAGTGGAGGCCGTGCCCGGCTACGCCGACGCCGACGCCGTCCGACGCGCCATCAGCCAGGCTGTGCGCCGCTGGGACCGTGGCGAGGCCGACCAGGGAAACTTCGTCATCACCTTGGACCTGCCCCAGCGCATGGCCTACCCGCAGGTCATCGCCATCGCCACCGGCCTGGCCGACTTCGCCGACGACTACCTGCCTCCGGGAAAGCCCCTCGTGCTCGTCACGGAGCAGGACTACGCGCAGGTGCTGGGACAGACCATCAAGTCGCGCAGCCCCGCGTTGCCCGTCATCGTCGTCGACCAGATCGGCTTGGGCGAGGGCGACTTCATCGACATCGGTGAGCCGCTCTTCGAAGGCCGAGTCGTGCCCGTATCCGTCAAGACCCTCGTCTTCTACCAGTAAGGACCCCGGAAAAGTGAAGGAATCGATCATGAACGTGAGGGAGGTGGCCTGATGCTGCTGCGCACGAAGCTGTTCGGTGAGACCTACGAGTTCCGCGACCTGAAGGAGCTCCTCGCCAAGGCGAACGAGGAGAAGTCGGGCGATCGTCAGGCAGGGATCGCGGCGAACACCGCGGCCGAGCGGGTGGCCGCGCGGCTGGTGCTGGCGGAGGTGCCGCTCAGCGCCCTGCGCGAGAACCCCGTCGTGGGATACGACGAGGACGAGGTGACCCGCGTCATCGACGACGCCGTCAACGAGACCATCTACGCCGAGATCAAGAACTGGACGGTGGGCGAGTTCCGCGAGTGGATCCTCAGCAACAACACCACCAACGACATGATCCGTCGGGTCAGCAACGCGCTCACCGGCGAGATGGTGGCCGCCGTCACCAAACTGATGAGCAACCTTGACCTGGTGCTGGGCGGCAAGAAGATCCATGTGGTTAAGCACTGCAACAACACCATCGGCCAGCCCGGCAGGCTCGCCTCGCGAAACCAGCCCAACCATCCCACCGACTCGGTCGACGGCATCCGCGCCACCACCTACGAGGGCCTCTCCTACGGCTCCGGGGACTCCGTCATCGGCATCAACCCCTCCGACGACTCGGTCAGCTCCGTGTCGCGGCTGCTGGAGATGACCAAGGAGATCATCGACCGCTGGGAGATCCCCACCCAGAATTGTGTGCTGGCCCACGTCACCACCCAGATGGAGTGCCTCAAGCGCGGCGCCCCCGTCGGGCTGGTGTTCCAGTCGCTGGCCGGTTCGCAGAAGGCCATGGAGAGTTTCGGCGTCAGCGTCGGACTCATCGACGAGGCCTACGAACTGGCCAAGAAGTACTGCTGGCCCACCGGCCCCAACTACATGTATTTCGAGACCGGCCAAGGCTCCGCCCTGTCGGCCGACGCGCACCATGGCGCCGACCAGCTCTGCCTGGAGGCCCGCATCTACTCGATGGCCAAGCGGTGGGACCCGTACCAGGTCAACACCGTCGTCGGGTTCATCGGCCCCGAGTACCTCTACGACGCCACCCAGATCACCAGGGCCGGCCTAGAGGACCACTTCATGGGCAAGCTCACGGGCATCTCCATGGGCTGTGACGTGTGCTACACCAACCACGCCAAGGCCACGCAGAACGACCTGGAGAACCTGGCCGTGCTGTTCGCCGCCGCTGGCGGCAGCTTCATCATGGGCGTGCCGCAGGGTGACGACGCGATGCTGTCCTATCAGTCCACCGCCTACCACGACGCCCCGGCGCTGCGGCAGGCCCTCGGGCTGCGTCCACTGCCCGAGTTCGAGGCTTGGATGGAGGAGATTGGGCTGTGGAAGAACGGGCAGCTCACCGATCTCGCCGGCGACCCCTCGTTCTTCCTCAAGAGGTGATCCGACATGAATGACCAACTCGAAGCCATCGTCGCCAAGGTGCTCGCGCAACTCCAACGCGAGGGCGTGACCACACCCACCGGCGCGTCCGCCGCGGCCGCGTCAGCCCCGTCCACCGGGCCCGGCGAACTCGTGATCGACCTGCCCGACCCCACCGTCGAATCGGAACGGCGCAAGCTTCGCGTCGACAATCCCTACGACGCGGACGGCCTGCGCAACCTCTGCGCCACCACCAACGCCAGGCTGGGCGTCGGCCGGGCAGGGGCACGCGTCAAGACCGCGCCGCTGCTGCTGTTCCAGGCGGACCACGCGGTCACCCAGGACGCCATCTACGGCGTCATCGAGGAATCGGCGCGTGAACAGCAGAAACTATTCACCGTTCACAGCCAGGCGGCCGACCGCGCCGAATACCTGCTGCGCCCAGACCTTGGCCGCAAGCTCAGCGACGAGGCACGCGCCACCATCGAGGAACGCTGTGTCAAGCGCCCAGACGTGCAGATCTGCGTGGGCGACGGGCTGTCGGCCGCCGCCATCAGCAGCAACCTGGCCGACATCTATCCCGTGATCGAGCAGGGGCTTAGCACGGCCGGGCTCAAGCTGGGCACCCCATTCCTCATCGAGAACTGCCGCGTGGGCATCATGAACGACGTCAACACCATCATCCAGGCCAAGGTGGTGTTGCTGCTCATCGGGGAACGCCCCGGCCTGGGCATCGCCGACGCGATGAGCGTCTACATGGGCTACGACCCGCAGCCAGGCAAGAACGACGCCGACCGGGACCTCATCTGCATGATCACCACCCACGGCGGCACCAACCCGCTCGAGGCCGGCGCCTACGTCGTCGAGGTGGTCAAGCGCATGATCCAGCACAGCGCCTCGGGCGTGAAGCTCCGCTCCCTGAGCGGCGAGGCATAAGGAGAATTACTCATGGCAATCCTTGACCCCATCAAGCCGACCATCCTGGCCACGCGCATCATCTCCAACGTGGACCGCGGCTACGCGCAGCACCTCAAGCTGCGCGACGATCAGCGCTCCCTGGCGCTGATCACCTGCGACATCGACGACGCCCTCTACGTCTCCCTCGACGAGGCCACCAAGTTCGCCGAGGTGGACGTGGTCTACGCGAAGAGCTTCTACGCCGGCTCGGGTAACGCGTCCGGCCCGCTGTCGGGCGAGATCATCGGCATCCTCGCCGGGCCCACCCCGGCCGAGGTCCGCTCCGGGCTCGACGCCTGCGTCGCCTATGCGGAGGAGGAGGCCTGCTTCTATGCCGCCGACGAGGCGGGCGAACTGGCGTTCTTCCCGCACCTCATCTCCAGCACCGGCAGCTACCTGAGTGATGCCGCGGGCATCCCGCAGGGCCAGCCCTTGGCCTACCTCATCGCGCCGCCCCTAGAGGCGACCTTCGGGCTTGACGCCGCCATGAAGGCAGCCGAGGTGGAGATGAAGGTGTTCTACGAACCGCCGTCCGAGACCAACTTCGCGGGCGGGCTGCTCACCGGCAGCCAGAGCGCCTGCCGCGCCGCCTGCGGCGCGTTCCGAGACGCCGTCCTCGACGTGGCCCGAGCCCCCCGGAAGTGCTGAGCATGGACAAGGACCTCACATCCATTCAGCAGGCCCGGGACCTCGTCACCCGCGCCAAGGAGGCCATGCGCGGCTTCCAGTTCACCCCGCAGGAGGACGTGGACCGGATCTGCGAGGCCATGGTCGCCGCCGCGCTGCGTGAGGCGGCTCGGCTGGGACAGATGGCACACGACGAGACCGGTTTCGGGTACCCGGCGCATAAGCAGCTCAAGAATGAGTTTGCGGCCCGCAACGTGTGGGACTCCATCAAGGACGTTCCCACCTGCGGCGTGTTGCGCCACGACGAGGCCCGGAAGGTGATCGAGATCGGCTGGCCCGTGGGTGTCATCGTGGCGCTCACCCCGTCGACCAACCCCACCTCGACGGCCATCTTCAAGATCCTGCTGGCCGTCAAGGCCCGCGACGGTATCGTCATCGCGCCCCACCCATCGGCCAAGAACAGCACGGCCGAAGCGGTGCGGGTCATGGTGGAGGCCGGGGAACGCGCCGGCATGCCTCCGGGCCTGGTGGGCTGCCTGACGGATCTGACCATCCAGGGCACCAACGAACTCATGGGCCATCACGCCACCGACATGATCCTCGCCACCGGCGGCCCCGGCATGGTGAAGGCGGCGCACAGCCAGGGCAAGCCGGCGCTGGGTGTCGGCCCGGGCAACGTGCCCGCCTACGTGGACCGCACCGCGCACGTCGTCAAGGCAGCCCGGATGATCGTCGAATCCAAGTCCTTCGACTGCTCGACGATCTGCGCCACCGAGCAGGCGGTCATCGCCGACGCTCCTATCGCCGAACGCCTCAAGGTGGAGATGAAGGAGTGCGGGGCGCACTGGCTCACCTCGGAGGAGGCCGACAAGCTCGCCGCGGCGATGTTCCGCCCCAACGGCATGATGGTGGCCGACCTCGTGGGCCGCACGCCCCAGTACATCGGGCGGAAGGTGGGCATCGACGTGCCCAGCACGGCCCGCATCCTGGTGGCCGACCTCGCCGGCATCGGGCCGGAGCACCCGTTGTCTCGCGAGAAGCTCACCACGGTGCTGGGGTTCATGGTGGTCGACGGCTGGCACGAGGGCTGCGAACGGGCCACCGAGTTGCTGCGCTTCGGCGGCGACGGGCACACCGTCGTCATCCATTCCCGCGACGAGGAGGCCGTGCTGGCCTTCGGTATCGAGAAGCCCGCCTTCAGGGTGCTGGTCAACACGTGGGGCTCGCTGGGAGCCGTCGGCGTCACCACGGGACTGGCACCATCGCTGACCCTGGCCCCAGGCGGCATTGGCGGCGCTGTGGTCAGCGACAACATC
>JBHADA010000236.1:0-3138 GCA_041854805.1 Arachnia sp.
ACGATCCTCGCGACCCTCACGACGCCACCTCCTCAACGGCGATACCGCAATCGGCGAGGAAGCGACGCCCGAGATCCTTCGGCATGCGCGCAGCAATCAACCGCCGGCGCGCAACTTGGACCATGGCCTCCCACTCCTCATCCGACAAAGGCTCGCCAACCTCCCCGAAGCGGCACCACTCGGTCGACCGCGGCGCGACTCGCTTCTCAACGAGGACGGCCTCCGGTTCCTCCACCGGCTCCTGCACGGGAAGCTTTGAGCGCCACGCCTGCAGCATGGCCCGCCACCCCCTGATACGATTCCCGTCGAGCATTGAAATCAACCTTTCGCTCACGCCCCGCCCGGCCTTTCAAAACTCAGGCGGGGCACTTCTCTTTCTTCTGACTGTGATTGCCTGCAAGACCGCATGACGCGCGACCAACGCGCTCGGCTCAGCCCGCCACCTTCGGTGGGCCAATCGGCTCCATTAGCCCATTGAGGTCCGCGCCCAGGAGCCTCACCGACCCCCGAATCCTCATCCCCCGCACCAGCCCATCTGCCACAAGACGGTCAACTGTCTTACGCGACAGCGACAAGCGCTGCATCACATCCGCCGGCGGATACCAGGTGTCCTCGTCGAACACCGCTGACGCCGGAGCCGTACGCTCGCCAGGCAACGTGCGGCGCGCTCGCATCACGCCACCCCCTTCGTGGCCGCGAGCGCAGCATCGAGCTCGTCGCGCAGGCGATGGCCGTCCGTCAGAGCCTGATCCAGGCAAGCTTGCAAGTTCTCGATCTGACGTTCCAACCGACGTATCTCGGCGCGGCGCTCCGCGTCCTCCCGATCGAAATACCCCTCACGGACGAGGGCTATCTGCGGCACTTCGAGCGCCGCTGCGATGCGGGCGACGAGGATGGGGTTGAGCTTCTTCCGGCCTGCCTCGATGTTTACGAGGTAGGGGCGCGAGATGTTGAGCTCTAGGGCGAGATCGTTTGCACTGAGCCCGCGCAGTTCGCGAATCGTACGAAGTGTTGCTCCCTGCCGAATTTGTTCCTCGTGTGCGGTTGTGTGCCTGTCCATGCCAGTGACCATACAGGAACAAAATGCCGTTTGCAATACATCCTCTTGGGAACAGGCGGGTATGTAGTCGTTCTTACTGGTCAGAACGCAGTTACATGCCTGTAATGACATGACGGTATTTCCGGCGTGTCGCAGCTTTGTGCCCGCGTGTCCTCGCTTGCTGTTCCTGTCGGTTTCTTACATCCTGTTGTCATGACAGCTGCGTCGCATCCTGAACGCCTTGCAGAGGCGGTTGGTGCTCGACGCATTGAACTGGGGATTCGTACAGCCAAGCGCCTTGCAGAGGCTTCCTCCGTGTCGCCGCGGCTCATCGGTGAGATCGAGAACGGACGACGAAAGAGCTACTCGCGTACGACGCTCTGGGCGTTGGACGATGCCCTTCGGTGGAAGCCGGGTTCTGCCCAGGCCATTCTCGATGGGGGAGATCCCACCCCTATGTCTGAGCCCGCGAGCGCGCCCGCAGGTGTTGCGTCGTCCTCGTCGACCACCATGAACGATCGTGCGATCGTTGAGCGTCTGGTTGGCGACCTCATTAGTGAGGTCCGTGATGGCGAGCTCGATGAACTTCTGATGGTCGCTGCGATTGCCTCGCGCGATCACGCGCGCAAGTTGATCGCTTCCCGTGGGCCCAGGCTGCGAGGGGTGCCTAATGCTGGCTACGGTGAGGATGGTGGCGACCGTACCTGGATCGAGTACATGCATCTCAGGAACGCTGCTGCCCTCCTAGATGGAGGAGATCCTGACGATGAAGCGGCGGAGATGGCGAGACGCAGATGAGTCAGCTCGATCCTCGCGAAACACGTCTCCTCAACACTGCACGCGCCAACGGCGTGACAGTCCACGTCGCTGACCTACCTGGTGAGATGCGCGGACAGTACGTTGCCGACGAGCAACGGATCTACCTACGCAGAGGAATGGCTCCTGCGCAACGGGTATCGGCCCTCGCGCATGAGGTATCGCACGCCCTCAGAGGTGATGACGGCCCTCAGGACCAGGCAGTCGAGGACCGCGTCAACGAGGACGCAGCACGCCTACTCATCACGAACGGCGAGTACGTCGAGGCCACCAGCCGGGTCGGCGACAACGTGTGTGATCTCGCCATCGAACTCGACGTGTCCCCAGGCATCATCTCTGCCTGGCAACGACTCGACACCCGCGTCGGCAACTCGGCGACCCAAGTCCCGCTGACACCGTCCCGGTCTGCACACCACTACAAGAATCGACCCTGAGGAATCATGGATTTCATCGACGCCCTGAACGCACTTGCCGAGAAGGTTTCCCAACAGTGGGAGGCCATCGAAACCGAGGAAGCCACCAAAACCGCGTTCATCATGCCGTTCATCTCAACCGTGCTCGGCTACGACGTTTTCGACCCTCGGGAGGTCACCCCCGAGTTCGTCGCCGACGTCGGGGTGAAGAAGGGCGAGAAGATCGACTACGCCATCACCCACGACGGCGCAGTCCAGATCCTCGTCGAATGCAAGAAGGTCACCGGCAAACTCACCCTCGAACACGCCTCCCAGCTCTACAGATACTTCGCCGTCACCTCAGCCAGGGTCGCTATCCTCACCAACGGGCGCGTCTACAACTTCTACACCGACCTCGACGCGCCCAACAAGATGGATGCCCGCCCCTTCCTTGTCCTCGACTTCCTCGACATCGACGAAACTCTCCTCCCTGAGCTGAGGAAGCTCACCAAGAGCAGCTTCGACCTCACCTCAGTCGTCACCGCCGCCGAGCAACTCAAGTACGTCGGAGCCATCAAGCGCGAGATTGCCGCAGAGTTCACAGAGCCCAGTGCCGAGTTCGTCAAACTGCTGACCCAGCGTGTCTATGACGGGCGGTTCACCCAAGGTGTTCAGGAAAAATTCGTTGGCATCGTTGACACAGCACTCCGGCAATTCCTCAACGACCGCGTCAACGACCGCCTCAAAGCCGCTCTGGGCACGTCCGACATCTCCACCACCGCAGCCCCAGTCGAACCGGGCCCAAGCGCGGAATCCGATACTGAAGCGTCTGCCGACACCGACAGCGACGGGATCGAGACCACCGCAGAGGAACTTTTTGCTTTCAGGATC
>JBHADA010000237.1:0-6990 GCA_041854805.1 Arachnia sp.
ATCTTCCCGAACCGCGACGCCGTGGTCCGTCTGGTCGGGGCGGTGCTGGCGGAGCAGCATGATGAGTGGATCCAGCAGAAGCGCTACATGTCGCTGACGAGTCTGGAGCAGACGAACGCGATGATGGCCGCCGCCGTCATCGATGCCGGCGAGTCCACTCAGGAGGTCGCATGAGCCAGTCTCACCATCGGGCTCGTGCCGGTCCCTGACACCGTCATGCTGCTTGTTTTATCGAAAGGCAGATACACCACTTCCGCGGACTTGACCAGGGCGAAACGCGCACTGGAGATGCTTTCACATGCGGGGCGATCACGTAAGCGATCTGGAACCACAGCGCCTGCATCCGCAGATAGTGCCGCACGAAGTTCCCATCGACGCTGAGCGCGACCAACTCATCCAGCCACGGCAGCAGCATCCCAGCCCGATCCTCGCCCAAGCGGAGAGTCTGAGCCGGCTCGGTGTAGATCATCTCGGCGAACCCCTGGGCTTCGAGTCGATCCTGCAACAGCCCAGCGTACTGCCACCGCACTTGGTCGAGGATGAAGTCGGTGTCGGCGTAGATCGTGGTGACCGTGATGTGCCCCTCGGGTTCAGACCCGCACAGCACGTTCGCGCCCAGCAGGATCACGTCGCCGATCTTGACCGGTTGTTGCCCGAATTCGCTGAACAGTATTGCGCTGCCGTCACGTACGACGATCACCTTGACGCAGTCGTAGGCGATGGGTCCGACCGGACGAGTTATCGTTCGAGAACGTGCCAACAGCGGAGTGAAATAGTTAATTCCCCTCGGATCAAAAAGCAAATCTTTTTGCATTGCGCGCCAATGTCATAACCAAGCATGAGTGTGAGGATGCTGGGCATCACACTTCAGACTTGATCTGCTCGGTTTCCGAGACTGTGGCGCTGATGCATCCGTCCGTGCACATCGAGTTCGAGGATGATCTCGACGCCGATCCTCTCCAGGAACGCGAAGTCGTGGCTGACGATGAGTAGTGCCCCGCGGTACTCGTCTAGGGCTTCGGCGAGTTGCTCGACGCTGGTGATGTCGAGGTTGTTCGTCGGTTCGTCCATGATCAGTAGCTGGGCGGGCGGATCGGCCAAAAGCAGCCGTGCGAGTGACACTCGGAATCGTTCGCCGCCGGAGAGCGTACGCACTGGGCGGTCGACGCTGTCACCGCGAAGGAGCAGCCGGGCAAGCTGATTCCGGACCGTACCGGCGGGGGTATTGGGAGCGACGGACTGCACGTTCTGGATCGCGCTGGCGTCGTCGTCAAGTCCGTCGAGACGTTGCGGGAGAAAACCGACGAGCTCGGTGACGAGCCGCCCGTGGGGGCGCCCGGGAACCGGGTCGGTCCGCTGGATGAGCTGTTCGATCAAGGTTGACTTTCCGGCTCCGTTCGCGCCGATGAGCGCGACACGTTCCGGACCCTGGATCACGATGCTCCTGCCTTCGTCCTCCAGTTCGGCCAGGCGTCGGCCGCGAGGCACGTCGGGGTCGGGCAGGACGAGGTGGATGTGCTCGTCGTCTCGGAGTCGGGCGTCGGCGGCGTCGACGGCGGCCTGTGCGGCCTGAACCTTGTCGTCGAGGGTCGACCGTAACGATCCGGCAGATGCCTGCGCCTTACTGGCGCGGTTCCCGGCGAGGATTTTGGGGATGCCCCCGTCCTTCTGGGTTTTCTTGCCGGTTCGTTCGCGACGCGCAAGCTTCGTCTCAGCCTCGACACGCTGGTTCTTCTCCACCTTCAGCGCTTGCTGGGCGGAACGTGCGGCTTGCACCGCGGCGGCCTGCTCCTGTTCATGGTGTTCCTTCCAGGCGCTGTACGGGCCGCCGAATGTGTCAAGTCTCCCGGCGTACAGCTCGGCGGTGCTGTCCATGTGCTCCAGCAGCTCGAGGTCGTGGCTGACGACGATGAGCGTGCCGGGCCACTGGTCCACGAACTTGGCCAGCTTCGTCCGTGTCGCACGGTCAAGGTTGTTGGTGGGCTCGTCGAGTAGCGTGATCGGGGTACGACGGATGCGCAATCCGGTGATCGCGATGAGCATGCCCTCGCCGCCGGAGACCTCGGCGACGCGGCGGTCGAGGTCTGCGGCGGAGAACCCGATCTGGTGCAAAGCTTCGTCGGCGCGGGACTCGATGTCCCAGTCGTCGCCGATCGCGTCGAAGTGACGTTGGGCGACGTCGCCGTACTCGATCGCCTTCATCGCATCGAGGATCGGCTTGATGCCGAGCAGCTCGGCGATCGTCGTGTCGCGTCGCAGCGTGAGCGTCTGCGGCAGGTAACCGACCTCGTCGCCAGCGTCGATGTGGCCGGAGGTCGGCTGCAGCTCGCCCGCGATAAGACGGAGCAGGGTGGACTTGCCGGCACCGTTGCGGCCGATCAGCCCGGTTCGGCCGGTGCTGAAGGTGCCGTTGACGCTGTCGAGGGCGATGGTGCCGTCGGGCCACTCGAAGGTCAGATTGCGCAGGGTGATTGCGGATTTCGTAGACATTGCTGTGCTTCTCTTTCTCTGCCGTCAACTGCCGGCGGGCGCGACGGGGATTAGTTCTGCGTCGATGGGGGCAGCGCCTGGTGAGGGCTGGGGGAGGTAGTTTGCGTGGAGCTGGCCGCAGGCCGCGTCGATGCCGGCGCCGAACTGGCGACGCCTTGTCGCATGGATGCCACGAGCGATCAATCCGTGCACGAACTCGTCCACCCGATTTGACGAGGGTGCGCGATACTCGGGAACGGTTCCGGCAGCCTCGTTGTAGCGGATGACGCTGACGTGGAACAGCTCCGGCCGCGAGCGCTCGTGGACCAGTTCGGCCAGCGCTGCGAGGTGCTCGTCGCTGTCGTTCACGCCTGCGATCAGCAGGTAGGCGAGGTACACCTTTCTGCGACTCGTGGCGGCGTGTCGGTCGAGGACGTCGAGGTTCCGCGCGAGCGGGAACCGCTCCTCAAGGGGGATGATCTGCGCCCGCTGGCCCGGGAACGGCGAGTGCACAGAGAGTGTGATCGTCACCTGCGGGTGCTCGTTCACGAGACGCTCGAGGTTCGGCGCGAACCCGACAGTGGACACCGTGATCCGGCGAGCCGACATGCCGGCGTACGCCTGATCGGTCAGCAGGGTCAGCGCGTCGAACATGTGCGGGTTGGCGAGCGCCTCACCCATTCCCATGAAGGCCACGCTCGCGGGCCGTGGCAGCCCTGCTTGCGTCCAGCGCGGGTGCATCACCTGCGCGACGATCTCGTCCGCGGTGAGGTTGCGGATCAGCCCGACGGCGCCGGTCGCGCAGAAGGTGCAGCCTAGGCCGCAGCCTGCTTGCGACGAGATGCACATCGAATCCCATCCGGCGCGGTAGTGCGAGACGACGGCTTCGATGCGCGCGCCGCTGTCCGAGGCGAACAGCACCTTCTCGACTTGTTCATCGCGCTGGACTTCCAGCACCGTGAGCGGGTGCAGCCGCGGGCCGAACCGCTCCGTCAGCTCGTCGCGCAGCCGCGCCGGAAGAGCGTGAACGTCGGCGAACGTCTCAGCGGTCGAGCCTTGCCATGCGGTGATGAGCTGCCGGAAGCGGAACGTCGGCTCGCCGGCTTGCTCGAGGTGACCGCGAATACGCATCCAACGGCTCCGGGTGGTCAGAACGGTGTTCATGAGTCACCGCCTCGGGGTGGGAGGACCTCACGCCCTCGGCAGAAGCCGCAGTACTGGCAGGCGCGGTGGAGAGGGGTGTCCCTTCCGCAGGCGGGATTGGCGCAGGTGGTGAGTGCGGGGGCGGTGGTCTTCCAGTGAGCGCGGCGATGGCGGGTGCGAGAACGTGACGTGCGGTGCTGCATGGCGGCATCTTTCGTGAGCAGGTTGTAGATGCCAGCGGAGCTGGCAGGACAACCGACTACGGGACCGCGCAGGTGTAGCGACAGGTCACGCCGCTAGGTGGTGCAAATCTGGGTTCGAAGACCTGAAGCCATCACTCGACGTCAAGAAGAAATCTGATGGCGCACCAAAGAGGCGGGGCCGCGCGTTCGCACAAAGTGCACTCGGGACCGAAGTCGGTACTATGCGAACGTGCCAGTGAAGGATGCGCGCGTATCAACGTTCCGAAGGAAACGGACTGGCGTGCAAAAATAGATCGCTCACTGACTCGGGCTAGAGGCCACCGCAGCGAGAGCCACCGGCAGTTCGGTGGCTACATCCTGTCTACTTCAATCATCTCCATACTTTATATGCTAGCACACCGCACTTCGATATCAGGGCTGCTTGTGTTCAAGGCGGAGGTGCACCACCCATGGCCCTTGACAGCCCCGGCGATTGATCCCCACACGTCTGGCACTAAGAGTGCGGGCCGCGCGCTGCGCACGCACCTGACTCCCGAGATCGCCCCTCCTGTGACGGTCTTGGGGAGGGGGCGTCGTGGTGATGACCATCCGGGTCATGTCGTCCGGCAAGGGCTACGAGTACTTGTTGAAATCGGTCGTCGTTGGTGACGGCGACCGGGAGATGAGCAGCCCGCTGACCCGGTACTACACCGAGTCCGGCTGCCCGCCCGGAACGTGGGTCGGCACCGGTCTGATGAGTCTCAACGACGGGCGCAGCCCCGCGTTGGCCGAGGGCGACACGGTGACTGATGAACACCTGGCCCGACTGCTCGGTGACGGCACCCACCCGGTCACCCGTGAGAAGCTCGGCAAGAGGTTCCCCTCGCTGCAACCCCCACGCGAGCGGATTGCGGCCCGCATTGCACGCCTCGATCCCGGCTTGCGTGGCGAGGCGCGGGAAGAGGTGGTGCAGCGCATCAGTGAGGAAGAGGTTGCGAAGAAGCCGCGCACTGCCGTTGCAGGTTTCGACTTGACGTTCTCCCCGCCCAAGTCGGTCAGCGCGATCTGGGGCGTCGCTGATGCGGGCACGCAAGCGCTGATTGCGCGGGCGCATCACGCTGCGATGCGCGACACGATCGCTTTGCTGGAAGAGCGGGTCGCCGTAACCCGCGTCGGCGCGGGTGGTGTCGCGCAGATGCCGATCGTGGGCGTGATCGCCACGGCGTTTGATCACTACGATTCCCGAGCCGCTGACCCGCAACTGCATACACACGTAGTGGTGTCGAACAAGGTGCAGGGCGAGGATGGGCGCTGGCGCACGCTCGACTCCCGCCGACTGCACAAGGCCGCTGTCGTGCTCTCGGAGTCGTACAACGCGTTTGTCTCCGACCACACCGCGCGGCTGCTCGGGGTGACGTGGGTGCCCGTCGACCGGGGCAAAGACCGTAATACCGGGTGGGAGATCGAGGGTGTATCGCCCGCGTTGATCGCGGAGTTCTCGCGTCGCACGACCGGAGGCGTTGACGGCGCGGAGGGCATCGAGCAGCTCAAGAACCGGCTGATCGAGCAGTACGTCGCCAAGCACGGGCGACAACCCTCGGCGGCGACGATTGCGAAGCTCCGCCAGCAGGCGACCTTGGAGACCAGGCCCGAGAAAGAACTGCACTCACTGGCCGACCTCACTGCCGACTGGCGTGCGCGAGCCGAGGTCGTACTTCGCAAGGACGCACCGACTTGGGCGCAACACCTGCTCGACCGGGGGCGACCGAAGCCCGACTGCGCGCGGACGATCTCGGGCTGGAGCAGATCGAGGATCTTGCCTCCGTGGTGCTGATGGAGGTAGCGAACCGGCGTGCAACCTGGGGGCGATGGAACCTGCACGCCGAGACGATGCGGCAGATCATGGGCGTCCGGTTCGCAACCACCGACGACCGAATCTGCGTGCTCGATCAGATCGTCGCGCACGCCGAAGCCGAATCGCTCCGGCTCACCCCGGACTACGATCGCGCCGTGCCCGCCCACTACATCGAGGGCGAGGGCAACCGGTTCCAGCCGGTCGATCAGATCGTCTACTCCAGCCAAGACATCCTCGACGCAGAGCAGCGCCTACTCGCGCACAGCCAACGCACCGGCGGGCCAGCACTGACGGCACGGCTCGTCGCGCGCCACACCTCACGCAAGATCAGAGGCGTACGGCTCGACCCCGACCAGGCCGCCTCAAAGTATAGATAATAGTGGTCTAGGTTAAAACCCTCTACTGCTAACGCAGGGGAACCGTATATTGCTTACGGCGTTTCGCTTTTACTTGAGCGCCCAGGCCTAGTTCCCAGTCCGAGCTTCTTCCGGACCTGTTGAATACGTCTTACTGAGACACCAAAAGCGCTTGCCATCTCTTTCGTCGAGGGATCTTTTGCTCCTTGAGTCCTGGCATCCAAGATTGCCCTCTTGACCCGAGTTTCAAGCAGCTCGCCTGACATAGAACGACGCGTGTTCGCGGCCTCCAATTTGGCAAGCTCGGCCTTTGCGTATCCGCTATCGCGGTCTTTCCATCGCTGCGCAGCTTTCTTTCCGCCCCGGCTCCCCATCGTCGCAAGTGCTTTGCGCTCACGGGACGTCGCCGTACCGGAGCCAGCCCCGCCACTTGTTTTCGATCCACCGTCCTTATTACCGGCCAGGACATAGCCACGTACGCGACGAGCCATGGTCTGGCGATCGCGCATCGGAGGCATCTCCGCGACGCGCCCGTCCGCACCGACCTGCTGGGCGACGGTATAGGCATTCTCATAGGCGTCGATGATCGCCGCGTCGGTCATACGGTTGCCGGCAGCGCGGAGTTTATAGGCGCTGCGCAGGGCATGGCGGAAGGCCGTCTCGTCGCGGGCGGCGCGCTGGCCTTCGATAAGCCAGAGGACCTTCACTGGTGCTGTTGCAAAGTTGGGGCAGTAGGAAGAGCGACGTGAAATAATCACAGCCATGGGTATCTTCTCCGGTCGTCATTTCCCCCCGTGACATCATTCTGTGGGCAGTGCGCAGGTCACTGCCGCTACGGGGTGAGCTGACCTAAGATCTGGAGGAAATGATGACTTCAGCGGGGCGTGCCGGTCGATCACACCACGATCTACCGCTGGGTCCAGAAATACGCCCCTGAGCTGGACAAGCAAACACGGTGGTACCGGCAGGTACCTGATTGGCAGGC
>JBHADA010000238.1:0-2697 GCA_041854805.1 Arachnia sp.
AAGCCCAGCTCCTTCACCGCATCCAGGTTCACCCTTACCTGCACCGACGGCAGCAGTTCGGCCACCTTGTCCACCCCGTCCTTGGCCATCGCCGCGGCCATGCGAACGGTGGCCTCCCAGACGCTGATCCGCTGATCCTGGGCCGGGTCCCAGCCCTCGCTCAGCAGGGCGGGGGAGAGCAGGCGGGCCTTGCCGCCCTTCGCCTCGAAGATGCCGCCGCGTTCCAGGGCGCCAATCGAGGTGTCCGAGGAGCGGGCAAGCTGATCGGCGATGCCGGAGCTCTCCTGGCCCCAGCCGTACTGGCGGTACCACTTCACCGCGAACCGGGTGTCCGGGTCGAAGTCGGACTCCTGCTCGCCCAGCACCTCGTCCAGCGTCGAGTTGATCAGCAGCAGCGCCTCCCGCACGCTCATGTCCGAGCCGTCCGCCTCCCGGACCCGCGAGTAGCGAGAAAACACCGAGATCCCCGGCCCGATCGCCGCCTGCGCCAGGTCCACCGGCGCGATCGCCCCCTGCATCAGGGTCCGCAGCGCCTCGGGTAGCTCCGACTTCAGGGCGGCCACGAAGTTGCGACGCGTGGTGGCGGGAGCATCCGCAGGGCGCGGACGGCAGGCCAGCACGATGGAGGAGGCAAGGGCGTTGCTGGCCTGAGAGCGTGGCCGGTTAGCGAGCTCGCTGCGCACAGGCCAGGTGGCGGTGATCACCCAACCACCACTGATCAGACCATCCAGCAGGGTGTGCCAGCCGGTCGAGGTGGAGCCGTCGGACTGCGAGTCCTGCTGCTTGTAGGCGTAGTAGACCGTCATCGGCACGTCCAGACGGGCTCCCTGCCGAATCTTGTGGAAGACCGAGTTGAAGCCATCGATGAAGAATCTTTCCGCGCCTTCCTGGCCGTCGTGACGGTAGGGGTTGGCGACGAGTTCTTCGGCTTTAGGCGTGAGCATGGTGCCAACGACCTGTGGGTGAACCTCGCGTAAACCACGACGCAGCCAGACATAGAAGAAGTCGGATAGGTCGGAGTAACCGATGTTGTCGTAGTACGGCGGGTCGGTGGAAACGGCAAGTCCTCCATAGTTGCGCTCCGAGGCACTGACCTGAGTCGCGATACCCATCGTGCTGGAAGGTGCATGCTCCAGCGCCTTAGCCACCCACTCGGTCTGCCCCGAGAAGTTGCCCGAAGAGTCCGAGAAAGGATTGGCCTCCGCATAATCCCAAACCATGGGAATCGCCTGGCGAGAAAAGAGGTTGCGAATCGTGTCTCTACCCGAATGCCAACTACAGAGTCCATTGGAGTAATCCGCGACCCGGCTGAGAGCGAGCGAAAGTAAAGTAGCCACGGCGTCGGCGTAGGCCTCCGCGCCGACGCCGCCCGCTTCGAGGCGGGTACCGGCAGGCATGCCCGAGGTCAGCGCATCGGCCACGGCCTTCTCGCGGGCTTCGGCAACCAAGTCGCTGAGGGTCGTCATGGCGACGAGTTGCCGGTTGGTGAACAGGTCCGAGAACTTCGTCAGCCCATAGGGCGGCGTCCAAACATTCCGGGGATCGTATGGCAAGTCCTGATCGGGAATGTCGACAGGGCGATCTACGGTGGCCGCAGCCCGATGTTCGTCGCTTGGCGAGATGTAGAGCCGTCCACGTTGTCCCTGTGCTACGAGAGCGATCAGGTGTGCGCCCATCCTCTTTGCGGTGCCCTCCGCCTTGAGGTAGTCCCCCGAGATGGGTGTGCCGTCGGCCACGCTCACGGCACAGCGTCCATTGCGCGTGCCGTCAGCTTCCTTGGTCGGCCCATTTGCATCGTGGCGCACTTCGTAGCGCACTTCGCCGTTAACCACGGTGGCGTTGACCCAGGCCTCCTTGCCCTTCTTCTTGCCGAGCCACCACGACCGGACCAAGGGAACCTCGATGGGGTTGGCGGGATTGGGGCTCTTGACGGTGCGAGCCCAGATCCAGGCGATGACGGTGTGTTCCGTGCCGTCTGGGGCCTTCGCCTTGGGGTAGAGGTGACCGATGCGCTTGAAGGCCTCGTCGCGCATCCACTGGCCGTACCGGCGCACGTCCTCGGCTAGGCCCTGGGCGCGGGACCAGGAGTTGGTGGTGTCGGCCGCGCCGGGAAACACCGGGGGAAGGTCGGCGAACTTGGGCGGGATCTCGATGAGCGCCTTGTTGATCAGCACCGCGAGCGGGTTGAGGTCGCTGGCGTGGGCCTCCAGGCCGAGGCGCTGGGCCTCCAACGGGATCGACCCGCCGCCGGCGAATGGGTCGAGCACTGGCGGCAGCTCGCCGTTGTTGGACTTGCGGATTTCCTCGCGGGCCTGCCGCAGCAGCTCCTCGTCGTTGCTGTTCTCCCACACCACCAGCTTCTCCAGCAGCGCGTGCAGCCGGGCGCGCTCGGCGTCCTGGGCCTCGACGGTGGGGAACTCCTCGGGACGCGCGGAGGGATCATCCACGAGCTGCGCGAACAGCACGGCACGCGCCGTGGCCAGCGGGCGCCGTGCCCAATACAGGTGCAGGGTGGAGGGGTGCCCGTGTCGGAGCTTCTTTTCACGGTCCGAAGCGGTGTTGATGGCCTCCAGCGGTAGGGAGGTCTCGATCAGCTTCTTCTTGGTCACAGAGCTGCTTTCGTCGGATGGTTGGGGCCTAATCATTGCGCAGGGCCACCCCTGATCCAGTAGTCGCGCCAAAGCTCGTTGTACGAGC
>JBHADA010000239.1:0-29451 GCA_041854805.1 Arachnia sp.
GGCCCACCCCGAGGGGCCGGGGTTGGACAGGGAGGACCCATCAGCCGCGGCAACGATCACTCCCGCAGCCTACCGCTCCGAGGCCAGGGCTCATTCCGCCAGGCCTTGCGGGCATGGGGTGAAACGTGACGGGGCATGCTGCGCCCACTTCTCTCGGGTTCGAGGGCGGATGCTGCATACTCGCAGCATGCATCCAGCAGACAGCCACGACCAGATTCGCGTCCGGGGAGCCAGGGTCAACAACCTTCAAGACGTGGATGTCGACATCCCCAAGCGGCGGATGACCGTCTTCACTGGGGTCTCCGGGTCGGGCAAGTCGTCACTGGTGTTTGGCACCATCGCCGCCGAGTCCCAGCGTCTGATCAACGAGACCTACCCTGCATTCGTGCAGTCGTTCATGGCCAGTCCTGCCCGGCCAGACGTCGATCTGCTGGAGAATCTCTCCGCTGCCATCGTCGTGGACCAGGAGCGGATGGCCGCCAACTCGCGCTCCACCGTCGGCACCGCCACAGACGTCAACTCCTTGCTGAGGCTCGTCTGGTCTCGGCTGGCCACCCCACACGTCGGCCCCAGCTACCACTTTTCGTTCAACGTACCCGATGGGATGTGCCCGCATTGCGAGGGTGTCGGCAAGGTGTCGGCCATCGACGAGTCCCTTGTCATCGACACATCGTTATCCCTCAACGAGGGCGCCATCAAGGTACCGGGATACGGGGTAGGAACCTGGCAATGGCGCGGCTACGGGGAGGATCCCATGCTGGATCCTGACGCGCCGGTGCGGAACTTCACTACGGAGCAACTGCACTGGCTCCTCCACGAGCCCGGCACCAGGGTGAAGAAGTTCGGCATCAACACGACCCACGAGGGCCTTCTCGTGCGAGTACGCCGCCAATTCCTCAACCCGGAGAAGGAACCTGGGCAAAAGCACATGAAGGAGTACGCCGCCAAGATCGCTACCTTCGATGCCTGCCCGGAGTGCGGTGGCGCCCGTCTCAAGGAAGCCTCCCGCACCGCCAGCATCGACGGTGTCACCCTTCCTCAAGCCCTTTCGTGGCAGATCACCGACCTACGCGACTGGACCGTCGCGCTCGCCCAGCGGGATCTGTCCGCAAAGGCCAGGCCCGTGCTGACCAACCTGATCGCCCAACTCGACTCCCTGGTCGAGGTTGGCCTGGGGTACCTGGCGCTCGAGCGTGAATCCGGCACCCTATCGGGGGGCGAGGCGCAGCGAGTCAAGATGGTGGGACATCTCGGGTCCGCGCTCACCGACGTCACCTACGTCTTCGACGAGCCCACCGTCGGCCTCCATCCGCACGACATCGACCGCATGGTGGGACTCCTTCAACGCATCCGCGACAAGGGCAATACCGTGCTGGTAGTGGAACACAAACCACAGGTGATTGAGCGGGCGGACCACATCGTCGATGTAGGGCCTGGGGCCGGACGCGACGGAGGTCGGGTCACCTACTCCGGCGACCTCGCGGGTCTCAAGGCATCGGGCTGCGTCACCGGTTCGCTACTCGACTCGCGGCCCGTCCTGGCCAAGTCCGAACGCCGCCCCACCGGTGTCCTGACAATTCGCGGCGCCACAACCCACAATCTCAAGAATGTCGATGTCGACGTACCGCTGGGGCTGCTCACCGCCGTCACCGGTGTGGCAGGCTCGGGCAAGTCGTCACTCATCCACGGTTCCATCGCCGACGGGTCCATGGCGCGGGCCGGTGATGTACGCGTCGTCGACCAGAGCGCCATCCGGGGCTCGATCCGCTCCAACCCGGCCACCTACACCGGGCTGCTGGACCCCATCCGCACGGCTTTCGCCAAAGCCAACAAGGTCAAGCCAGCGCTGTTCTCGGCCAACTCCGCGGGTGCCTGCCCCAACTGCAAGGGGCTCGGCATCGTCTACACAGACCTAGGCATGATGGCTGGAGTCTCCAGCGTCTGCGACCACTGCGAGGGCAAGCGGTTCACCGACGAGGTGCTCCAGTACCGACTGCACGGTCTCACCATCGCCGAGGTGCTGAACCTGAGCATCGCCCAGGCAGGTGAGGTATTCACCACGGGAAACCCGGCCAAGATCCTGAGCCGTCTCAGCGACGTCGGCCTCGGCTACCTGCGCCTAGGCCAACCCCTGTCGACGCTGTCTGGTGGCGAACGGCAACGGATCAAGCTGGCCATCCGAATGGGCGAGGGCGAAGGCATCTACGTGCTCGACGAGCCCACCACCGGGCTGCACCTCGCCGATATCCAAGCCATGCTAGAACTGCTCGATCGCCTCGTGGAGCAGGGCAACTCGGTCATCGTCATCGAGCACTCGCTGCCGGTCATCGCCCACGCCGACTGGGTCATCGACCTCGGCCCCGGTGCCGGCCACGACGGTGGGGAGGTCGTCTTCGAAGGCGCCCCTGAAGATCTGGCCCGCTCCGGCACCCTCACGGGTCAGCATCTAGCGGCATATGTGGCCTGATTCCCGAGGCCCTGTGAAGGCGTGGGAAGCCCTCTGTTACCGGTTCGCGTAGGCCGGGCGAATCACGTCACGCACCAGGGCCTCCCGCTGAGGATGCGGCAGGAATGCCGCCCGCATCGCCGCGGTCGTGCACCGTTCCACCTCCGTCAGGCCCCAGCCGAAGGCCTCGCTCAGCAGCGCGAACTCTCGCGACATGGTGGTGCGGCTCATCAACCGGTTGTCGCAGTTGATCGTCACGTTGAATCCCAGCCGCAACAGCCGGTCCACCGGATGGCTGGCCATGTCCTTGGCGACGCCCGTCTGCAGGTTCGACGACGGGGAGACCTCAAGCGGAACCTGAGCGTCACGCACGTACGCCGCCACCCTCCCCAAGGTTGCGTCCTCCGCGATGTCCTCGACGATGCGCACCCCGTGACCGATCCTCGTCGCCCCGCAGATCTGCAACGCTTCCCACATCGACTCCACCCCATCGGCTTCACCAGCGTGAATGGTGAAGAACATGGATCCGCGGCGCAACAGCTCGAATGCGGGAAGGAAGCGGGATGGCCTGAATCCCAGCTCGGCCCCGGCGATGTCGAAGCCACACACCAGGTCGTCACGGTGCGCCAGCGCCAATTCGGCGATCTGGGTGGTGGGCTCCACGTGCCGCATCGACGTGAGCATCTGCTGAGCGACGATAGGGCGACCGGCCGCGGCCGCCTCCGCCATGCCGCTGGCCAAACCGTCGCGCACGGCTTCAACCACCTGATCCATCGTCATTCCTCGCCGCAGGTGCTGCTCGGGTGCGTAGCGGGCCTCCGCATAGACGACGCCGTCGGCGGCCTGATCGACGACGAACTCGTGCGCCACCCGCGCCACCTGCTCAGGTGTCTGCATCGCCGCGATGGTGTGCTCGAACGTCTCCAGGTAGCGGACCAGCGAGCCCGAATCCGCGGCTTCGAAGAACCACTCCCCCAATGCGTCCGGGGTGTCGCTGGGCAGGGTATGGCCCACTTCGCGGCAATGGTCGATGACGGTGGATGGCCGCAGGCCACCGTCTAGGTGATCGTGCAGCGCCACCTTGGGCAGTGCTTGGAGCTGGTCAACGCTCAGCATGTTCCTCAACTCGATTCAGATCGTCGGGGCCAAATGCCTGGGGCAGCATCTGGGCCATGGTCACGATTCCGGCGGGCGTCTCCAGCAACAGAGCGCCACCGCCGTGCTCGAACAGTAGCTGGCGGCACCGCCCACAAGGCGTGATCACCGCGCCCACACCGTTGACGCAGGTGAAGGCCACCAGTCTTCCCCCACCGCCCGCGATCAACGAGGACACGAGCCCGCACTCCGCACACAGCACCACCCCATAGGATGCGTTTTCCACGTTGCATCCGGTGACGATACGCCCGTCGTCGACGAGCGCGGCCGCCCCCACCGGGTAGCCCGAATAGGGCGCATAGGCCTTGGCAGCAACGTCATTGGCCGCCGAGCGCAGCATCGTCCAATCGATATCCATCAGTGTGCCTTCACGAAATGAGCCCCGTCGGCCGCAGGCGGCCGCACCCTGCCCACGAGGCCCGCCACGGCAAAGATGGTGGCCAGATAGGGCAGCATCTCGATGAAGCTGCTGGGGATGGGCAGTTGCATGAGTTTGGTGGTCTGCGCGAGGGCTCGGGCAAACCCGAAGAACAGCGCCACGCAGGCCCCCAGAACGGGATGCCAGCGGCCCATGATGACGGCGGCGAGCGCGATGAAGCCATAGCCCGCCGTGGGGTTGCTGTCCTGGTAGGCCCCAACAGAGCCAATGCTGAAGTAGGCGCCGCCTAGGCCAGCGAACATGCCTCCCAGTAGCACCGCGGAGGCCTTGGTCCACACGACGTTGATGCCGACGGTGTCAGCCGCATGCGGATGCTCCCCTACCGAGCGCACCCGAAGACCCCACTTCGTGTGGAAGATGAGGAACCACACCAGCGCAACGGCGACGAGCGCAAGATAGGTCAGCGGACGCAGAGTGAAGATCGTCGATCCCAGGAATGGGATCTCGCTGAGGCCGGGGATGGGGACGGGCTGCATGGGCTGCACCGCACCGAAGGTGGCCAGATTCGGCGAGACGAGCTGCTGATAGATGAACCCAGTCAGGCCGGTGGCGAGCACGTTGATCACCACGCCCATCACGACGTGATCCACCAGGTACTTGAGGGTGAACGTGGCCAGCACCGCGCTCATGAGCACCGATGCCAGCGCGGCTCCCATCAGGGCGGCCGTGAAGGACTGGGTCAGCGAATAGGTCAAGGACGCGGTGAAGGCGGCGGTGAGAAACTGACCCTCGATGGCGATGTTGACCACTCCCGCACGTTCGGCCAGCACCCCGCCCAGGACACCGAAGAACAAGGGCGTGGCGTACTCCAGGGTCAGCGTGAGCTGCATCGACAACCGGAAGGGCAGCTCCGAACTGGCCGCGGCCCATGCGATGAAGCCGAGCATCACGCCGACTCCCGCGAGCGCACCCGCGAGAAGCCGCCACCGCTTGCTCAGCCGTCCGCTGAGGAACCCGACTCCCGCGACGAGCACCACCACGCCGCAGAGAAGAACGGTGGGCAGCCCAGGCAACTCCACCGTGGGCAACTGTCCCGATGCCAAGGCATCGGACAGGGCCAGGTCCGCGGGCGAGTTCGCCGTGAAAGCGAGCCCCAGAAGCAAGACGCCAAGGACGGCCACGAGGGATCCCATGGAGATGCGCTGCGTGCGCGCCTCGGGGGATTCGACTGCCTGAATGGTTTGCGTGGTCATGCGGCCACCTCCGCGGATTTGGCCGTGCGAGCCTTGCGTTGCCTCAGGACCGGCACCAGCCAAGCAACGAACGCCGGCGCCGCGACGAACAAGACAATGAGGGCCTGGATCAGGTCCGTAAGTTTCTCCGGTGTCTGAGCCACTGTCACCATGGTTCTACGGGATGCCTTGAGCGCCCCGAACAGCAGACCAGCCAGCACCACGCCCAGCGGTCTGGAGCGGCCGAGCAATGCCACGGTGATCGCGTCGAACCCGAGAGTCCCGATCACGGCCCCGGTGAGTTGCGTCGGGTAGCCGGTGAGTAACGTCGGCGCGGTCACGGCCTGGACGCCCGCCAGGCCGGCCAATGCGCCGGCGATG
This sequence comes from Arachnia sp., assembly GCA_041854805.1. Taxonomy (GTDB): domain Bacteria; phylum Actinomycetota; class Actinomycetes; order Propionibacteriales; family Propionibacteriaceae; genus Arachnia. The sequence continues at coordinate 5,594 of JBHADA010000239.1, forward strand.
GCCATGGTGATCATCGTGACCTTGGAGACGCTGGCCCCGCTGGTCGCCGCGGCGTGCGGATTGAGGCCGACCGCCTTGAGGTGAACCCCGAAGGCGGTGCGTTCCAGCATCCACCAAGCTGCGAACGCCGCGAGCAGCGCCAAGACGAAGCCCAAGTGAAGGCGACTGCCCTCGAGGCGCGGCAGGGTGGCGCTCCATTCGAGCACGGGAGAGATGGGATCGTTACGGCCGGGATCCCGGAAGGCCGGTTGCAGCATGAGATAGCTCAGCAGGCTTCCCGCGACGTAGTTCATCATGATGGTCACGATCACCTCGTGGGCACCGGTCCTAGCCTTCAGAAAGCCCACGAAACCACCCCAAACGGCGCCGGCCACGAGACCCACGAAAATCACCAGGGGCAGGTGCACCACCAACGGCAGGCCCTTGATCGTGAACCCGGCATAGGCAGCGCTCAGGGCACCCACGATCGCCTGTCCCTGGGCGCCGATATTGAACAGCCCTGCGCGGAACGCGATGGCCACGCCCAACCCCCCGCAGATGAGCGGGGCAGCCTCGGCGGTGGTGTTGGTGAACGCCACCCAGGACCCCATCGACCCTTGGAACAGGGCGTAGAAGGTAAGGGAGACCTTCTCCCACGAGGCGCTCAAGGCATCGCTTGGGCGGGCGAGGAAATAGGAATAGGTGCTAGCCACGTCGGCGTCCGCCGCGATCATCAGGATCGAGGCGGCGACGAATGCCAGCACCAGCGAAACCAGCGTGATGGCCGCGGTGCGGAGCCACCCCTCACTCATCGCTCGCTCCTTCCACCGCCGCCGTGGCGTCCTCGTACGACGCGCCGGCCATCATGAGTCCGAGCACATCGCGGGGGGTATCTGGCCCGACGACGCCGACGATCCTGCCGCGATACATGACGGCGATCCGGTCGGCCAGCGACTCCACCTCCTCCAATTCGGTGGACACGATGAGCACCGCCGTGCCCTGGTCTCGCTCCGCGACGATGCGGTTATGCAGAAACTCGACGGCGCCCACATCGACGCCGCGCGTCGGCTGGGAGGCGAGCAGCAGGGATAGCGGCCGTGACATCTCACGCGCCAGCACCACCTTCTGCTGATTGCCGCCGGACAGGGAGCGCACCGGCTGGGTCGTGGATCCGGCCCGGATGTCGAACTCGGCGACACGGTCCTTAGCGTTGGCCGCAATCTTGCCCAGATTGAGGTTTCCGTGCCTGGAGTAGGCGTCCAAGTTGTTGAGCACGAGGTTCTCCGCGATGGAAAACTCTCCCACGAAACCGTCGCGATGTCGGTCCTCGGGCACATAGCCCAGGCCCGCCCGGATGGTCTGCGCGGGCGTCGCGTAGGTGATGTCGACGCCGTCCAACCGGACGCTTCCAGAAACCGGCTTGACCGTACCGAGCAAGGCCTGGGCCAACTCGGTCTGCCCGTTGCCCTGCACGCCCGCGATGCACACGATCTCGCCACCGCGGACGGCGAGACTGAGATCGTCCACGGCCACGTGTTCCCCGGCGTTAGTGACGGTAAGGTTCTCGATGACGAGCCGTTCGGCACCCGGCTCGGCCGGTTCTTTGGCGACGGTTAGTTCCACCGCGCGCCCCACCATCATGGCAGCCAGTTCGGCCTCGGTAGCGCTGGGTTCGGCCTGCCCCACCACCGTTCCGCGGCGGATGATGGTGATGTCGTCGGCCACCTCCAGCACCTCGCGAAGCTTGTGCGTGATGAACACGATGGCACGGCCCTCATCCCGCAGCGCCCTCATGACTCCCATCAATTCGTCGATCTCTTGGGGGGTCAGCACGGCGGTGGGCTCGTCGAAGATGAGATAGGTGGCGTCGTTGGCCAACGCCTTGAGGATCTCGACCCGCTGCTGGATGCCGACGGGAAGGTCCTCCACCAGCGCGTCAGGGTCGACATCTAAGCGGTAGCGCTCGGACAGTTCCCGCACCCTTCGCCGTGCCTGTCGCAGATCCAGCAGACCGCCCGAGCCGGGCTCGCGTCCCAGCACCATGTTCTCGGCGACGGTGAACACGGGAATGAGCATAAAGTGCTGATGCACCATGCCGATGCCTGCCGCCATCGCCTGCTTGGGGTTGGTCAGCAGTAGCGGCTCGTCTGCCAGTCTGATCTCCCCCTCGTCCGGTTCCAGCAGGCCGAACAGGATGTTCATGAGGGTAGATTTGCCCGCGCCATTTTCGCCGAGTAGGCAGTGGATCCGGCCAGGGACGATATCGAGATCGATCGAGTCGTTGGCGGTGAACGTGCCGAACCGCTTCGTGATGCCGACTAGCGACAGCATCGGAGCGGTTGGGTGTTCGATGCCGGTAGGGCTCACTGGTTCTCCTCCTCGTATCGCCAGTGCTGGTGGCAGCGTAGCGCCCCATCTGACCGAAACGTGTAAGGCGGGGAGGCCCGAGTCCTCCCCGCCCACTAGTTCAACTCACGGCTGGTTTGAGGACTTGAGCGTGATCGCGCCCGAGATGATGTCCTTCTTGATCTTCTCCAGCTCGGCCTTGGTTTCGTCGCTGATCTTCGAGTCGAAGTCGTGGAACGGGGCCAGTGAGGCGCCCCCATTGTCGAGGGTTCCCACGTATTCCTCCGACGAGAAGGAACCCTCCATCGCCGACTTGATCGCCTCATAGACGGCCGTGTCCATGCCCTTCATGACCGAGGTCACGATGACTGACTTGTATTTCGGCGAAGACAGGAAGCCGTCGCTGTCCACCCAGATGGCCTTCACCTTGCCGCCCGATTCCTGAGCCGCCTGCAGGGCCCCCTCGCCAGCCGGACCGGCGACGGGCAAGATCACATCGGCGCCCTGGGAGATCAGGGTGTTGGCGGTGTTCTTTCCTCCAGAGACGTCCCCGAACGGATCCCCGCCATCGATGAACTGGCCATCCTGGGACTCCTCGTTCCATCCGATGACCTTGACAGAGGCCCCCTTGGCCTGGTTGTAATACGCGACGCCCTCGGCGAAACCGTCCATGAAGATGGTCACGCTCGGGTACTTGGCGCCACCGAATGTGCCAACCGTGCCCGTCTGCGTGATGCTGGCGGCGGTGTAGCCAGCCATGAACGCCGGCTGAGCCGCGTTGAACACGAGTCCCTTGAGGTTCTTGACGCCGTCAACAGAACCCGAGTCCACGATGGCGAAGTGGACGTCTTGATGCTGCTCCGCCGCCACCTGAGTCGTCTTCGCGAGCGCGAAACCAACCGTGATGACGATGGAACACTTCTGATCGACCATCTCTTGGACGTTGCCGGTGTACTCCGACTCCGCCTTCGATTCGATCTTGCTGGTTTGGATGCCGAACTCCTTGGCCGCCTTCGTCATGCCGGCCAGAGCGGTCTCGTTGAACGATTTGTCCTCGAAACCACCAAAATCGGAGACCATGCAGGCTTTGAAGTCCTTGGCTGCGACAGTGCTGCCCGAAGAACCGTTGCCTGCGCTGGGGCTCGAGGTTGAGGTGCTCGGGGGCTGGGCGCATCCGGCGAGCACCAAGGCACCAGCCGCGAACACCGCGGCGATGCCCGACGTGGCCTTCTTCACGAAGATCCTCCTTGCGGTTATGACTGGTGCTGAGACCATACCGCTCACCCTGCCCTCTGGACGGGAGCACATTCGATCGTTATTAACCCGAAACCAAGTCACCGTACCTGCCGCACCAAGGCCGTAGCGGAACGCACCATGCCCGCGGTCTGTTGCCGCCACCCCGCCTCCTGGCTTCGGTAAGGGCCCGTGGCTAGGGAGATCACTACCGCAGCCGAGCGCAGCCGCAGTTCAACCGGGTCCACTCGCTGGTCGAACACCGGCACCCATCGAGCCAGCAGGTCGCGCACCTTCGCCTCCTGCATGGGGTTCATCCGCTGGATCGTGGACAGATGCCCGATGAGGCAGGCCAAGTCGTCGGCCCGGCGCCCAGGGCCGATGGTGTCGACGTCGAGGATGCCGACGATCCGGCCATCGGCCACCCGCAACTGCCCCTCGTGGAAGTCGCCGTGCGTGGGTTCGTTGCCGGGTGGATAGGCGGCCAGGCCCGCGGTGATCTGGGACGTCAGCCAGCTCAACTCATCGGCCAACTCGGGCATGGTCGCCGCCACCATCCGCGAATAGTGCGCCACCGCGTCGGCCCAAGGCGCTCGACGCTCCAGCGACGCCACCTGCGTTGGCATGGAGTCCAGCACCCAGATGAGTTCTTCGGCGGTGCACGGATCGCCCGGATCGAAGAGGGCCTTCGCTAGGGCCGTGCCGGGCAGCTCTCGCAACACGAGCAACCGGTCTGGCGTGGTCAGCGCGATCTGCGGCGACGGCAACCCGGCCCGCAGCAGCATTTGGTGCTTGCCGACGATGTCGCCGAACACCGACTCCCGCAACACCTTGACGTAAAACACCTCCGGTGGGTCGTTGACCACGGCCTTGACCACGGCCCGCCTCCGCGGCCTGTATCCGATCATGGAGAGCGACAGTTGCTCCGCGGTGATGGGGCGCGCCAGCACGCCCTCGGCGTTGAGGGCCGCAGCCATCCTGTCCGGGAACGCCGCCGTGGGCAGGCCGGGAAGGTCCGGGTCGTTCGGGTACAGCCACACCGCCACCCGTCGATGCCCATCCTCGAAGATCTGCGCCCGCGCATCGGAGGGCATGAGTTCGCCAGTACGGGCACTGACCCCCAACAGTTCGGAGCGTTGTTCGTGCGCCCATTGCACTTGGGCCATATAGGTGGCGGTGGTCGATTGATGCGGGGCGGCGTCGACATGTTCGAGGGTCCAACCGATGAGCCGCCCACCCAGGTGTTCAACCGCCGCTTGAAGCAACGGCTCGACGCGTGGGCCGGTCAGCAGTTCCATTCCGTCATCCGGCATCGGAACCCCCCGTCTCGTGTCTGAGGGCGAACCTGGAGGCCCGTCGCCCGTCGAGCTGGGTCACCTCGAGCGTCAAGCGTGCCGGAGGAGCCTCCGGATCGGTACCGTTGGGCAGTTCGAAGGTGGCCATGTCGCCGGTTTGCGGCAACGCTCCAATGGTGGCCATGAAGAACCCGGCGACGGTGTCGTAGGGCCCTTCGGGGATGACGTAGCCAGTGAGGTCAGCGAAGTCTTCGATGGTCGTGAGACCGTCCACCTCGTCCAGGTCGCGGGGGCAGGTCTCGGCGGGCACGTCGTATTCATCGGTAATGTCGCCGATGAGCTCCTCCACGAGATCCTCCAACGTGACGATGCCCGCGGTTCCGCCATACTCGTCGCGCACGATGGCCATGTGGGCGCCGCTGCCGCGCATGGCGCTGAGCGCCCGCAGGATCTTGACGGTCTCGGGCAGGAAGAGCACCTCGCGGGCGATGGAGCGCACGTCCCCGTTGCGCGCTGCGCCCTCCACGTCCATGAGGTCACGCACATGGATGAATCCGACGATGCGGTCGCTGCTGCCGTCGGTGACGGGGTAGCGCGAATGCGGCGCTCCGCGCACCTCCCTGTAGGCCAATTGGATGGGCATGCCGGCGGGCAGGAAGTCCACCTCGGTGCGAGGCACCATCACCTCGCGCAGGCTGCGTTCCCCCGCGTCGAACACCTCGTCGACGATGCTTCGCTCTTCTTGCCCCAGGGTCGCGGAACTGCTGACCATGGCGCGCAGTTCCTCGTCGCTGACTTGATCCTTGGACAGATTCGGGTCGCCCCCGAGCAGCCGGACGAGGAAGTTGGTGGACAGGTCGAGGAACCAGATGATGGGCCGGGTCAAGGTGGCGATGCCGGACACGAGCGGCGCGAGGCCCAACGCGAATCCCTCGGCGCGCTGCATCGCCAGCCGCTTGGCCGTCAGTTCGCCGATGACGATGGAGAAGTATGAGATGGCGACGGTGACTAGTACCAGCGCCAACGGCGAGGCCACGGACTGCGGCAGCCCGAGGCCCACGAACACGGGGCTCAGCGCGTTGGCAATGGTGGCCCCACCGAAAGCAGCCGACAACATCCCGGAGACGGTGACGCCAATCTGGACGGCGGACAGAAATAGGTTGGGGTTGCTGGTGAGCCGTTCGATGGCTTGCCCCCGCTTGCCCCGGCCCGCGAGCTGCTTGACCTGGCTCTCACGCAGCGTCACCATCGCCATCTCCGCGGCGGCGAAGGTGCCGCCGATGAGGATGAACACGAAGATGAGGAGAACGTCGCCCAGCATGGATGAGGTGGCCGCCTATCGGAAGATGACGGTACGGTCGCCGTCGAGGAGGACGCGCCGTTCGGCGAAGAGCCGCACCGCCTCGGCCAGCGTCTGCGATTCCTGGGCCTGCCCCTTACGCATGAGCTTAGCCACGTCCATCGTGTGGTCGACGCGCACCACGTTCTGCTCGATGATGGGTCCCTCGTCGAGGTCGCTGGTGACGAAATGTGCAGTGGCACCGATGAGCTTGACGCCTCGGTTGCGGGCCTGCCGGTACGGGTTAGCCCCCTTGAACCCGGGCAGGAATGAATGGTGAATATTGATGGCCCGCCCGGCGAGGAAGTCGCACAACTGCGGACTCAGGATCTGCATGTAGCGGGCGAGCACCACCAGGTCCACGTCTCGTTCATCCACGATGCGCCGAACCTCGGCCTCGAACGCCGCCTTCGTCTCCGGAAGCACCGGTTGGTGTGCGAAGTCAACGCCGTAGAACTGGGCCATAGGGGCGAGCACATCGTGATTGGCCAGGATGCCGATCACGTCGATGGGCAGGTCCCCCGCCCGCCATCTGAAAAGCAGATCGTTGACGCAGTGCCCGGCCTTGGACGCCAGCAGAAGGGTGCGCACGGGGCGGGCAGCGTCGACGACATTGACGTTGGCATCGAATTGCACGGCCGCTTCCGTGACGGCGCTCGTCAGTTCGCCAGGGTCCGCCCCGTCGACCTCGACGCGAGTGAAGAACCTACCCGTGTCGGGTGAGGAGAACTGTTGGAGTTCCGCGATGTTGCCCGACACCCGCACGATGGAGCCGGTGATCGCGTGCACGATGCCGGGTCGATCGGGGCAATCGAGCGTGACGATCAAGTGATGCATGCAGCCATGGTAGTGGCCATCGCGGGGCGATCGAGTCAGGCTCGAACGCGGCGAACCCAGCATCATGAAGTTGAACCTTCAGGCAGCGCCACAGCGGCCGGATTCTGGAAAATCCCCACGCGGCCAAGCAACCGTTGTTACTGTGCCAGCGCGCAGAGGCGCGCCGAGACAAGGAGTCCCCATATGAATGAGACGCCCCGTCCCCCCGACGCCGGAGAGATTCCGGCCGAAGAGTTCCACCGTGTACAACAATCCGCCGATTTCGCGAAACTGAAGCGGACCTTCCGCCTGTTCGCCTTTCCCATGACCGTCGTGTTCCTTGCCTGGTATCTGATCTATGTGCTGGGCTCAATCTTCGCCAAACCCCTCATGATGGCCCCCGTTATGGGGCACGTCACCGTCGGCCTGCTGCTAGGCATCGGGCAGTTCGTCAGCACGTTCCTGATCACCTGGCTCTACATCCGCCATTCCAACCGCAATGTCGACCCGCTCGCCACGAAACTGCGCGAGGATCTCGAAGGAGGCATCCGATGATCCGGCTGGAGACCGAGCAACTCGGCAATCCCATCATCAACATCGCCATCTTCGTGGCGTTTGTCGTCGTCACCATGTATGTCGTCGTGCGCGTCACCAGAGGCGGCAAGAAGAAGGCGGGCGACTTCTACACCGGGGGCGCCCAGTTCGACGGACGCCAAAACGGTTTCGCCATCGCCGGCGACTACCTCTCGGCCGCCTCGTTCCTGGGCATCGTCGGAGCCGTAGCGCTGTACGGCTACGACGGGCTGCTGTATTCCGTCGGTTTCCTCGTTGCCTGGCTGGTGGCGTTGCTGCTGGTGGCGGAGCCGCTGCGCAACACTGGCAAGTACACCATGGCGGATGTGCTGAGCTTCAGGATGAGGCAAAAGCCGGTCCGGATGGCGGCGGCGACGTCGACGCTTGCCGTGTCCTTCTTCTATCTTCTTGCCCAGATGGCAGGCGCCGGTGCCCTCGTGTCGTTGCTATTGGGCATTCAGGACAAGTGGGCACAAAACGTCGTCATCGCCGTGGTTGGCATCCTCATGGTGGGCTATGTGCTCATCGGAGGCATGAAGGGCACCACGTGGGTGCAGATGATCAAGGCTGTACTGCTCATCCTCGGTGCGGGCGGCATGACAGTGTGGGTTCTAGTGACCTATGGGCTCAACTTGTCGGAGCTGCTGGGCGCCGCCATTCAGAAGTCTGCCGCTGACGGCTCAACGGTAAACCTGCTAGCACCCATGGAGCGGTACAAGAATCCCCTCGCTCTGGTGTCCATGGGCCTGGCCCTAGTACTGGGAGCGTCGGGCCTGCCGCACGTGCTGATGCGCTTCTACACGGTACCCACCGCAAAGGAGGCCCGTCGCTCGGTGACGTGGGCCATCGGTCTGATTGGCGCCTTCTACCTGTTCACCATGGTGCTGGGCTATGGCGCGGCCGCACTGGTTGGCCCGGCGGCGATCAAGGAAATGCCGGGCGGCGCGAACGCAGCGGCGCCGGCGCTGGCCTTCCATCTGGGCGGCACCATCCTCATGGCCATCATCGCGGGGGTGGCCTTCGCCACCATTCTGGCTGTGGTGGCGGGTCTAACCATCACCGCATCGGCCTCGTTCGCACACGACATCTATAACTCGGTGCTCAAAGACGGAAAGGCGGACCCCGCCAAGGAAGTGCGCGTGGCACGGATCACGTCGATCACCATCGGCGTCGTCGCGATCATCGGCGGCATCGCCGCGAATGGGCAAAACGTGGCCTTCCTGGTGGCATTGGCCTTCGCCGTCGCCGCCTCGGCGAACCTTCCGTCCATCCTGTACTCGCTGTACTGGCGCAGGTTCTCGACTGCGGGGGCGGTGTGGTCTATCTACGGCGGCCTAATCAGCGCTGTGGTACTCATCGTGTTCTCGCCTGCGGTCTCCGGGGTGCCGACGGCGATGTTCCCGAACGTGAACTTCGCCTGGTTCCCCATCGACTCGCCCGCCATCGTGTCCGTACCGCTGGGCTTCTTCCTGGGCTGGCTGGGTTCGGTGGTTAAACCCGACGGAGACACCTACGCGGATCAGGGTGCCGAGATGGAAGTACGCTCCATGACGGGGGCAGGCGCGGCGGGCGCCCTCGATCACTGATCGCTCACGCCAATGTGGCCCGTCCCCTGCGGGAGACGGGCCACATATGGTTCGCCGAATCAGATGAGGCCGAGTTCGGTGACGGCGTTGCGCTCGTCAACCAGCTCTGCCACGGAGGCGTCGATCTTGGCGCGGGAGAAGTCGTTCAGTTCTAGGCCCTGCACGATCTCATACTTACCGTCCTTCACGGTGCACGGGAACGAGGCGATGAGGCCCTCGGGCACCCCGTAGGAGCCGTCGGAGGGAACCGCCATGGAGACCCAGTCGCCCTCGGGAGTGCCCAGCACCCAGTCACGCATGTGCTCGACGGTGGCGTTGGCCGCGGACGCCGCCGACGACAGGCCGCGAGCTTCGATGATGGCCGCGCCCCGCTTGGCGACGGTGGGGATGAAGGTGTTCTCCAGCCAGTCCTGGTCATCCACGACCTCGGCGGCGCTCTTGCCGTCGACGCGGGCGTTGAACAGATCCGGGTACTGGGTGGCCGAGTGGTTGCCCCAGATCGTCATATGCGAGATGTCGGTGACGGGGCGGCCCAGCTTGGCGGCGAGTTGCGACAGGGCGCGGTTGTGGTCCAGGCGGGTGAGGGCATTGAACCGCTCGGCGGGGATGTCGGGGGCGTTGCGCTGCGCGATGAGGGCGTTGGTGTTGGCCGGGTTGCCCGTCACCAGCACCTTGACGTCGTCCGCCGCGACAGCGTTGAGGGCCTTGCCCTGGGCGGTGAAGATGGCGCCGTTGGCGGACAGAAGGTCGCCGCGTTCCATGCCGGCCTTGCGGGGCATGGCGCCCACGAGCATGGCCAGGTTCACGCCGTCGAAGACCTTGTTGGGGTCGTCGCCGATCTCGATGTTGACCAGATTGCCGAACGCGCAGTCGTCGAGTTCCATGACGACGCCCTCTAGTGCCTTGAGCGCGGGGGTGATCTCGAGCAGGCGCAACTCGATGGGGGTATCGCCCAACAGCGATCCGCTGGCGATGCGGAACAGTAGGCTGTAGCAGATTTGGCCGGCGGCGCCAGTGACGGCGATCTTGACAGGAGCGTCAGTGCTCACGGTGTTCATCCTCTCGGTGTTGAGCTAACGCACCCGAGAATACCGCTGTCACGATCGCTGTCCGACCCGCGGGGCCCTGTCCTGCGCTTGGGTGTCCTCAGAACACCCTCAGGCCGTAGCGCAGCACCTCGATGAGCACGACGAACGCCAGCCAGGCCATGAGCGTGATGCTGAGCCATCCTCCCTTGAGGAACGCATCAGCCTTAGCCTGCCCCTTTGGGGAGAGAAAGAGGTTGCCCTCCCGGATGTTCCAACTGGTCATGGACCAGAACACGAAGGTGGTGGCGAGCGTGACAAGCAGGCACCAAGGGCACAGCACCCTGATGACGAAGGTGGACTGGAACAGCAGCCAGTACGCGAAGATCACGCCAAGCAGATAGACCACGTTGGCGGTGAACATGAACCATCGCGGGAATTTCGTGCCAGCCAGCGACGCGACGGCGATGGTCATGACCACGGGCTCGGAGATCATGCCAAGGAACGCGTTAGGAAAGCCGAACACGTTGGCCTGCCATGTGGTGCCCACCTTGGCGCAGTCGAGGAACGCGTTGATGGAGCACGACAACACCGCGTCGGGATTGGCAGCCAACTGGATGGCCTCGTAGGACAGCACCCATGACGCGATGAGCGAGAGAATGGCGAAGACCAGCATCTCGGTGAAAATGAACGTGCGGTGGCGACGTTCCACCTCGCGCTGCGGGGCGAATCTCTCGGCAGCTTCTGTGTGACTCACGCGGACTATCTTCACACATCGCCGCAAACAGGTTGCGAAGCTGGTTTAGCGTTCCATTGTTTCTGGGCGCAGCGAGCGTGCAAGAGCGCGGCGACGATGGCTAGTCAGCGCGTGGGAGGAACGACGAAGGCGACCACCGCGATGGCGATTCCCATCAGGCTCATCGTCGTGACGTCGAGGGTACGGCGACGCACGACGAGAAGACCGGCCCATTCCCGAGGTAGCACCAAACGCAGCCCGGCGCCCAGCATCAAGGCACCGGCCACCATGAGGGCAGCACGACGCCAGTGGCCGAAGTAGGCGTAGATCATGCCCACGACGATGGCGGCCAGCACCACCAGCAGCGCCCACGGGCTGCTGGGATACCACTCCGCTGGCTTGTCAGGCTTGGCCATGCAGCTCCTCGGCACGGTCAACGACATTGCTCAGCAGCATGGCCCGGGTCATGGGCCCAACCCCGCCCGGATTTGGAGTGACGAGGGAGGCCTTGTCCCACACGTCCGGCGCAAGGTCGCCCGTCGTCTTGCCATCCACGCGGCTGACGCCGACGTCGACGAGGACGGCGCCCTCGCGAATCATGTCCGCGGTGATCATGCCTGGCACCCCGGCCGCGGCCACCACCACGTCGGCACGGCGGGTATGGGCAGCCACGTCCCGGGTTCCGGTGTGGCACAGGGTCACGGTGCAGTTCTCGCTGCGACGAGTGAGGATGAGCCCCAACGGACGGCCGACGGTGATGCCGCGGCCAACCACCACCACCTCTGCGCCGCGCAACTCTACGTCGTGGCGCCGCAGCAACTCGACGATGCCGCGCGGGGTGCAGGGCAGGGTCGCGGGCTCGTTCAGCACCAAGCGTCCGAGGTTGATGGGGTGCAGCCCGTCGGCGTCCTTGTCCGGGTCGATCAGGCTGAGAGCCCAGTTCTCGTCTAGGTGCTTCGGGATGGGCAATTGCACGATGTACCCGGTGCACGCGTCGTCGGCGTTGAGCTTTTCGATCGCGTCACGCACCTGTGCGGCGGTAGCCTCCTCCGGCAACTCCATACGGATGGAGGCGATGCCCACCTCCTCACAGTCGCGGTGCTTCATCCGCACATAGTTCTGGCTGGCCGGGTCCGAGCCGACGAGCACCGTCGCCAAGCCGGGCACCACGCCCCGGGAACGCAGCGCCGCCACGCGGCCGGTCAGTTCGGCCTTGATGGCGGCGGCGGTGGCCTTGCCGTCGAGTCGCTGGGCGGTCACGTGGGCTCCTAGTGGAAGAAGTGGCGGGTGCCGGTGAAGTAGAGCGTGACGCCTCGTTCGGCGCACAGGTCGATGGTTTCCTGGTCTCGCACCGAGCCGCCGGGCTGCACGATGGCCTTGACCCCACCGTCGATGAGGATCCGCGGCCCGTCCGCGAACGGGAAGAACGCATCCGAGGCGGCGGCGGAGCCAGCCGCCCGCTCCCCCGCCCGCTCGATGGCGAGCCGACAGGAGTCGACGCGGTTGACCTGCCCCATGCCCACGCCCACAGACGCACCGTCGCTGGCCAGCAGGATGGCGTTGGACTTGACGGCCCGGCAGGCCCGCCACGCGAACGCGAGATCAGCCAGTGTCCGCTCGTCGGCGGGTTCGCCGGCCCTCAGTTCCCAGGTGGCGGGATCGTCGCCTGGGGCGTCGATCCGGTCGGGCTGTTGCAGCAGGGCGCCACCGGAAATGGCTTGCAGCGTGCGCTGGCGGTGGGTGTAGGGCGGGGCCTTGAGCAGGCGTAGGTTCTTCTTGGCGGTCAGCACTTCCAAGGCACTGGGCTCGAAGTCCGGGGCGATGATCACCTCGGTAAAGATGTCCTTGACCTGCTCGGCCATGGCGGCGGTCACCGGGCGATTCGTGGCGATGACGCCGCCGAAGGCTGAGACGGGATCCGAGGCGTGGGCCTTGCGGTGCGCCTCCGCGATGCCGGCGCCGATGGCGATGCCGCACGGGTTGGCGTGCTTGATGATGGCCACGCAGGGGTCGGCGAAGTCGTAAGCCGCGCGGTAGGCGGCGTCGCCGTCGGTGTAGTTGTTGTAGCTCATGGGCTTGCCGTGCAGTAGCTCCGCCTGGGCGATCCCCGCGGGCCCCGGTGGGTAGGTGTAGAGCGCGGCGGCCTGGTGGGAGTTTTCGCCGTAGCGCAGCGACTGCCGTTTGACCCAGGTGGCGCCCAGCCAGGCTGGAAAGCCGTCCTCGGCGGGCTCGGCGACCTCCGCACCCATCCAGGAGGCCACCGCCACATCGTAGGACGCGGTGTGCCTGAAGGCGATGGCGGCCAGGTCGCGGCGGGCCTGAAGGGTGAAGCCTCCCTCGGCGAGGGCGGCCGCGACGTCGGCGTACTGGGCGGGCGAGGTGACCACGGCCACGCTCGGGTGGTTCTTCGCGGCGGCGCGCACCATGGACGGGCCGCCGATATCGATCTGCTCAATGCATTCGTTTGTGCTTGCCCCAGAGGCGACCGTCGCCTCGAATGGGTACAGGTTGACCACCACGAGGTCGAACGGCGCGACGCCGAGTTCTTCGAGCTGGGCGACATGGGTGTCGAGGCGACGATCGGCCAGGATGCCGGCGTGGACGTGGGGATGCAAGGTCTTGACGCGGCCGTCGAGGCATTCGGGGAACCCTGTGACCTCCTCGACGGGGGTCACCGGCACGCCGTTTTCAGCCAGCCGTTTGGCGGTAGATCCGGTGGAGACGATCTCCACTCCAGCAGCAGCGAGTTCACGACCCAGGTCCGCCAAACCGGTCTTGTCGTAAACGGAGATGAGGGCTCGCCGGATAGCGATTCGTCCGGTCATGTCAGTTGTCCTTTCCATTCGGCGACCGCCCGCACCAGCAGTCTCCGCTCGACCACCTTGATCCGCTCATGGAGACTCTCCACGTCGTCATCGTCGAGGACGTCGACCGCCCCCTGCAGCAGGATCTTACCCGTGTCGATCCCAGCATCGACGAGGAAGACCGTGGCCCCGGAGACCTTCACCCCGGCCCGCAGCGCGTCGCGGGGGCCGTGCATCCCGGGGAAGCTGGGCAGTAACGCGGGATGCGTGTTGATAGTGCGCCCCCCGAACCGCTCCAGGAAGGCGGCGCCGAGCAGCTTCATGAACCCGGCGGAGGCCACGAGGTCTGGCTCGAAGCGGGCAACGATCTCGGTGAGTTCCTCGTCCCAGGCTGCGCGGTCGGCCCCTTTGGCGAGCGGGTGAGCGATGGCCGGGATGCCTCGGCCGCGGGCACGTTCGAGGCCGTGGGCATCCGGTGTGTCGGACACGACGGCGCGCACGGTGGCGTCGAGGCCGTCGTCGATGGCGTCGAAGAGTGCCTGGCACAGGGTGCCCGAGCCCGACAGGAGAACGACGACGTGGGTGGTCACGGCCCAGAGTCTACGGGGTCGTCCTCGGGACCGGCGTCGCTGTCTTGCGCAGGTTCCTTCCGCGGGCGGCGAATCACTCCGGTGACCAGTCCCGCGACCATGCCCGACAGCCCCAAGATGGTGGGCGCGAACACCAGCAGTTCCGGCATTCGTGCGCCGACGTGGGCGAGCCGTCCCGTGCCCAGCCCACCGGAGGCCATGGAACAGGCCACCGCAACGAGGAGACCGGCCAGCATTCCGGCCAAGCCCCCGACGATTGCGGTCTGGTCGAACCGGGCACGTGGCCGGGCCAAGGCGACGGCGAGGCCCGCGAAGGCGCCGGCCAGTACACCGGCGGCCAACCACCACAGTGCCGACGACGGCGCTGGCCCCGCGTCGGGAACGATGCCAAAGATCGGAATGGCGGGCAGGATACCGACATCCGTCATGGCCACAGTGATGAGCGAACCGTCGCCCACGCTCACCCCGGCCCCGAGGATCCAGGAACAGCAGGCGAGCACGACATTGGGCAGGTAGGCCAGGTGGACGGCGATGAGCAACACCAGCGCCGGCACCCCTCCGTCGAGCGAGTTGAAGATCTCGGCGACGCGGCCGCGTCCAGCCCATAACGCCCAGACGAGAGCGAGTGCGCCGGCGACAAGAACGATGAGCCCGGAAATCAGCATGGCGCGCGGGACGGCTCGCAACCAGGGTGGCCACGCCTCGGTGGGGTCATAGTCGACGCCTCGGCAGGCCCCCCAGAAGGCCATGATGCCGCCGATGACGAGTCCGCCAAATAGTGCCCTGACCGAGGCCGTCCCGAGCATGGCGGACACGGCGAGCACGCCCACGGTGTACACGGCCGTGAACGTCGAGCCCACTCGCAAAACAACAGCCTCGGGGTCGGCCCAGACCTTGCCGTTACCGCCGGACGTGCCCACCTGTGCTGCGGCCTGACGGGCCGCAAACTGGGCGATGGGCCGCCCCAAGAAGACAATGCCCAGCGAGAGGCCGAGGGGCGTGATGGAAACCACCTGTCCGCCCAGTGTCACGGGCGCCCCATGAGCCAGGATGAACAGGTCGCCAGCGAGCCGAGTGGCCATGCCGAAACCCACATCGGGTGAGGTGAGCCAGCCGACAGAGGAGAGCGCGGCGAGCACGACCCAGGTGGCGACCAGCACGGCGACCGGGCCCAGGGAGGCCAGGAAGTACCACGGCCAGTTGAGGGTGCGGGGCTCTCGTTTCGCCGAGGCATCAAGGTCTACGGCAACCGTGCGGTGTGCCCGTGGTGCCACGAGACGGCCTCCTGTTCGTTGGGGAAGGGCTGGTGCAGACAGTACCGCCTCAGCCACGCGTCGCCACCGAACCAAGCCGTCGGCTGGTCAGGACACTCCTTCGCTATGCCCACACCAGCTTTGGGGCGATGGCCTCGGTGAAGAGCGGCGCGAGGGAGGGGTCGTCCAGGTCTTTAGGCCCGACCCAGCGCAATGCCTCGATCTCGGCGGCAGGTTCCACAGACGTGGGCACGGGCCGCGGCCATGCGAAGACATCGGCGATCACGAGGTGTCCGGACTCGTTGGCGGCTGGCGCCCGATAACGCCCAAGGGGCTCGAGGACCCCTGGGCTGAGGTCCAGGCCAAGCTCTTCGGCCACCTCCCGGGCAGCACATTGGGCGGGCGACTCCCCCTCCTCGGGCTTGCCGCCGGGATTCAGCCAGGAGCCGGTACCCCGCTTGCGCACCATGAGCACCCGGCCCTGTGTGTCACGCAATACCACGGCGGATACTCGGATCGTCCTCACCCAGTCGAGGATAGTGATCCGCCGAAGTGTGGGCAGGGTTCTATCAGGGGCGGGCATCACCAACGGCCCATCGCGATTGCCTAGACTTCACGGTCAAACCCCACAGCAGGAAGCGAGGAGCGATGAGCAAGGCCTTGATCGTGGTGGACATGCAACTGGATTTCTGTGAGGGCGGGGCGTTGGCCGTCGCGGGAGGCAATGCCGTGGCCGCCCGCATCGCCCAGCTTTTGGGTGGCGACCACGGGTACGCGCACGTGGTCGCCACCCGGGACCATCACATCGACCCGGGCGATCACTTCGCCGCAGAACCGGACTTCGTCGATTCCTGGCCTCCGCATTGCGTGGTGGGCACGCCGGGACAGCAGCTTCACCCCTTGGTGCGTGACTATCCCTTCGAGGCCATCTTCGACAAGGGCTCCTATAGGGCCGCCTACTCCGGCTTCGAGGGAACCATCGGCGGAGACGACGACGGGGTGGGTTTGGGCGCATGGCTCAGGCAACGCGGCGTCGATGCCGTAGATGTGTGTGGGCTTGCCGCCGACTACTGCGTCAAAGCCACCGCCGACGACGCGGCGCGAGCCGGTTTCCACACCACCGTCTTGGACGGCCTCACGGCGGCGGTGCACCCGGCCGGTTGATGCCGGCGCGGTTCAGGCGAGCCAGCGGGGAACGCGCCGATAGTAACGGGCATATTCGGCCCCGAACCGTGCCAGCAGCGCCTCCTCTTCGGCAGCGATCTGCGGGCTGACAGCACCCACGAAACCCGCCACCGGGAGCCATGAGGCCGCCGACCCTCGGCACAGCGCGTTGGCGGCCAGCAGCCCGGCCAGCCCGACGTAGATGGGGTTGCGGCTCAGCCGGTTGGGTCCCGTGGTGACTAGCTTCGTCGCCCCCGCGGGCCGCTCGGGGCTGACTGTGGTGCCCGCGGCGTAGTACTGCAGCGCCGTGCCAGCCAGGACGGCCGCCGACCCCGTACCCACGACTGCCCCAGCCACCCGCCGCAGCCGCGACGGCTTCTTGGCGTTCTTCTTAGCGACGCGGATGGCACGCTGCGCCAGCAGCGCGCCGACGAACGAGACGATGGGCGGGACAGACATCTACTCCTCCTTTGGCTCGGTAGCGAGGCTACTCCGCGTCGAGGCTCTGATCCATGTCGAGGGCAGGCAATGCGGATGGCGGCATGTTGACCACCTTGGCCGGTACACCAGCCACCGTGGTGTGTGCGGGGACGTCGTGCAGCACGACGGACCCGGCGCCGATCTTGGCCCCCTCCCCCACCTTGAGGTTGCCGAGCACCTTGGCGCCCGCGCCAATCATGACGCCACGGCCGATCTTGGGGTGACGGTCGCCGCCCTCCTTACCGGAGCCGCCGAGGGTGACCTCGTGCAGCATGGAGAAGTCGTCTTCCACCACCGCGGTCTCACCGATGACGACGCTGGTGGCATGGTCGAACATGATTCCCTTCCCGATGCGGGCACCGGGATGGATGTCGACGGCGAACACCTCGGAGATGCGCGACTGGAGATACCAGGCCAGCGGCTGGCGCCCATGGTTCCAGTAGAAATGGGAGACGCGGTAGGCCTGGATGGCCAGGAAACCCTTGAAATACAGCAGCGGGTTGGCGTACCCGGGGCAGGCAGGGTCCCGGCTGACCACGGCCTGCAGATCGGCGCGGACGGCGCATTGGATTGACTCGTCGTCGCGGAGCACGTCGTGGATGATGTCGCGCAGGCTGAGCGCTGGCAGGGTGGAGTTGTCGAGTTTGCTGGCCAACTGGTAGGCCAGTGACTCCTCTAGGTCCGGTTGGCTCAGCACCACATTATGCAGGAAGCCGCCGAGCAGCGGCTCATTGGCGGCTGCCTCGGCGCACTCAGAAACGATGGCGTCCCAGATCTTCTCGTCGGTCACGATGCGGGCAGGGTCCATGGGGCTCTCCTCGTGTTGGCCTTGGAAAACACCGCTCTGACGTGTCGTCCACGTCGATCGGTGCTTGCCTTGGCATAGTCAACCATGCTGGGATCCATAACATTCCACACCACGGGCGTAAACGTTGGGGCTAGACGGAATGGACTGTTAGGGTCATTGAAACCCGGAAGGGGGCCCATGATCGAGTTCGAGGGCGTGACCAAGCGGTTCGGCGTCACCACCGCCGTCGGGGACTTCTCCGCGCAGTTTCCTCCGCATCGCACAACAGTCCTGCTGGGGTCAAGCGGCTCCGGCAAGACCACCATCTTGCGAATGATCAATAGGATGGTGGACCCCACCGCGGGACGCATCCGCATCGATGGTGTAGACATCGCTGGCCGCGACCCCGTGGCGCTGCGGCGCAGCATCGGCTATGTCATGCAACACGCGGGTCT
Source organism: Arachnia sp. (assembly GCA_041854805.1). Taxonomy (GTDB): domain Bacteria; phylum Actinomycetota; class Actinomycetes; order Propionibacteriales; family Propionibacteriaceae; genus Arachnia. The sequence goes on from JBHADA010000239.1 coordinate 24,055, forward strand.
GCTGCCGCACCGGCGGGTGATCGACAACATCGCCACTGTGCCGCTGCTGAATGGGCTCTCCAAACGCGAGGCGCATTCCCGCGCGACGGACCTCATGGATCTCGTCGGTCTGGACCCCTCGTTGGCGCGACGCTATCCAGGCGAACTCTCTGGTGGGCAACAGCAACGCGTCGGCGTCGCCCGCGCCCTGGCCACCGAACCGAACATCCTGCTCATGGACGAGCCTTTCGGCGCCGTCGATCCCCTGGTTCGGCGAGACCTTCAAGACGAGCTGGCCCGGCTGCAGGCGGATCTCGGCAAGACGATCGTTTTCGTCACCCACGACGTGGAGGAGGCGCTCAAACTGGGCGACCAGATCATCTTGCTGCGCGACGGCGGGGAGGTGGCCCAGCGAGGCACCGGCCAGGAACTACTGGCTGGCCCCACCGACGACTTCGTCCGGCGATTCCTCGGGCTCGACCGCGGCGAACGCCGTCTCGTCGAGCGTCCTAACGGCGTGGTAGTCGACGAGCTTGGGCGTCCCGTGGGCCGGATCGGGAACGGCTGATGCACTGGGCGCTCACCAATTTCGACGTCATCGGCGGCTACGCGGTGGCGCACTTGGCCCAGGCCTTGCCACCCATCGCGTTCAGCCTGCTCCTGGCGCTGCCGCTGGGGTTTCTCGCCACTCGCTGGCGGTGGCTCCGGGGCCCCATCTCCACTGGCGCGGCGCTGCTATACGCCATCCCTTCGTTGCCGCTGTTCATCGTGCTGCCCATGCTGATCGGTACCGGGCTGCGCAGCGTGGCCAACATCGTGGTGGCGTTGACGCTATACGGGTTGGCCCTCATGGTGCCGGCCACCGTGAGTGGGCTCCGGCAAGTCGATCCCCACGTGCTGCAGGCTGCCGACGCGCTGGGCTACGGCCGTGCCCGTCGCTTCCTCACCGTGGAATTGCCCATCGCAGGCCCGACCATGCTGGCTGGGCTTCGGGTGGTGGCTGTCAGCACCGTCTCGCTCGTCACCGTGGGCGCCGTGCTGGGCGTACCTAGCCTGGGAGTGCTGTTCACGGATGGTTTTCAGCGCGGCATCCTCGCGTCCATCGTCTCCGGCATCGTGGCAACAACGGTGCTGGCGCTGCTCATCGATGCCGCGCTGGCCGCCGCGGGCTGGGTCCTGTGGCCTTGGGCCCGGCGAAGGAGGACCACGTGAGGTTCTTCGGGGAGGCCCTGGCCTGGTTGAGCGAGCCAGGGAACTGGAGTGGAGTCGAGGGAATCGGGGTCCGGATGCTCGAGCATGTGGGGTACTCGGCGCTCGGGGTGGTGCTCGCCGCCTTGCTGGCCATTCCCCTGGGCTGGTGGGTGGGACACACCCGCCGGGGACGAGGGCTCGCCGTCGGCTTGTCCGGCGCGGCCCGTGCCCTCCCGACGCTAGGCCTGATCACCCTGCTCGGCATCGGTTTGGGCATCGGCTTGATCGGGCCGATCGTGGCCTTCGTGGTCTTGGCCGTTCCATCGGTGCTGGCTGGGGCCTACACCGGCGTGCAGAGCGCCCCCGCCGCTGCCGTGGACGGCGCACGGGCCTGCGGCATGACCGAATGGCAGGTGCTGCTGCGGGTGGAGGTACCGCTGGGCCTGCCGCTGCTGATCGGCGGCGTCCGCGCGGCGTTCGTACAGGTGATCGCCACGGCCACTCTCGCCGCTTATGTCGGCGCAGGCGGGCTGGGGCACTACCTGTTCCTGGGACTCAAGAGCCGCGATTATTCCCAAATGCTTGGCGCATCCCTGCTCGTCATGGCGTTGGCGCTTCTCACCGACATCGTCTTCGCCACCATCCAGACATTGACCCGGCCACAGGGCCTGACCTGAGAAGTAAAGGAGAATCCATGGCTGTATCTCGACGTACCCTCATGGCCAGCGCGGCACTGACCGCCTTGGTCGGCTGCGCGAACGCCGACCCGCTGAGCAAGAGCCCCGGCGATTCCGGCCTAGTGGTGGGCTCGCAGCAGTACTACTCGAACGAGATCGTCGCCGAGCTCTACGCCCAGATGCTGGAGCACGCGGGACTCAAGGTGACGCGTCAGTACCGAATCGGGCAGCGAGAGACCTACATGCCCGAGTTGTCCTCGGGCGCCATCGACGTCTTTCCCGAGTACGGCGGAAATCTGCTCCAATACCTGGATGCGCAAACCACCGCCACCACCGAGGACGAGATCTTCTCCGCGTTAAAGGAGGCGTTGCCTGAGGGCCTGCGGGCGCTCACTCCCGCGGAGGCCACCGATCAGGATTCGTTCAACGTGACCAAGGAATACGCGCAGGCCCACAAACTGTCCTCGCTGGCGGACCTGGCGCGCCTTAACGGATTGAAGGTGGCCGCGAGTTCGGAACTCGAGTCACGTCCGTATGGCCCGAAGGGGCTCAAGGCCACCTACGGGGTCACCGTCTCCGTGGTCACGGTGGAGGATTCCGGCGGTCCACTCACGTTGAAAGCGCTCAAGGATGGCAGCGCCCAAGTGGCCAACATCTACTCGGCCAATCCGTCCATCGCCCGCAATGGGCTGGTCACCCTCGAGGATCCCAAGCGGCTGGTGCTGCCCCAACAACTCACGCCGATCGTCTCCGCCAAGGTGGATTCGTCGGCGGAACAGGCCATCGACTCGGTCAACCGCAAGCTCACCTCGAAGGAACTCCTGACCCTGAACCAGCGTTCGGAGGACGAGCAGGCTCCCTCCGGCAAGGTCGCCTCGGCCTGGTTGAGCGAGAAGGGACTCGTGTGATGCTGGCTCTCACCGGATCGACTGGCCGGCTGGGTGGCGCGGTCGCCCGTACCATGGCCGGCGAGGCCGACTTGCGGCTTGTGGTGCGCGACGCGTCCCGCGCCCCGCACATGAACGCCGAGGTAGCGGTGGCGAGCTACGGCGATGGGGAGGCCGTCAAGGCCGCCCTGGCCGGGGTGGATGTGGTGTTCATGGTCTCGGCCTCCGAGTCAGAGTCGAGGCTACAGGAGCATCTCATGTTCGTGGCCGCCGCGGCCGCCTCGGGCGTGCGGCACATCGTCTACACCTCGTTCGCGGCGGCGGCTCCTGACGCCACGTTCACGCTGGCCCGGGACCACTTCCACACGGAGGAGGCGATCAAGGCCTCCGGGATGGACTTCACCATGCTGCGCGATAACTTCTACGCCGACGAGTTACCGCTGTACGCGGATGCCGACCACGTGGTGCGCGGGCCGGCCGGGGACGGCCGCTGCTCCCACGTGGTGCGCAGTGACGTGGCCGAGGTGGCGGCGGAGATCCTGCGTCGCCCAGAGGATCATGCGGGTCTCACCTACACGTTGACCGGGCCGGAGGCCCTCACCTTCCCCGAGGCGCTAGCCGTGCTGGGCGAGGCCACCGGCCGCCCGTACCGTTTCGTCGACGAGACGGTGGAGGAGGCCTACGCGTCGCGGCGGGCGGGCTGGCCCGGCCACCCGGAGTGGCTCTACGACGCATGGGTGTCGACGTATACGGCGGTGGCCTCCGGCGAACTGGCGATGGTCAGCGGCGACGTCGAACGAATCTTGGGCAGGCCTGCCACGTCGTTGCGCGAGTTCGCGAAGAGCCTCACTTAGCGCGTCGCCGCCGAAGAATCACGATCCCCGCCAACGCCATCGCTACCGCGACGCTCAGCACCACGGCGAGCCACCAGTGGTGCAGGACTGCTGCCTGCCACGCGGCGGCCCAGACGGCGAATCCGATGGTGGAATAGATGGCGGCCCAGGCTGCGGCTCCGGGGATTTGGGCCAGGGTGAACCTCCCCCAGGGAATGCGGATGACTCCCGCCGTGGCCAGCACGATGGTTTGGATACCGACGGTCAGGTAGCAGAGAGGCACGGCCGCTAGGCCCCACCGGTTGAGGATGGCGCGGCCGCGGTCGGTCGCGTCGCCGGACAGCCAGCGGTGCAGCCTGGCTCGCCATCCCCGCGCCGGTTGGACGCGACGCAAGGCCTGTTCGGTGACGACGCGGGCCAACCAGTATGTTGCTTGGCCCCGGGCCAACGCCAGGCAGAAGAGGAACGCCAGGGATGCGGCGAATGGGAAGCCTTCGGGAATCAGTGCACCTCGTTGAACCGTGAGCGGTACCCCTCGGAAGACTATGCTTCCATGGCCCACCGCGTTCGGATTTAGCAAAACCGCATCTTATCTAATGGGCATCGCGCGGATCCACTCGTGGCCATCGGCGAGCCAGGCCGCGGCCCCCAACGAAGTGGCTTAGGCTGCCTGCCATGGAGGGGATCGACATCACGGCGCATGAGGTGCCTGGGCCCGAGGAATTGGTGGGACTCTACGAGAGTGTCGGCTGGACGAAGTACACCTCGGAACCTTCCCGCCTCCACCGGGCCGTGATGCGCTCGTTGCGAGTGGTCAGCGCCAGGGATGGGGAGCGTCTAGTGGGGCTGGCCAGGGTGGTTGGCGATGGGCTGGTGATCGTCTATCTGCAAGACATCCTCGTCGATCCTGCCTACCAGCGCCGCGGCATTGGGCAAGCGCTGCTACGTACCGCGTTGGCCCCCTACGATGAGGTACGCCAGCAGGTGTTGCTCACCGACGACAAGCCCGGGCAGCGGGTCTTCTACGAGCATCTCGGCTTCACCGAGGTGCACGACTTCACCGATTGGCCGCTGCGTGCCTTCGTCAAGTTTCGTTGACCGGTTCGTCGTGCCTGTTTCGCTGTTCGACGATCACGCCCGCTGCGCGAAGGATCTCGGCTCCCGAGGGTAGGCCGGATTCCTCGCGCACCCGTTCGGTGTAGCTGGTTTCGAACACCACTCGACGGACCCGTCGGCTGTTGACGACGAGCCGGGCGCAGGTGGCGCACGGCTCGTGGGTGATGTAGAGGGTGTGCGCTTCCCCGTTCCAGTTGGCGGCGAGGAGGGCGTTGACCTCGGCGTGGATGAAGCCGCTGAGGCCTTGCTCCAGCGATTCTCGCTCGTTGGGTTCCCCGGCCGCCCTCCCGTTGTAGCCGACGCCGACGACGCGGTTGACATGGTCGAGCAGGCAGGCTCCCACCCGCACCTTGGCGTCGGCGCTGCGCGTGGCCCACAGTCGCGCGGTGGCGAGGCCGAGTTCGTCGAAGCTTGGTCGGGTCATGGGCCCAACCTACGCCATCGAGGCCTCATCGCCGGCGCTCCTCGAGCCGCTCCAGGTTGCCTCGAACTTCCGCGAGGTCGTTCTCCATCTGCGAAGTGGCGAGCTTCTGTGCCAATTCCTCCAGGATCCTCAGCGCGTCCCGATACGCCGCCTCAGCCCGACCCAAATCACCCAACGCCTCAGCAACCCGACCCACATTATTCAACGAGACCGACACGTCCCGAAGCGACTCCACACTCCCCACCCGAGACACCAACTCCCGTCGAATCTCCAACGACTCCCCAAACACC
>JBHADA010000240.1:0-31226 GCA_041854805.1 Arachnia sp.
ACTCCCTCACTCCTCTTGGGCCATGGGGCTCGTTCACGCTGGGCTTCCTAGTCAGCATGCTGCTATCGGGCCTGTTCGCATTCATCCTCATTACCTTGGGACGAGGCAAGTTCCGTGAGGTCAAGAAGCCCACGGCCACCATCGCCGAGGCTAAGACCACCTTGAACGCCGTCGTCGACGCCATCACCGCACGCCCGTCCGCCAATCCGCCCACTCTCGACGAGGTCCGCTCCCCCAGCGTGGATCGCCCAGCCGGTTCCACTTCTGGCAGGCTAGCCCCATGACCAAGTGGGAATATTTCGTGGCGCCCATCCTGTCTCACGTGGCGCAACAACTGCTCAACAACTTCGGTTCCGAGGGTTGGGAGTTGGTCCAACTCGCGCCGGGTCCCAACCCGGACACCCTCGTCGGCTACTTCAAGCGGCCCCTCCAATGAGCGCCACCCAGCGTCTTGCGGCGCTCGGCTTCGAGCTTCCGCCCGTGGCCAAGCCGGTCGCGGCCTATGTGCCTGCCTTGCGGGTCGGTGATCAGGTGTGGACGTCGGGGCAGTTGCCCAGCATCGACGGTGCACTGACGACGGTGGGCAAGGTCGGCGCCGAGGTCTCGCCCGAGGACGGAGCCGCGGCTGCTCGAGCCGCCGTCCTCAACGCCTTGGCCGCCGTTGCCTCCGTCTCGGGCGGTCTCGACCAGGTCCGTCGCGTGCTCAAAGTAGTGGTCTACGTGGCATCCGCCCCCGGCTTCACCGGCCAGCCTGCCGTAGCCAACGGGGCCTCGACCCTGCTCGGGGAGGTGTTCGGAGAGATGGGCGAACACGTCCGGTCGGCCGTGGGTGTGGCGGTGTTGCCGCTGGACTCGCCAGTTGAGGTCGAGTTGGTCGTCGAGGTGTAGCCGATGACCCGCACGGCCAGCCAGCCCGAGGAAATCAACCAGATCCTTGCCCGGACGTATCCGAACGCCCGGGCGGAACTGGACTTCACCAGTCCTTTCGAGTTGCTCGTCGCGACGGTGTTGTCCGCCCAGTCGACTGACCGGCGCGTCAACGCCGTCACCCCCGAGCTGTTCCGGCAATTCCCGACCCCCTTGGCCCTGGCCGAGGCAGACCCAAGCATCGTGGAGCGCCTCATCGGTCCTGTCGGGTTTTTCCGCACCAAAGCCGCATCCCTCATAGGACTGAGCCGGATGATCGTCGACGACTACGACGGCGAAGTCCCCAGGAGCCTCAAGGAGTTGGTGAAGCTCCCTGGAGTTGGCCGGAAGACGGCCAACGTGGTGCTGGGCAATGCGTTTGGGGTGCCAGGCATCACCCCCGATACACACCTGATCCGCTTGGCCAACCGATTTGGCTGGGCCCACAGCACCAAGCCAGACGATGTGGAACGGGCCGTCGGCGCCCTCTTCCCGCCCAGCGAATGGGTCATGGTGTGCCACAGGGTGATCTGGCACGGCCGCCGGTGCTGCCACGCGCGTCGTCCCGCGTGTGGTGCCTGCCCGGTCTATCAGCTCTGCCCCAGCCGCGGCCTAGGCGAGCAAGACCTAGACAAGGCCAAGAAGCTCATCCGGATGCCCCGGGCCTAATTGGTACCCTCTGAGGTGTGCGTGGGAATTCGAGGGCGCGGTTGGCGTCACTGGCCGCGGCGCTCCTGCTGATGGGTTGCGCCGGGCAGGCTCCCTCTCGTTCCACGTCCCCACCCCCAGATCTTGGCGAGTTACGCACGCAGTTCGGTCTTCCTGAGTGCCCCGCCACGGACGCCTCTGCCGCAGGCATCGACAACGGCCTCCCCCAGACGGATCTCCCATGCCTCGGCACGAGTCAACGCGTCAATCTGGCGGGGCTCCCCCGCAAGGCCACCATCGTCAATGTCTGGGCGCAGTGGTGCCAGCCGTGCCGAGAGGAATCCCCGTTCCTGCGGGAGGCGATCACCAAACTGCCGGACGTGAGTTTCGTCGGCATCAATTACAACGACCCGCAGCCAGACTGGGCCATCGAGTTCGCTGGCCGAGTCCAGTGGCGCTACCCACATGTCCAAGACCAGGACAAGCAACTCCAAGCCAGCCTCGGAGTACCAGGGGTACCGACGACGTACTTCGTCGCCGCGGACGGCACGATCGCCCACACGCACGCCGGGCCATTCACCTCTACCGACCATCTGGTGGGTCTGGCCCACCAGTATCTGGGCCAGCGGTGAACGCGGCCTTCGAGCGTCTCACGGCGCGGCTATCCGCGTCCCCCCAGACCCGCCGAGCCGATGCCGACATGGATCGCGCACCGCGAGGAGAACGATCAGCCGCCGTGCTCCTTCTTCTATCCGACGCCCCAGACCCGGAGATGACGTTCGTGACCCGGGCCGAGCGAATGCGTCGCCACGCGGGGCAGATCGCGTTACCTGGAGGCGCCGTCGATCCAGGCGATGACACGCTTCAGGCTACGGCCTTGCGCGAGGCGCACGAGGAGATCGGGCTACGCCCTAGTGAGGTCACGGTGATCGGGGAGTTGCCCGCCTTGTGGGTTCCCGCCTCGCGTTACGACGTGACGACGGTGGTCGGGGTCTGGGAGGGGCGTCGTCGCCTCTCGGCCATGGACCCAGCCGAAACCGGGGCCGTCCACTCCATCCCTGTCTCGACACTCGCCTCACCGGATACGCGAGTCATGAGTCGGCATCCACGCGGCCACGCCGGGCCGGCCTTCGTGGTGAACGACGTCTTCATCTGGGGCCTGACGGGTTACCTGGTCGACTGGGTTCTGGACCTCGCAGGCTGGGCACAGGATTGGGACACCAGCCGTGTCGTCGACGTTCCCGAACGCTTCCTGCGCGACTGACCAGCCGCTACCGTGGCAGGACGGCGATGCTGCCCTGACCAACGTCTGGGGTGTAGTTCAGAAGCACGTCGTGCCATGACTCGATGTCCGGGCGGGCGCGCAGCAGCGCGCGCCGTTCACGCTCCGTCATGCCACCCCACACACCCCACTCAATGCGGTTGTCCAATGCTTCCGCGAGGCATTCTGAGCGCACCGGGCAGCCGACACACACCGATCTGGCCCGCTTCTGATCCTTACCCTCAGGGAACAGGGCGTCGGCCATGTCTCTACACTTGGCCCGTAGGGTCCACTCACTCACCTCAGCCAGCGACATTAGTCTGCCCTCCCTTGCGCTGCTTGTGGTGTAGAACCGACGTTACTCCATGTCAGCGCATTGCAACAGGGGTAAAACGGCCCGAGTTCCCGTGCGCCTCTGAATCGAGCCGTGCGCGTACCTCACGTACACTGTCCGCATGAAGTCTGCGACCCTCAGCTCTAAGACGTACTCGGTGCTGATGTTCCTCGCCGTGAGCGTCTTGGCGGGCCTCCTCCTGTCGGGTCTGGCAGTGCCGTGGGTGGCACTCGCCAGCACCGGCGTCAACGCCACTGCCGATGCTATGAAGCATCTGCCCGCAGACCTCGCCACACCGCCGCAACCGCAGCGGTCCAGGATCGTCATGGGCAACGGCGAGACCCTCGCCACGTTCTACGACGAGAACCGCGTCTACGTGGGCATCGACAAGATCTCGAAGCACATGCAAAACGCCCAGATCGCCATCGAGGATCACCGGTTCTACCAGCACGGCGCCATCGACCCCGAGGGCTTGGGGCGTGCCATGGTGAAGACGCTGACTGGCGACACCCAAGGCGCATCGACCCTGACTCAGCAGTACGTCAAGCTCGTCCGGGTGGAGGCAGCCGCAGCGGCGGGCGATCAGGAGGCGGTCAAGGAGGCCACGAGGGTCTCGATCGAACGCAAGATCGTGGAGATGCGCTATGCCTTGGCCATCCAGGAACGATTCAGCAAGACGGAAATCCTGGAGCGGTACCTCAACATCGCCTACTACGGCGACGGCGCCTACGGTGTGGAGGCGGCGGCTCAGCATTACTTTGGCACCACCGCCAAGAATCTGACCATCGATCAGTCGGCCATGCTGGCTGGGCTGGTGCAGAACCCGGTGCAGCTCAATCCCCGCACCAACACCCAAGCCGCGATTGAGCGACGCAACCACGTGCTCAACCGCATGGCCGAAGTCGGCAACATCACCAAGGCGGAGGCTGATGCGGCCAAGAAGGTCAAGTTCGACCCCTCCAAGATCCGGCGCACCCCCAACGGCTGCGTCGGCACCCGCTATCCGTTCCTGTGTGACTACGTCAAGCGCACCCTCGTCTCGGACAAGATGCCCAGCATGGGCTCTACCGAGGAGGAGCGCACCAATCGCCTCAACCGCGGTGGCCTGACCATCAAGACCCTCATCAACCCCCATGCCCAGGATGCCGCCCAGAAAGCGGTGGCGAGGCAGGTGGCCCCGACGGATCCCGTCCTCTCGGCCGCGGTGCTGCTGCAACCAAAGACGGGGCTCATCGTGGCGATGGCCCAGTCGCGCCCTGTCATGGGCGCCAACTCGAAGGCGGGTGAGACCTTCTGGAACATCAACGTCGAGAAGTCGATGGGCGGCGCCGAGGGATATCAGGCGGGCTCGACGTTCAAGACCTACGCCATTGCCGCGGGGCTGGAACAAGGGATGACGCCTAATCAGTCGTATGTCTCGCCCGCCACGCTCTCCCTCAATGGCATGAGATTCCGTAGCTGCGACGGCACCTTCCGGTTCAGCGGTTCCCACTCTGTGGGCAATGATGGGGGGGCTAACTACGGGTCCATCCCGATGACGGTCGGTACCGCCAAGTCGGTCAACACCTACTTCATGCAGTTGGTACGTGACGTTGGCATCTGCCAAACGACGCAGATGGCCCAGCGCACCGGTGTCAAGCTCGCCAATGGCCAAGACATCGTGAAGACCAATCACTACTTCCCCTCGTTCGTGCTGGGCACATCCGAGGTCACCCCACTGTCGATGGCCGAGTCCTACGCCACGTTCGCCAACCGCGGCGTGCACTGCGACCCCATCGTCCTTGAGTCGGTGCAGAACAGCGACGGCGTCAACCTCGAAGTGCCCTCGGCCAACTGCAAGCGGGTCATCTCCGAGGAGGTCGCCGACGGCGTCAGCTACCTGCTCAAGGGCGTGATCAACAACGGCACCGGCCGTGCGGCACGCCTATCGGATGGCCGCACCGCAGCCGGTAAGACGGGTACGACGCAAGAGAACCAGGCCGTGTGGTTCGCCGGATACACCCCCGAAATGGCAGGTGTGGCGATGATCACGATCGACAAGACCAACGCGTGGTACAAGACGCATCGAAAGACCCTGCGCAACGTGCGCCTCCCCAGCGGCACCTACCTGCGAGGAACCGGCGGCGGCGACGCGGGCCTTATCTGGAAGAGCGCCATGACGGCTGCATCGAAGAACCTGCCCAAGACCAGCTTCGAGAACCCGAGCGACCGGATTCTGGAGGGCGTGAAGGTACCCCTGCCAGACATCAGCGGCATGGGCTACGACCAGGCGAAGGCCGCCTTGGAGGAGGCTGGCTTCCAGACCACCCGCTGGGGCGTCTACTCCGACTCACCCAAGGGCACGTTCCTGGGCACCGCGCCCAGCGGATCGGCCGTGAAGTTCTCGACGATCAAACTCAAGGTCTCCATGGGTCCGCGTCCTCCCGAGCCCACGCCGTCAGCCCCCGCCACGCCCGCGCCGAATCCGGGCGGTGGCACGCCCGCTCCGGCACCCACGGAAACGGGAAGGTAATGCATCCCGCGGCTCGGGCGGCCGCCCTGACGGCCGCCGCGGCAGGCACGTGCTTCGTCTGGGGCTTGGCCGAGGCCAACGCCTTCACGGTACGACGGGTAGACCTACCTGTCTTGCCTCCGGGCGGCAGGGATCTGCGTATCCTGCACATCTCGGACATTCACCTCACGCCCCAGCAGCACCTCAAGCTCGACTTTCTGCGCTCCTTGGCTGAGTTGGAGCCAGACCTAGTGATCAACACTGGCGACAACATCTCCGATCCGGGCGCGGTGTTTCCGCTTAACGCGGCCTGGAACAAGTTGCGTTTCACCCCCGGGGTGTTCGTCTTCGGCTCGAACGACTACTACGCCCCGCGGGCGCGCAACCCGCTGAGTTACCTGCTGCGGAAGCGCTCTGCGCCCCGGCCAGACCGGGCGGAGTTGCCCTGGCAGGATCTCAAGCGACGCATGGAACGATTCGGCTGGCAGGATCTCACACACCGCCGCACGAGCCTGACGGTGGGCGGCTACACTCTCGCCCTGCGCGGCGCCGACGACGCCCACTTGGAGCGCGACGACTACTCCCTTGTGGCTGGCCCGGCGGACCCGACGGCCGACCTCAACATCGCCGTCACGCATGCCCCCTATCTGCGTCTTCTCGACGCCATGGCCGCCGACGGGATGGATGTCATCTTCGCCGGACACACCCACGGCGGCCAGGTCTGCGTGCCTGGCTACGGCGCGCTCGTGACCAACTGCGATCTGGATACTCGACGGGCCAAGGGCCTGTCCCAGCACACAGCGGGAGGGCACACGTCCTGGCTTCACGTCTCCGGCGGCCTGGGCACGTCTCCCTTCGCCCCCTACCGTTTCGCCTGCCGCCCTGAGGCGACACTGCTCACGCTTCGCCCCCGCACAGACCGGTAGCACCTCACTGCCAAGGTCCCCGGACGTGAGTGTCGGTCGCCGGTTCGCGCAACGTGGGCATGGTGAGCTAAGCTACTCGTCGGCTCCAATGCCAACGGGGTGTGGCGCAGCTTGGTAGCGCGCGTCGTTCGGGACGACGAGGCCGCAGGTTCAAATCCTGTCACCCCGACCATATCCTTCTCGTTCGAACAGACGGCTTGAGAGGCGTCGGACTGGTGTCCGGCGCTTTTGTCGTGTTTAGGGTCATTGTCTGGCTGCCCTGGCTGGTCTTCGGTGTTGGCTCTGCGTTGGTCGGCTTGGTCTGCGGTGTGGGGCGAGCGGGTCGTGTCGTGGTCTGGTGGGGTGTCGTTGATGCTGTCTATGGGGGTGTGCTGGGTGAGGCGGTGGAGTTCGGCGACGGTGTGTTGGGGTTGGTGGGGCCGCATCGCCGAGCCCTGCCGCAAGAACGCCCTCGTCAGATCGGGAGACGCTCCAATGCCCCCAACCCTAAGAAGAACTTGCCGAACACCATCGACAGTCTTGGCCGTCTGGGCCGGCCAGGTGAGTCCCTGGAGCGAGCCCACCGCCTCTGGCAAGTTCGACACTGCACATGCCCGATGCCATCCGGGTTGAAGCGACAAATCAGAAGGAAGCCGCCTGAGCGCCTCTTCCCTTCACACCAGCAGTTCCCGTGCCTCCATCCCTAGCCTGTCGGCGATGCGTTCTAGGCTCCTCAGGGTGAGGTTACGTTCTCCTCGCTCCAGTCCTCCCATGTAGGTGCGGTGGACTCCTAGAACTTCAGCGAAGGCTTCTTGGGATAGCCCCTTGGCCTGCCGGTAGGCACGAAGATTCCTACCAACGGCTCGCTGGAGGTCACCTGCTGTCATGCCCCCATGACAACGGGTCGCTACTTAAAGTTCTACAGACTTATGAGTATCATTTGAGCGGAGCGAAACCCAGAGGAGGACCGGCAGAGGCGACCGACCAGATAACCACCCATAGATCATGCCGCCTCCTGAGGTTGCCCTCGCAAGGCAGCACTGTGTCAAGCATCCACGTGAATAACGAAGCCAGATTTCCACAGCAACCACTCCGGTACATCGACGTGGACCTCAAGCCCGGTTGCTACTTCAGGGAGTTGTGAGACCGGGCCGGACGGCGGAGGTCACCATATCGGTTACGGTCATCGACGCGATGTTCGTATACTCCATGACGAGGGAGAAGCCTCGTCCTGACCGAGAGAACTCAACATAGACCGCGGCACCCTAGCTTGGAGTCACGACCCTGAATGTCTGCCGGATCCGAAAAAGGCTTCCTCGCGGCTACGCCAGAGTCGAGTGTGACCGTGTAGACCTGAGCGACGCGCAGAGCACGGATCTGCTATGGTCGACCATCGACGGTCAGCGCAAGCAACTCGTAGCACTCTGGATGCGTCCATACGCCATGGAGAGCCGGATACGCACTTCGAGGTCGCGCCAGCGCTTAGCAGCACGGCTGACTTGATCGCGGATATCGCGGTAGAGCTGGCGAAGGATGTTATGCGGGATGCCCTCGGGGCGTAGAGCGCGGATCGTAATGGTCACACCTAAGAGCCCCTCTCGGCTATCCATATGAATGCTACTCATAAGTCTGTAGACCTTCGAGTAGCGCCCCTGTTGGCTGGATGGCATGACAGAAGGTATCCTCCAACGAGCCGTTGGCAGGAACCTTCGCGCCTACCTACAGGCCAAGGGGCTATCCCAAGATGCCTTCGCTGAAGCCTTAGGAGTCCACCACACCCACATGGAAGGGTGGCAAACTGCCAATTTCGGTGCCGTGTCGCGCCCACCGGTCGACATGCGGTGTGCAACGCCCGGCATCCGAATAAACCATTCAAGCCAGTCTCGTCAGTACAACAACCTCTGGAATAATTTCTTCGCACGAAACCCGAACGCCAGCACAGTCAGGATTATCGGTTCAGGAACAGGGTCCAGGGACGATTCAACTATATTTGTTAGGAGCTAGCATGCCCTACGAACTTGTCGCAAGGGCGGGGACAGTAAATGCGTGGGCCTTCCCTGATAATCCTGGACAACCGGAGCTTGGTCCTTTTAAAGACGAGCAAGGCCGCGACATCGACCAGCTAATCGCGAACGGCGACGTTGCGGATCTTGGTTTCATTCCTACCTTCAGGAAGAAGCACGGGTCGCGTTTCGGCGACCTACTCTGGACATCCTGCGCGATCAAAGTGGCGTCAGTGGCGTTCATCAATGCGCTGACAAGCTTTTCCGGATGGCGATCGTATCCCATCCGGTACCTCGACAGGAAAGCCAATGCGATAGAAGGATACGTGGGCTTCGCAGTCGAGGAAGGGTCAGATGACGTCTTTCACTCCGTCGGCTTTCAACATTGGAGCTTCGGCGTCAGCGATGTCGTGATGGACTCGCTAAGAGATCGTGGTGTAACTGGCTTTATCGCCAAGAAGATCCAGCCTCCAAGCTACACACTCCCAACGAACGCGTAACTCAAAGAACGGGTTAGGGTTTATCACAGCGCGTATCCCGCTGCCTCTTCAGCGGCGGGAGCCACTGAACCCTGGTCAGGTTCGAGAGAGCGGCTCAAAGCGTCCATCATCGCCGCGATCCTATCCCTGACTGGAATTCTTGGGTCTGTCCGATGAACGGTGTGTGAGGCCCGGCGGTTTTCATCGGTGGGTGGTTCTCTCGAACCGTCCAGCAAGGTGATCGGTCAGCGACCACACGATCTGGTCGATGCCATCCAGGCGGCGCTTGCGCTGGGGACGATCACCGGTGTGGCCCGTCCCGGATCCCGCGGAACCTCGATCTCCACCGGCCCGATCTCGGTCAACACCATCTTCGAGCGGGTACCGTTACGCATGTTTGACCCAACGGTGCCCCACCGTGCTCGTGGCCAGGTGCTCGGTCAGCTCGGCGTTCAGCGCGGTCTCGAGGACGTTCTTCGTGAGCTTGTTCAGCAGCCCTCCCGGCCGACCAGGCTCACGCCTTGCTCCTTCGCCTGCGCCAGCAAGCGCTCGGCGAGGTCCTTCTGATCGATGATCTCTCCCGTCACAGGATCCATCATCGCCTCTCCCAACAACTCGTTCGTGTCAGCCACGACCGTCTCCTTTCGGATCAGGCCGGACCCCTACACACCGTTCTTCAGACAGTCCCGCCACTTAGACAGGCGGGGCAACCTAAAGGCATGCCCCGCCGTCCATGTGGCATTAGGTGCGAGGCGGCTTCTTCGGGCTTCGCTTTTCAATACCTTTCCAAGGGCCAGGGCTAGCTTTTGTGTCTAGGTAGTTGGCGTCACTGTCGTACTTGTCATAGCGATCAGTCTCAGCGTTGTACTGTTGGTATCGGTCTTTGACCTGCCCACGTCGCCAGCCGTCGCCGGTGTTCCTTGCCAAGGTGTCCTCCCAGTTGTTGGTTGATGGGGCGAACTGATTCTAGCCCGGCATGCCGCGTTGGCGGTAGGGGTAAGACGGGCGAGGACGTGAGGGTGAGCTGGCTCCGTCACTACCCGTTGTCTCTACCGAAGAAGGAAAACGCCACCAAGGCTAGCCTCGGCACTTGGGCGTGGCTGCACTCTCTGCCACTGGACGAGTTAGTCAGAACGCTGTTTGTGACTTCTGGGGACGCTGTTCGTGTATTCCTTCCGCAAGGACCAGGAAGAGGCCACACAGGAGTAGTTCCGACAGATCATCCGCGAGCAGGTCCCGGGTAGGCGCGATGCAAACCGCCGTCCGGGCGATCCTCCGCACTGTCTGGGCAATCCCGCATCACCCCGGCAGATACGCAGAGGAGCCCGCCACGCCACGGCAGCATGACGGACGTCAAGGCGCCCTGGAGGCGCGTTCCCCGAGGCATGTGCCCGGAGTCTAGCGAGTCAGCAGCCACCATGACGGGTCCTGGCATTCGTCCGGGCGGCAGGAGGCCGGAGCTCAACAGGATGTTGGGTGTACTGGGAAAGGCGACCATATCCTTCTCGTTCGAACAAACGGCGATAGGCTGCTGGACGACTCCACCCTGCTGATGATCTTGCTCGGACGGAGCTGTCTTCGGCCGCGGTTTCTGACGGGGGTTCGGCCCACCGCCTAGAGTGGGCGCATGCAGTGGCCAACGACGCACTATCTAGCAGGTTCCTTCACCGACGACGAGCCAACGCTCCCCGTCGAGAATCCCGCCACGGGCGAGACCATCGCCCACGTGGCCGACGCCGGACCGGAGAACAGCATGGCCGCGCTGGACGCCGCCGTCGACGCAGCGCCTGCCTGGGCCGCCACGGATCCGCGTCAACGTGCCGAACTCCTCCGGGCGGCCTTTGAACTCATCATGGAGCGAGCTGACCTCTTCGCCCAGACCATGACGCTAGAGATGGGCAAACCACTCAAGGAAGCCTATGGCGAGGTGGCCTACGGCGCGGAGTTCTTCCGCTGGTTTTCCGAGGAGGCCACCCGACCCCGCGGCAGCTACGGCCTGGCTCCGGTGGGCGGGCAGCGCATCGTCACCTCTAAGCGCCCCGTGGGCCCGACCCTGGCCATCACTCCCTGGAACTTCCCGCTGGCCATGGGCACTCGCAAGATCGGACCCGCGCTGGCCGCCGGATGCACCGTCGTGCTCAAGCCTGCCCAGCTCACCCCGCTCACGTCGCTGCTGCTCATGCAGGTACTTCACGACGTGGGGGTTCCCGCAGGCGTGGTCAACTGCTTCGTCTCATCACGTGCGAGCGTCTCAACAGGCCCCCTCGTCGCCGATAGTCGGCTACGCAAACTCACCTTCACCGGTTCCACCAGCGTGGGCGTGAGGCTGCTGGAGCAGGCCGCTGGCAACGTGTTACGTACGTCCATGGAGTTGGGCGGCAACGCCCCATTCCTGGTGCTGAGGGGTGCGGACGTGGACCGTGCCGTCGACGGGGCCGTGGTGGCGAAGCTGCGCAACATCGGTCAGGCCTGCACCGCTGCCAACAGGTTCATCGTGGACCGCCGCCACGCCGACGAATTCACCACCAAACTGGCCGCCCGCTTTGCCACCATGACGGTGGGCAACGGGATGGATGAGGGCGTCGACATCGGCCCACTCATCAACGCCGCCGCCCTCGACGAGGTACTCGGCAAGGTAGAGGCGGCGGTCGCGGGAGGAGCGACTGTGGTCACCGGAGGCAACCGTATCTCAGGCGCCGGGCATTTCATGGAGCCCACCGTCCTGACCGGAGTCTCCCCGTCGGCAGAGGTCTTCGCCGACGAGATCTTCGGCCCAGTCGCCCCCATCGTCGTCGTCGATGACACCGAAGAGGCCCTCGCCCTGGCCAACGACACGGCATTCGGGCTCATGAGCTACGTCTACTCGGAAAACCTGGACGAGGCGCTGTCCACGGCCGAGCGGATCGAGGCTGGCATGGTGGGTATCAACACCGGCCTCGTGTCCAATCCCGCCGCCCCATTCGGCGGCATCAAGACATCAGGACTCGGCCGTGAGGGCGGAGCCGAAGGCATTGAGGAGTACCTGGAAACGGTGTACTTCGGTATCGGCTCATCCCGCTGAGGTTCGACGTCGAACTTGCCGAAGGATAGCCGCTGGCCGAGCAGCATCATGAGGGGACGAACGACGCGTGTCCGCTCCGCATCCAGCTACTCGACCAGCGGGCATTCAGCGGCCGAGGATGCCCTACTCGCTGCCGCCCTGGATCGCGTCGGCCAATACCCCTAATCCCTCCCGCAGGAGCTCCTCGGGGATGACCAGTGGGGGAAGCAGGCGGATGACGTTGCCCCAGGTGCCGCAGGTCAAAGCGATCACCCCAGCGTCATGGCAGGCCTTCGCGATCGCCTTGGTGAGGGCGGGGTCTGGTTCCTTGGTTCCCGGCCGCACGAACTCCAGCGCCTGCATCGCGCCACGCCCGCGCAGATCGCCCACGGCTGGCGATGCCTCGGCCACCGGGCCCAACACCTCGCGGATCACCTCGCCGATGCGCCGGGCGCGACCCGCCAGCTCCCAGTCCTCCATGGCACCGATGGCCGCCACCGCGGCGGCGCAAGCGACCGGATTGCCGCCATAGGTGCCTCCGAGGCCTCCTGGGTGGACGGCGTCCAAGAGTTCCGCCCGGCCAGTGACCCCAGACAGCGGCATGCCGCCGGCGATCCCCTTCGCCGTGCAGATGAGGTCTGGCTCGAGGCCCTCATGCTCGGACGCGAACCAGTCTCCAGTGCGACAGAACCCGGTCTGCACCTCGTCGATGACGAAGACCACCTGGTTGGCGCGGCACCACTCCTGGAGAGCGGGGAGGTACCCCTCCGCGGGGACGACGAAGCCGCCTTCTCCCTGGATGGGTTCGATGACCACACAGGCCAGGTTCTCCGCCCCGATCTGTGCCTCAATCTGGAGGGTCGCCCGCCGCGCGGCCTCGGCCCCCGTGAGGCCGGGTTCGTCCCGGAAGGGATAGCTAGTGGGCATCCGGTACACATCGCCGGGGAACGGACCGAAACCAGACTTGTAGGGTGCCTGCTTGGCCGTCATCGCCATGGTGAGCGAGGTCCGTCCGTGATAGGCATGGTCGAAGCACACCACCGCCTGCCTGCGGGTTGCCTTGCGTGCGATCTTGACGGCGTTCTCCACAGCCTCGGCACCGGAGACGAACAACGCCGACTTCTTGGCGTAGGTTCCGGGGGTCTTGCTGGCCAGAAGTTCGCAGACCTGAACATAGCCCTCATAGGGGCTGATCATGAAGCAGGTGTGAGTGAACCGCCGGGCCGACTCTGATACCGCTTCCACCACGGGGAGGGCGGAGCCCCCCACGGACGTGACCGCGATCCCGGTCCCGAGATCGATGAGGCGATTTCCGTCGGCGTCGACGACGATGCCGCCATCGACGTCGGTCACATAGCACGGCGAGACCGAGGCCACTCCCCCGCCGACCACGGCCTCACGGCGCGCGGCGAGCGCCAGCGAGGCCGGGCCAGGCAGTTCGGTCAGTACTCGACGCTCCTGGGGAATCCGAAAGGTTGGATTGGTCACGTCCTCACTCCATCGAACTCATGACGTGCTTGATGCGGGTGTACTCCTCCACTGCATAGATGGAGAGGTCCTTACCGTATCCGGAGTGCTTGAACCCACCGTGCGGGAACTCCGCGACCAGGGGAATGTGGGTGTTGACCCAGACGCAGCCGTAGTCGAGCGCCGCAGAGGCTCGCAGGGCGCGGGCATGGTCGCTGGTCCACACGCTTGAGGCCAAGCCGAATTCCACCCCGTTGGCATACTCATAGGCCTGCTCCTCGCCGGAGAAGGTCTGCACGGTGATGACGGGACCAAAGATCTCGCTCTGGGTCACCTCGTCGTCTTGGCGTACGCCGTCGAGCACGGTGGCCGCGAAGAAATACCCTGGCCGGTCGATCCGGGACCCGCCCGTGGCGATGCGGATGTGGCCGGGCAGGCGGTCGATGAATCCCTGCACCGACTCGAGTTGGCGGGCGCTGTTGACCGGGCCGAACAAGATGTCGGGATCGTCGGGGTCTCCATACTTGGCGGCCTCCGCCGCGGCCACCAACTTGGCCAGGAACTCGTCGTGCACGGCCTCATCCACCAACACGCGACAGGCAGCAGTGCAGTCCTGGCCGGCGTTGAAATAGCCCGCCGTGGCAATTCCCTCGGCGGCGGCGTCAAGGTTGGCGTCCGCGAACACGACGCACGGAGCCTTCCCACCCAGCTCTAGGTGCTGCTGGGTCAGGTTCGGGGCTCCGGCGAGTGCCACCTCGATGCCGGCCTTGACCGATCCGGTGATGGAGACCAGCCCGGGCACCGGTGAGGACGTGATGAGGCCGCCGGTGGTGTAGTTGCCCATCACGACGTTGAAGGTGCCCGGGGGCAGGAATTCGCCGCAGATCTGTGCAAACAGGAGGGTGGACTCGGGAGTCGTGGACGCGGGCTTGAGCACGATCGTGTTGCCCGCGGCCAACGCCGGCCCGATCTTCCACACCGCCATCATGAGCGGATAGTTCCACGGCGTGATCTGCCCCACCACCCCGATGGGCTCGCGACGCAACACCGAGTTGAGCCCGTCGGCGTATTCGCCCGCGGCGGTGCCAGACATGATGCGTGCCGCTCCAGCGAAGAAACGCATCTGGTCGGCTCCGGCCTCGACCTCCTCGGAACGAATCAGTTCCTTGGGCTGCCCGGTGTTGCGGCTCTGAGCCTCGACAAGCTCGTCGGCGCGGGCCTCCATGGCGTCGGCGATCCCCAGCAGGGCCAGTTGGCGTTGCTTGGGCAGCATCTTGCCCCAGGTCTGCTTGGCCGCCACCGCAGCGGCATAGGCGGCGTCGACGTCGGCAGCTAGGCCCACCGGCATCTGGGCCACCACCTCCTCCGTGGCAGGGTTGATCACGTCAACGAGCTTCGTGCCGGTGGATGCGACGAGTTGGCCATTGATGTAGTTCTGCAAGACGGTCATTGAAGGCTCCTCGGTCAGCGGGTGATGGCGTGGGCGAACTCGGAGAAGCACTCCAGGTACGCGTCGACCGCCTCGTCGTCATGAACCACGGACAGCGTCCATTCCTCTTCGCGGCCCGGGGTCATGAAGATCTTGCGGTTCATGTTGAACAGCCAGGCCAGTTCCGTCAACGGAACGTCCTGGTTGGCCTTATAGGTGTCGTAGTCGACGATCTTGGACGGCGAAAACGTCACGCACCCCTTGGACCCGATGCCGACTGCGTAACCGGGCAGGTTGTGCTTGGCGATGATCTCCTCGGACCCGCTGAGGAGCCGCTCGTTGAGGTAATCCAGATGCTTGTAAGCCTCGGGGGTGAGCACCTTCTCCAGGTTGGCGCGGGTAGCGGCCATGGACAGCGGGTTGCCCGAATAGGTTCCCACCTGATACACCGTGCCGTCCTCGACGACGCGCATGATCTCGTCGCTGCCGCCGATGCCGCCGGTGGGCAGGCCGCCTCCCATGGACTTGGCCAGGGTCACCAGGTCCGGCAGCACGCCAAAGTACTCGGTGGCCCCGCCCGCGGCGATGGTGAGGCCAGTCTTGACCTCGTCGAAGATGAGCACCACTCCGTGCCGGGACGTGATCTCGCGGACGGCCTCAAGGTAGCCGGGCTCGGGCAGCACCACGCCGAGGTTCATCATGGCCGGCTCCATGATGACGCAAGCGGGTTTGCGTCCCTCACGGTCCAGTTCGACGATGCGCCGCTCCATGACGGCCGCGTCGTTGAACGGCACGGGCACCGTCAACTCGACGGTGGCGTTGGGAATGCCTCCACCGTAGGGCAGTGAGGCGTAGTGTTCGCGGTCCCCGATCTGGTCATAGGGGACCCCGATCGAAACCATGACCGCGTCGTGGTGCCCGTGGTAAGAGCCGAAGATCTTCATGATGGTGTCGCGGCCGGTGTAGGCGCGGGCGATCCGGATGGCGTCCATAGTGGACTCCGAACCTGAGTTGGTGAAGCGCCACTTCGGTAGGCCCCAGCGCTCGGCGAGCAGTTCCGAGACGACCAGCGAATCCTCGGTGGCGGCACCGAAGTGGGTTCCCTTGGGGAAGCGTTCGGCGACGGCTGCGGCGATGTGCGGGTTGTTGTGTCCTTGCAGCATGGCGCCGAAGCCGTTGTGGAAGTCGAAGTACTCGTTGCCGTCCACGTCCCAGATGCGCTGCCCGTCGCCATGGGAGATGTAGATCGGCCAAGGATCGCGCAACTGGTAGCTGGAAGCGACGCCGCCAGCCAGGTGCTTCACGGCGCGCTCCATCATGCGCTTGGAGGCCTGAGTGTTCGCGTCGAGACGTTCCTCTTCCTTGAGGGACAACTCGGCGATGGTGGCCGGATCGATCGTGGCGAATGCCATGAGTGGCTCCTTTCGTCGGTTATTTCCTAGTTGGGTGTTGTTTCAGTGAGATCGCCCAAGGCCAAGTCGTCGTTGGTGCCGGCGGCAGTGCCTCGCTGGACGACCCGTCCTCGGAAGAAGTCTGGCCGCAACAGCGCCATGAGGATCATTAACACAATACCCACACCGAGCAGGACTAGGCCGAGGATAAAGACCAACCCGACTCCCCCGACCTGGGATCCAGAGCCGAACTCCGGCTTCATGGCGTCGGTCCAGGTCCGCAAGAAGAACCCCAGCAGCATGAGCCCACCCAGCCCTGGGCAGAGAAACTTCGTGACGAAGTTGCGCACGCTGGTAAACGCCTCGGTCCGAAAGTACGCCGCGGCGGCGAGCGATGTCAGGCCATAGTAGAAGCAGACCATGATGCCCAGGGCGGTAATGGTGTCCCACAGCACGTTCTCGGAGGCGAGCCGCAAGACGACGTAGAGCCCGCCAGCGGTCACGCCCGAGGCCACCGTCGCCACGGACGGGGTGTGAAAGCTGGGCGAGACCCGGGCGAAGGGCTTGGGCAGCGCCCGGTAGTAGCCCATGGCCAGCA
The DNA here is from genome assembly GCA_041854805.1 of Arachnia sp. Taxonomy (GTDB): domain Bacteria; phylum Actinomycetota; class Actinomycetes; order Propionibacteriales; family Propionibacteriaceae; genus Arachnia. The sequence continues at coordinate 16,953 of JBHADA010000240.1, forward strand.
TGGTGCGCGCCGGGGAGACAAACGTCGATTGCAGGGACGCGACGGAGGAGGCGAGCACCGCCAAGCTCATTAGGAGGCCGAGCGGCCCCATGACCGGGGTGGCCAACGCGAGAAAGACGTTGTCTTGGAAGTCCGGGTTCGTAAGACCGTATTCCCCATCGCCGATCCCGGCGAAGGCCAGCGTCGCCATGGAGGTGAGGAGGTAGATCGCCAGGATGGCCACGATGGTGCCAGCAGCCGCGCGCCCCGGCGTCACCGTCGACTCCTTAGTCTCCTCATTGAGCGTCAGCACCGTATCCCAACCCCAGAACAGGAACGCCGACAAGGCGATACCAGCCGCGAACGCAGACACGGACTCGACCTCGCCCACGTTGAACCAGGAAAGGCTCGGCGCACGCCCATCGAAAGCGGTGCCGGTGGCCACCCGGTACAAGGCCATGCCGGAGTAGAGGACGAGGGCGATCACCTGAAAGGCGACGAGCGCGTATTGGAAGTGGGTGGTGGCATCGAGCCCGCGGTAGGCGATGTAGCAGGTGATGACTATGAACACCAGGCAGGTGACAATGTTGATCGCCATGTTGTCCGCGAGGCCGGCGAGCCGAGGGTCGCCGAAGATCTGGGAGAGCATCAGGTAGAGGTAGTCCACGGCGATGCTGGCCAGGCTGGAGATCACCAAGATGGTGGAGGCCAGCATTCCCCAGCCGCCGAGCCAACCCAGCCACGGGCCGAAGGCCTTGGTTGCCCAGGTGAAGGTGGTACCGGAATCTGGCATGCGCCGGTTCAACTGGTAGTAACCGACGGCGACCAGAAGCATGGGGACGAAGCCCGCGAGCAAGATGGCGGGCACCTGGTAGCCCACCTCGGCCGTGACTGGTCCCATGGCCCCGGCCAGGGTGTAGGCAGGGGCTACGCAGGACACCCCTAGGACCACGGCGCCGAGGAGCCCGATGCTGCCCGCGTTGAGTCCTTTCCGCCCCGTGCCCTCGTCGGTTTGGCCATCGCTTTTGGTGTCTGCCATCAGGTCACCTCCTGCCGGTGGTCCCCCGTCCCGGGCGAGCGGGGGTTAGGCCCCCCTTGCCGTGCCATTGAACCCCACCGACGCGTCCCTGTCAGGCTGTTTCGAGATATGGGCCAAGCCATCGGGCACGGATGGCCGCTCCGCTCGCCGACACGTCAGTGGGCGTCCCCGCTTACGGGCCCGTCGGCGAGGTCACCCGATCAGCCAGGACGGTTCCAGCCAGCGGGCTCAGCGGCCTCAAGCTCGTGAGGCAACTGGTTGGCGAACTGCCTCTGAGCCATCCGACGGTCCATCTCCTGCCAAGGCCACCGGCTCACGGCCGAGGGGCTGTAGCACCTCCGATGACGAGCCCACTGGCCATCACGGATCCTGCATGCATGGTCGCGGCGTCACTCCTTGATGACGAGAGAGCGCAGCCCGGCCAGGGCCGGGCTGTCGGCCAGCTTGCCCTGAGGCGCGTAGGCGGCGACGTGGACGTACTGCCCACCCTCGGTGGTCATGGTGATGAACACACCCTCCACCCTGAGCTTCTTGGGGTTCGTTGCCTTGAACACGGCGGCATCCCACTCCTCCCGGGTGGTCCAGGCGTAGGCCTTCTTTGCGCCCGGCCAGCTCACCTGAACGAGGTCGGAGACCTCGGCCCCGTTCTGACGATATTCGGTCCACTCGGCCATCACATTGGCCTCAAGGGTGTCACCCGCCTGTTCGAAACGGACGCCGAGCAGGCCGAAGGACTCGGCGGAATCGAAGTAGCGGGTGCTGCTGCGGTCAGGATCCTCCTGAACGGCCCCAAACCTCCGGGGAATGGTGATGGTGACCGAACCGACCGGCTGGTACGGCTTGCCCTCGGTTGCCGCGGGCGTCGGCTTGAGCGCCAGCGGGGATCCCGTCTTGAGCACCCCGGGAGCCGCCCCCGGGTCCTTGGAGACCTCCTGTACCTCTGGCACCTTCTCCGTCTCCGAGGCCGACGGGGCGGCCGAAGACGCCTGTGATGCGCTGGTGTGAGTTCCGGAGGGCTGCTGCGAGGCGCCAGTGCAGCCGGCCAGGCCCCCGATGAGGAGAATCGTGAGGGCGGAACGCTGGATCAGTCGCACGGGCATGCGAAGACCTTACTGGGTCGGTCCCCGTTATTCGCAGGCGACGCCGTCATCGTCACGGTCGAGGGCGGACCGATACCCGGCATCCCCTCGACGCAGCGGCGCGACTCCGGCCTCGCGCGCCTCGGCACAAGTAGCGTAGTAGGCGGCTTCAGCCCCTCGGGTCTGGGTAGCAGGGGCGGGCTTGGCTGGCGCCGCGGCGGTCTTGGTGACCACCGCCGTCTCCGTCACCACCGATGTCGCGGTAGTCGTCGCGGTCTCGGTGATCGCCATGGTCTGTGTCGCTGTCGCCGTGCGTGTCGCCGTCGCGGTGACCGTGGCCGCTGGCGTCACGCTGGCTCCTTGGGCGAAGCCTTGAGGCTGCGGGGCCGCATCCTGCGTCTGCGAGGAGCCGACACCAGCCACGAAACCGGCGCAGAGACCGGCGAGGCCGAGAGCCACAGACGTGCCCCACCCCCGCTTCTTGGAGCGCGAAACGTGATGTGCTGGAAACTTCCCCGCAGTGGGACCCCACGACTGGTGATGCGGCTGTTGGATGTTCATCTGCCCCCCTCAGCCCGGAGTGTAGCGGCACCACGGCGTGTATGGGCAGAGTCGCGCGCCTTAGGCGGTGCGATCGACCAGTTCGCGGCAGACCCTCAAGAGTGCATCCTTGGCCTCGCCTTCCGGAAGACGAGCCAGATGAGCATTGGCCACCTCGGCTCGGCGTTCGACCTCGGCCTGAGCCCGTCGCATCACTGAGTGAGCGCGAAGTTCGACGAGCACCCGCTCGAGCGCCTCGTCGGTGCTGAGGTCCCCATCAATGAGGGCCAGCAGCGCCGCGTCGGCCGGATCGTTCTCCGCGCGAAGCATGAGCACCGGCAGTGTCGGGACCCCTTCGCGTAGGTCGGTGCCGGGAGTCTTGCCAGTGGTGGTCGAGGTGATATCGATGAGATCGTCGCTCAGTTGGAACACCAAGCCCACCTCTTCGCCGTAGCGAGCCAGCGCGTCCAAGGTGGCCGGGTCCGCCCCGGCGACCATACCGCCGAACCGGGCGGACGCCGCGATGAGCGAGCCCGTCTTGTCGGCGATCACCCGCACGTAGTGCTCCAACGGATCGTCGTGTTCTCCCGGCCCCTTCGTCTCGGCGATCTGTCCCTGGACGAGCCGCGCGAAGGTCTCAGCCTGGAGACGCACATACTCCACGCCCAAGTCAGCCACCGTGCTGGACGCGATGGCGAAAAGGAAGTCGCCCACCAGAATCGCCACCGAATTCCCCACCAGGCGATTGGCCGACGGTGCCCCCCTCCGCAACTCAGCCTCATCCATGACGTCGTCGTGGTAGAGGCTGGCCACGTGGGTCAGCTCCATGACGGCCGCGGCCCGGAAGAGATCCTCCTCGTCCACGCGACCGCCGAACTCGGCCGCCAAGGCGACGAGCATGGGGCGAAACCTCTTGCCGCCGGCGGAGATGATGTGCCGCGAGGCCTCCGTCACGAATGGAGAGTCGGCGACGGCGGCGGCGAGCAGGCGCTCCTCGAACCGGTCGAGAAAGCCCGCCAGGCGCTCATCGAGCTGCGCCACGGGTAGCTCCTAGAACTTAGCGAATGAACTGTGAGGCGTCGGCGATGAGGTCCAGCACTCCCCCAGGAACCAGGCCCAACACGATCGTGATGGCGGCACTCACCACGAGTACCAGCCAGGTCCAGATCGAAGGAGTCTCGACGTTACCCACCGTCTCCGGATTGGCGTCCTGGAACCACATGGCCACGATCAGCTTGAGGTACAGGAACGCGGCGACCACAGACATGGCTACCGCCACCAACACCAGCCAACCGTAGCCGCCCTCCCACGCGGACGCGAACACGGCCAGTTTCCCAACGAAACCCGCCGTCAGCGGGATGCCGGCGAAGCTGAGCAGGAACACCGTCATGAGCACCGCGATGGCGGGGCTGCGCCGTCCCAGACCGCGCCATGCGTCGATGGCGTTGGCCTCGCCGCCCGAACGGCGCACCATCATGACGATGGCGAACGCCCCCAGCGATGCGAAACCGTAGGTCAACAGGTAGAACACGATCGCGGAGACGCTCGCCAAGCCCACGCCCTCGCCGGCCGTGGCGCCGACGACACCCACCAAGATGAAGCCGGCGTGCGCGATGGACGAGTACGCCAGAAGGCGTTTCACGTCCGTCTGAGCGATCGCGATGGTGGAGCCGACCAGCATGGTCAACACCGCGACCACGATGAAGAGCGGCTGCCATGTCCACACGGCACCGCCCAGCGCGACGTAGAACACCCGCAGGAGCCCAGCCACCGCCGCAGCCTTCGTGGCCACCGACATGAAGGCCGTCACCGGGGTAGGCGCGCCCATGTAGACGTCGGGCGTCCACGAGTGGAACGGCACCGCGCCCATCTTGAACAGCAGCCCCACCGCCACCAGCACCATCCCCGCCAGGGCCAGCCCACCACCATCGCCTTGCTGGAACAAAGCCGTGTCGATGTTTCTCAGGTACAGGCCACCGGCGAAGCCGTATAGCAGCGCGATGCCGTACAGCATGATCGCCGAGGCGAGCGAGCCCAACAGGAAGTACTTCAGGGCCGCCTCCTGGCTCAGCAGCCGGCGCCTCCTCGCCATGCCCGTCATGAGGTACAGCGGCAACGAGAAGATTTCCACTGCGACGAACAGCACGAGCAGATTGTTCGCCGACGCGAAGACCATCATGCCGAACACGGCGAACAGCAGGAGCGGGAACAGCTCGGTGTGCTCACGGCGGTGCTGTTCGGTCTCTCGCTCGAGCGGCGAGCCGGGCACGGCGGCGGCGGACGAGGCGAAGGCAGACTGCCCCTGCCCCAGAACGCGGTCGGCGAACAGCGCCAGGCTCGCCAATGCGACCGCGAGCAACAGGATCCAGAACACGTAGGCCGGGCCATCGATGGCGATGAGGCCCACGGCGCTCAACGTTGGCGTCGCCTCAAGCCAGTTGGCGACGGTCAAAACCAGCGCGGTTGCCAACGCCACCGCAGCCAGCCCCACCTGTAAGACATAGCGGTATGCCGGGGGGATGATGGCCTCCAACAGGATGCCCAACGACCCAGCCACCACCAACACGATCAGCGGCGACAGGAGCAGCCAATGCCCCTCCATGTTCGGGGCGGTGATCTCCAACAGGGTGCTCATCGGTTGCCTTCCTCTGCCTGTGGGGCGGGATCCTGGACGCCGACCGTGACCATGGTGTTTTGGGCTGCGTCATCGGCGAGCGATAGCACCGGGGCCGGGAACACACCCAACACGAGCAGCAACACCACCAAGGGGGCGACGACGGCGCGTTCGCGCAGGCCGAGGTCCTTCAGCCCATCGACCTGGTCACGCACGGGGCCAGTCATTGTGGTTTTGTACATGCGCAGCACGTAAACGGCGGCCAGCACCATGCCCAGCGTGATGACGGCGGTGTGGATCGGGTAACGCTGCCAGGCGCCGGCCATGACCAGGAACTCCGAGACAAAGCTGCCCATGCCCGGAAGCGCTAGAGCCGACAGGCCAGACATCAGCAGCACACCGGCCAGCACCGGAGCCACCTTCTGCACGCCTCCGAAGGCGTCGATATCGGCCGAGCCGCGGCGCTTGATGAGGAAGCCCACCACGAGGAACAGAGCCGCCGTCGACAGGGCATGGTTGAGCATGTAGAAGATGGAGCCACTCAACGACTGGGTGGTGAGCGCGAAGATGCCAAACACCATGAAACCAAAGTGGCTGACCGACGTGTAGGACACCAGACGTAGGAGATCCTTGGCACCAAAGGCCATGAAAGCCCCGTAGATGACCGAGACGATGGCCCACACCAGGACCACCGGAGTGGCCCACAAGCTAGCCTCGGGGAACAGCACCAGGCAGATCTTGATCATGCCGAAGGTGCCGATCTTGTCGAGGATGCCCACCAGCAGAGTCGACGTGCCGGGAGTGGCCTGCTCTGCCGTATCGGGCAGCCAGGTATGCAGGCCTGCCATAGGTGCCTTCACGGCGAACGCGAAGAAGAAGGCGGCGAACAGCCAGCGTCCCATCCCCGTGCTCATCTCGAGTCCGACCAATTCCCCGATCAGGAAGGTGGGTCGGCCGGTCTCTGCGGAGACGGCGAACAGGCCGGCCACGCCCACGAGCATGACTAGGCCACCCGCCAGCGAATAGATGAGGAACTTGATCGCGGCGTCGCGTCGTTTGGGCCCGCCGAACCCGCCAATCAGGAAGTAGGTGGGAATCAGCGTCGCTTCGAAGGCCACGTAGAACAGCAGCACATCGGCAGCGAGGAACACGTACAGGGCGAACCCAACCAGCAGCAGGCACAAGGCAGTGAACGTGTTGGGCCCCCACCGGTCGCTTTCGCGATCGCCCGTGTGCCACTCCGCGACCAGCACCACGGGGAGCAGGATCACCGTCATGAGCACGAGGATGGCGCTCATCCCGTCGACATGCAGCGCGTAGGTCGCGCCGATCTGCCTGATCCACGGCACGTGCTCGGCCAGCACGACCCCCGAGGTATGGGCGAAGAAGACGAGAAGCCCCAGGATGAGGGTGGTGAGCGCGAACCCCAAGCCGACAAGCCTGCCGATCGCGCCCGGCAAGAAGAACACCACCAAGGCGCCCACGATGGGCACCAAGGCCAGGATGGTCAAAAGCGGCAATGGCATGAGTTCTCCTTAGCCCAACTGCCCGAGGATGACGACGGCGGCGAGCAGCAGCACACCGACCGCCAAGGTGAGTCCGTAGCTGCGCACGTATCCGTTCTGCAGCCTGCGCAGCATCTGCCCAAGCCCGGTGGCCACAGACGCGCTTCCCATGGCGAGTCCATCGACCGTGGAGCGGTCGAACCAGGCCAGCCCCGCGGCGATGCCCTTGGCCGGACGGATCACGGCGTGCTCATTGAACGCGTCACCATAGAGATCGTTCCTGCCAGCCAACACCAGTGGGTTGTTCGTGGATGGCTCGTCGTAAGCGACGGGGCCACGATGCAGCCGCCAGCCCGCCAAGACGCCCAAGGCGACCACGGCCAGAGTGATCACGCCGATGAGCGTGAAATGCACCAACGGCGTGGGATGAGCGTGCTGGCCAGTGGTGTGCTCCAGCCAGCCCTGGATCCAACCGTTGAGGACGAGGCCAGCCACCAGGGACAACGCCGCCAGCACGATGAGCGGAACGGTCATCACAGCGGGTGACTCGTGCGGATGCACGTCCTTGTCCCAACGCTTCTCGCCGAAGAAGGTCATCATCATGAGACGAGTCATGTAGTAAGCCGTCACCCCGGCCCCCACCAAGGCGAGGATGCCGATGAACAGGTTGCGCTGGAAGGCGGCCTCAATGATGTGGTCCTTCGAGTAGAAGCCCGAGGTGAACGGGAACCCGATGATGGCGAGGTAGCCGATCGCGAAGGTGAGGAAGGTGATCCGCATGGGCTTGGCCAGGGCCCCGTAGTGGCGCATGTTGACATCGTCGTTCATGCCGTGCATGACCGAACCGGCCCCGAGGAACATGTTGGCCTTGAAGAAGCCGTGAGTGAGAAGGTGGAAGATGGCGAAGGAAGCCCCAATGGGGCCCAACCCTGCGGCCAGCATCATGTAGCCGATCTGGGACATGGTCGACCCGGCCAGCACCTTCTTGATGTCGTCCTTCGACGTGCCGATCCACGCGCCGGCGAGCAGCGTCACGGTACCCACGATCGCCACGGCGGTGGCCGCGATCTCCGTCTGGGCATAGATGGCGTTGGAGCGCACCACGAGGTAGACACCGGCGGTCACCATGGTGGCGGCGTGGATGAGTGCCGACACCGGGGTGGGGCCCTCCATAGCGTCCAACAGCCACGACTGCAACGGCACCTGAGCCGACTTTCCGCAGGCCCCCACGAGCAGGAAGAAGCCGATCAGCGTGGCCCACAGCGGGGTGAGGTTGGCCGCACCCGCGTTGACATCATCGAAACGAACGGAACCGAACATGGCCAGCATGGAGAAGATGGCCATCGAGAGGCCGAGGTCGCCGACACGGTTGACGATAAACGCCTTGTTGCCCGCGGCGGACGCGGATGGCTTGTGCGCCCAGAAGCTGATCAGCAGGTACGACGCGAGCCCGACGCCCTCCCAGCCCAGGAACAGGACGAGGTAGTTGTCCGCCAGCACCAGTGTGAGCATCGCCGCGATGAACAGGTTGAGATAGGCGAAGAACCGGCGACGGCGCTCATCGTGGGCCATGTAGCCGATGGAATAGATGTGGATGAGCGACCCGACGCCCGTGATCAGCAGCACGAACAGGATGGACAGCGGATCCACGAGTAGGCCCATCCGCAGCGACCAGTCTCCGGTGGCGATCCACTCATAGGGCTCTACCGCGAGGTGTCTGGCGTCTTCGGGGGCGCCGAGCAGCGTGGAGAACAGCAGGCAGCCGAGCGCGAAGGAGGCCACGACCGCGAGCGTGCCGAGAAGATGACCCCAGGCATTCGCCGCCTTGCCGAGCAATAGCAGGAGGGCGGCCGAGGCGAGGGGCACCACGATGAGGAGCCAGATCATGGCTCCGGTGCCCGAGAGGGCGGACAAGGTTTCTAGCGGTTGCACGTCGCTTTCCCCTCTAGAGCTTCATCAGGTTGACGTCGTCGACGGAGGCCGAACGGCGGGCGCGGTACACGGCCACGATGATGGCGAGGCCCACCACCACCTCCGCCGCGGCCACCACCATGACGAAGAAGGCCGCGACCAGGCCGTGCAGATTGCCGTGCTGCCGAGCGAACGCGACGAAGGCCAGGTTGGTGGCGTTGAGCATGAGCTCGATACTCATGAACACGATGATCGAGTTGCGGCGCAGCAGGAAGCCCGCCAGGCCGATCGTGAACAAGATGGCCGACAGGATGAGGAATCCATTGGCGCTCATTCGTCTTCCCCTTCGTCGTGGGCGGCGGCGATGGCGGTGAACGCATTCTCCGTGGGAGCCCGCAGCTCGTCCACGTCCACGATCACGCCACGAAGCCGAAGCGTTTTGGAAACCGACTTGGGCGCGATCGATCCGTCCGGCAGCAGAGCCGGCGTGGAGATGGCGTTGTGCCGCGCGAACACGCCCGAGCTGGGCAAGGCACCGGGATGCTGCCCATCTTCGGCGTAGGCCTTGACACGATCGGCCAGAAGCTCGGGCTGCGTCTTCTTCTTGCTGATCCGTTCGCCGTGCGCCAGCACCATGGCGCCGACTGCACCAGTGATGAGCAGTGCGGCGGTGGCTTCGAAGAGGAACACGTAGTCACGGAAGAGTAGGGCGGCAATGCCTTGGATATTGCCCCCGTACCGCCCGTTCTCCTTCCCCAGCCCCGCTGGCCCGCCCGTGGCGAACTGGCCAACGGCCAGGATCAGGAGGCATCCCACGCCCACCGCCACGACGGTGGCGGCCACCCGCTGCCCCTTGATCGTCTCGACGACCGAGTCGGTCGAGTCGACACCGATGAGCATGACCACGAACAGGAACAGCATGAGGATTGCGCCTGTATAGACCACGATCTGGATGACGAACAAGAACGGGGCGTCCTGCGCCGCGTACAACACGGCCAAGGAGACCATGACCCCAGCCATGAAGATGGCCGAATGCACCGGCTTTCGACTCAGCAGCATGCCAAGTCCGCACAGCACGGCGATGGGGGCGCACACCCAAAAAGCCACCTCGGTGGCGGTCACCAACGCGATGGGAGTGATCATTTGGCCGCTCCTGTGGTTGATCCGGTGCGGGTATCGGGCTTTCCCGTCTCAGGCAGACCAAGGAAGTAGGCCTGCTCGTCGTCGCCTAGACGGCGAGGATGCGGCGGCTGTTCCATGCCTGGCAACAGCGGCGCGAGGAGGTCCTTCTTCTCGTAGATCAGCTTGAGACGAGTGTCGTCAGAGATCTTGAACTCGTTGGTCATCGTGAGTGCCCTTGTGGGGCAGGCCTCGATGCACATGCCACAAAAGATGCAGCGCAGGTAGTTGATCTGGTAGACGTGCCCAAACCGCTCCCCCGGCGAATACCGGTTCTCCTCAGTGTTGTCGGCGCCCTCGACGTAGATGGCGTCGGCTGGGCAGGCCCAGGCGCACAACTCGCACCCCACGCACTTCTCCAAACCGTCGGGCCAGCGGTTGAGCTGATGCCGGCCGTGGAAGCGCGGCATGGTGACCTTCTCCTTGCCCTTACGCGGGTATCCCTGCGTGAAGGTCTTGCGGAAGATCGTGTTGAAGGTGATGCCGAACCCGGCCCACGCGTCGAGCAGTCCCATCAGGCTTCCTTCCCATCGTCGGTGGCCTCGTCGACGTCCTCACCGGCCTGGCCGCCCGAGACTACGGCCGCCATCTCGGGCAGAACCTGCCCGGGTCGTGGAGGCACCGGGTAGCCTCCGGCGAAGGCGTCGAAGGTCTCCTCGGGCGAATATGTCTTCGGCTCGGGTTTGTCGATGGCCTTGTTGCGCCGAGTGCCAAAGATGCCCCAGGCCCCCAGCAGCCCAAGCGCAGCCGTGAACATCGTGGCGTGCGGAGCGAGCGCCACGACCATGACCCAGATGAGCGAGACCTCGATCAGCACCTTCCAGCCCAGGCTCATGAACTGGTCATAGCGGAGACGAGGCAGGGTGCCCCGCAGCCACACGAAGCCCGAGAACAGTAACTGCACCTTGAGGACGAACCACAGCGGCCCAAGCCAGGGATTGTTGAGCGCGTCGATGAGATTGAGCGGCCATGGCGTCAAATACCCGCCGAGGAACAAGGTGGTACACACAGCGGAGACCGTGGCCATGTTGATGTACTCCGCGAGGAAGAACATGGCGTAGCGGAAGCCGGAGTATTCGGTGAGGTAACCAGAGACCAACTCGGATTCGCATTCGGGCAGATCGAACGGCGCGCGGTTGGTCTCACCGACCATCGCGATCATGTAGATGATGAACGACGGGAACAGCAGCAGCCCGTACCAGGACGGAAGTCCCAGCGTGAACTGAATATCCGTGCCGGGCAATGCCATCGGGATGATGTCACGCTGAGACTCGACGATGCCGCTAGTGGACATGCTGCCGGCAAGCAGGAACACGGCCACCATGGACAGGCCCATGGCGATCTCGTAGGAGATCATCTGGGCGGTCGAACGCACAGACCCCAGGAACGCGTACGTGGAGTTGCCCGCCCAGCCGGCCAGCACGATGCCGTAGATGCCGATGGAGGCCACTGCCAGGATGAACACCGCGGCCACGGGAAGGTCGGTGACCTGCAGGCGCGTGGTGACGCCGAACATCTTAACCTCGCCACCGAAAGGGATCACCGTCCAGCAGGTGAAGGCGGCCACGCCGGTAAGGATGGGAGCCAGATTGAACACCCACTTGTCGGCGTGTTTGGGCCTGAAGTCCTCCTTGACCAGCAGCTTGGCGCCGTCGGCCACCGCTTGTCCGAGGCCGAAGGGGCCATTCATGATCGGGCCGAGGCGATGCTGCATCTTGCCCACGAGGCGGCGCTCGTACCACACGTTGAAGATGGTCCACACGAGGAGGATGACAAACAACGCCACCACCTTGATGAGGATCAGCCACCAGGGGTCCTGGAAGAAGATGTTCATGCTGGTTCTCCCTCGTCCACGGTCACGATATGAACCTGTACTGGGGTGCCTGGGGCGGCTTGAGGCCGGCCTCCCGAGAGCGGGTTGGCTGGCAGCCACACCACGTCATCGATCATGCCGGGAGTCACCACCAACGGCGCGACGATCGTGGAACCGCCGCCCGTGACGCTGACCGTCTCGCCGAGGCCGAGGCTCTCCGCCGTGCCGGGCGAGACCCGGGCCACGAGTGGACGAGCGGTAGCCCGCAGCGCCGGTTCGAAATCGGTGCCTCTGGAGAGCCCCAGCAACTCATCCCAACTGGCCAGCAGCGTGCCCGCCGCGCGAGGCGCGGCTCCCACGGTGGGGGCGGCGGGACGCGCGCCTTCCCATGCGCCGAGTTCGGCGTAGTCTGCGAACGCCTGCTTGGCGTTGCGGAAGCCCAAGTCGGAGCCCAACGCGTCGGCTAGGGCCGCCAGGATGCGAATGTCGGTCATGGGCGAGGCGGTGGCTTTGTTGACGGTTCTTACCCGCCCCAGACGATGCTCCCAGTTGAGGAAATGGCCGGACTGTTCCTCCACCAGCGCGGCCGGGAACACCACGTTAGCCCGTTCGGTCACTAGTGAGGCACGCTGTTCGATGCTGACGACGAAATCGGCCGCCTCCAGGCCAGCCAAGGCCGCAGCCTCGTCGCCCGAATCCGCCGGGTCGACTCCGGCCACGACGAGCGCCTTTAACTGGCCCGACAGCAGCGCGGCGTACTGGGCATCGGATGCAAGGCCCGGCTCGGTTGGCAGCGCCGCGACGTCCCAGTGGGCAGCCACGTCGACGCGCGCCGCAGGCTCATCCACCGGCCGTCCACCAGGCAATAGGCTAGGCAGGCAGCCCGCCTCGAGGGCACCCATCTCGCCAGCGCGGCGCGGGACCCAAGCCAGCTTGGCGCCAGTAGCCGCCGCCGTCGCGGCGACAGCGCTCAACACCCCGGGAAGCGTCGCAGCCCGGGCGCCGACGAGAATCACGGTTCCGGCGTCGATTTCGTCAATCTCAGGCAGCACGACCGCCTCGTCGCCAGGGGCAACTGGGATCAACTCCGCATTCAGCTTCGAGGTGCCGCGAGATGCGTACGGCGCGAGGGTGGTCACCTTGAGCCCGCGCTTGCGCACGGCCTTGCGCAGCCGCAAGAACACCATGGAAGCCTCATCCTCAGGCTCCAAGGCCACCAGAACCACCCGGCTGGCCGACTCCAGATCCGCGTATGTGACCGAGTCGGCCAGGCTGCCCCCGGCCACCACCGCGGCCAAGAACTGGGACTCCTCCGCAGATGCTGGACGCGCCCTGAAGTCGACGTTGTTGGTGCCCAGCACCGCTCGGGCGAACTTGCCGTAAGCGTAGGCCGACTCCAGCAGGAGCCTACCGCCGGTCTGAACCCCGACGGCGGCCCCGGCCGCCTTGAGTCCGGCGACCGCGGCGTCGATGGCCTCGGGCCACGACGCGGGCTGAAGTACGCCGTCACGACGGACCAGTGGGCGGGTGATGCGGTCGTCGCCGCGACCGTACATGAAGCCGAAGCGGCCCTTGTCGCAGTTCCATTCTTCGTTGACTTCGGGTTTGTTGCCCGCGAGACGACGCTTGACCTGGTGGTGACGGTGGTCGGTGCGCAACTCGCAACCGCCGGCGCAGTGCTCACACGTCGTCGTCGTGGAGACGAGGTCAAACGGCCGCGCCTGGAATCTGTAGGCAGCCGAGGTCAGCGCACCCACCGGGCAAATCTGCACGACGTTGCCGGAGAAGTACGAGTCGTAGGGATCTTGTTCATAGACGCCGACCTGCTGCAGCGCGCCGCGCTCCACCAACGCGATGAACGGATCGCCTGAGATCTGCTCAGAGAATCGAGTGCAGCGGGCGCACAGGACGCAGCGCTCACGGTCGAGGAGGATCTGCGCCGACACCTTGACGGGTTTGGGGAACGTACGCTTACGGCCCTCGAACCGCGACTCTCCCGGCCCGTTACGCAGGGCCTGGTTCTGTAGCGGACACTCGCCTCCCTTGTCACAGATGGGGCAGTCGAGCGGGTGATTGATCAGCAGCAGCTCCAGCATTCCCCGTTGCGCCTTCTCCGCCACTGGGGAACTGACCTGGGTGTTGACCTTCATTCCCTCGGCCACCGGCATGGTGCACGAGGCCTGCGGTTTGGGGAAGCCTCGGCCGTTGCCCGCGTCGGGAATCTCCACCATGCACTGCCTGCATGCCCCCACCGGGTCCAGCAAGGGATGGTCACAGAACCGCGGGATCGCGGTGCCGATCATCTCGGCTGCCCGGATGATGAGCGTGCCCTTGGGAACGCTCACGGCCACGCCATCGATGGTCAGGTTGACCAGATCTGGCTTCTCGGCCACCTCGGTGGCCTTGGCGTCGAGATTCATGCCTGGTCTCCTTCCACGGTGAACAGCGCGCTCTTCTCGTAGGGGAACAACTCCCACGCCGGAGTGTGGTAGCCCTGCTCGAATTCGTCTCGGAAATGCCGCACCGCGCTGGTGACACAGGCGACGGCGCCGTCGGCCAAGGCGCAAAACGACCGGCCTCCGATGTTGTCGCACACGTCGAGCAGCTTGTCCACG
>JBHADA010000241.1:0-3071 GCA_041854805.1 Arachnia sp.
CGTCGAGGACCCCGAGGTCTACCTCACCCGAGGATTCGCCGCACTCGGCCGAGTCCTCGAACAGGGGTAGGGTGCAGCCGGACTCAGCCGTGCGCCTCGACGACCCCGATCATGGCCGGGCGCATCTCGGCGACGGAGATCACCTTGTCGACGGAGCCCACCTCGACCGCGCGGTGAATGGAGTGGACCGCATCGAACTCGGCGGCGATTTCGCTGATCTTCTCGGCCCTCGCCCGGGCAGCGAGCTGTCCCGCCTGGCCCTATGAGGATGTGCTAACGCCGGTACTGCCGCCGCAGCCGTCTGTAATAGCAGGCCCGCAGTACGTGGTAGGCCATGAATTCGATCACGATGAACGCCGCGGCAAACAGGAGCGCAGGGAGGAAACGGCTTGCTGGATACAGAAAGGCCGTTATTCCGAATACACCGATGAGATGGATCACATACATCGCTACTGAGGGCCTGAGCTTGCGTAGCTGGCCCACTAGCGATCCATCCCAGAGCTTCATATCAGATACCGCCGATTCGATTCGTAGCCAACACTGCCTTACCAGTCGCTGATTGTTGCTTACCCCTGTGCCTCGATGACCCCGATGATGGCCGGGCGCATCTCGGCGACGGAGATCACCTTGTCGACGGAGCCCACCTCGACCGCACGGTGGATGGAGTGGACCGCGTCGAACTCGGCGGCGATCTCGCTGATCTTCTCGGCCCTGACCGTGGAGCGCACATCATCCAACTCCACCCGCAGCTTCGCCCGAGCCCCGGGTCGGGCCTTGGCTAGGCGCTGTTCGAGTTTCTTCACTCGCGGGTCGGCGGCGGTGCGCTTGGCGACCTCACCGGCAAAGACCACCGCCGCGGCTGGGGCACCGCCCAACACCGAAGCGAAGGAGCCTTCTAGCGCCAGCACCGTCATATTCGGGTTCAGTTGTTTACTGAAGACCACGAAGGCGCCGCCGTGATAGCGGGAGATGACGACGAAGACGATCGGCCCGGCAAAGTTGACGATGGCTCGGCCAATTTCGGCGCCATACTCCAATTGCAGCTGCCGCATCGATTCGGGTGACCCGTCGAAGCCCGACAGATTCGCCAACACCACCAGCGGTCGATTGCCGGATGCCGCGTTGATGGCGCGCGCCACCTTCTTGCTGGAACGTGGGAAGAGGGTCCCGGCGGTGTAGGTGTCGGGGCCGTCGGTGGGTGGAAAACCTGCGCGGGCTACCGGCTTGGATTCAATCCCGATCAGAGATACCGAATGCCCGCCGAGCCGAGCATCCGCGACGACTGCGGTTTCCGCATCAGCCATCCCGGCCCAGCGCTCAACCAGCCTCGAATCCTTATCCACGAGGGCATTCATCACGGATCGGATATCGAAGGGTTTCTTCCGATCGGGGTTGAGGGAGGCGGAGAAGATATCGCCGATGGTCGCAAACTCAGAACCGGGCAGCTGATGGGGCTCAACGGAGATATCGCGATCGCTGGGGTCGGTCGTCGCGACGCGCCGAGGCCGGGTTTCGCCGGGAGCCACATAGGTGGCGTCGTAGTGGTTCATCAGCACCTTAAAGGCCCCTGACAGATCCTCGGCCCAGTACTGCGCCTGACCGTTGGGACCCATGACCCGGTCATAGCCGCCGATGCCGAAGTTGTCCTCCGCGGAGACCCCACCGGAGTAGTCGAGGGACTGCTTGCCGGTCAGCACCATCGCTGAATCGGGGGTCATCACCAGAATGCCCTTGGTGTGCATGAGCATCGTCGCCTCGGCCGCCCAATAGGGCTGGGCCCCGACGGTGATGCCTGCGATCACCATGTTGATTTCGCCTCCGGCCTGGGTGAATTCGACGATGCGCTTGAGCGCCCCACCGACCCAGTCCATGTTCTCGGTGCCCGAGGTCATCGACACGCGCGCCCCGGAACTCAGCGCATACCACTCGACGGGGACGTTGAGCTGCTCGGCTAGGTCCAGCGCCGCGATCACCCGGCGGCACTCCGCCTCAGCCAGCGCACCCAGCCCCTTCGTGGGGTCGCCCGCCAGCACGATCCTGGTCACGCCCTGCGGGTGCAGCGCCGTCGGGGTGGTCACTTTGGCACAGATGATGCCAGCGCTGTTGCGACCATAGGGGCGCTCCACCTCCACTAGGCGGTCGCCGTCAAGATCCAACTCCACGAGGGAGCCGCCGTTACCGGCCAGCGTCGAGGCCAGCTCGTAGGGGTAGACCAAGCCTCGACGCCGTGCCCGCAGTACCTTGCTGCGGTAATCGTCGATGGGTTGCAGCGGTTGTTCGGAGGGAGCGGCGATGTCGGCGGTCACCGTGCCGTCGAGGGCTTCGAAGAACCGAACGGCTAGGTCCTGGGGCTCGCCGTCGACGATGAAGGTGCCGTGGACCACGACCTCCTCGATACCAGCCGAGTCCGTCAGCGGGGTGATCCTGCGCTGCAATTCCCCAGCCTCGCGAGGATCCAGGTCCATGACCGGCCAGACACTCACCCAGACGTGATTCATATCCAGGTGACTAGCGCCCTGACCCAGCGAGGCCCGGGTGCGGCGAATCGCCTCAAGGCAGTTTTCGACGGCCCGTTCCACATGGGGAGCGCCCACCAGACGGCCATTTTCGCGTACCGGGGCTACCTGCCTTACCTGCGCCATCGCGATCAGTCGATGGTCCTCCGGGTTGGTTTTGGCGCGGGCCTCAATGAGCAGCACATTCTCGGCCGAGGGCAGGCGGGTCAGCTCGAATTCACGCAGCCGCCACAGGTCGAGGCGACGGGCCACCATCGGGTGGTGGTCGCGGATGACGAGATCCTCCACCAGGTTCTCGCCGGAGCGCAGCGTCACATAGGTGATGCTGCCGTCTTGACGGCATAGCGCCACGACGATGCGGCGCACCACATCGGGTAGCCATGGCTGAATCTTGGCCCGCAGATCCGGCTCCTCGCCGTCATGGGCCAGATACAGTTCCACCACCGAGCCAGCCCCCGGATCTGCAACGCGCTCGGCGACGATGGCCGCGATGGGGCCGTCCGGGTCTAGCTCGTCGCTGCGGCCGGTGGTGGAAATCAGTTTCGTGACCCGCCC
>JBHADA010000242.1:0-38478 GCA_041854805.1 Arachnia sp.
CTTTCGACATCGACGCCAACGGCATCGTGCACGTCGGAGCGAAGGACCTAGCCACCGGCAAGGAGCAGTCCATGACCGTGACCGGTGGTTCCGCGCTGGCCAAGGAGGACATCGACCGGATGGTCAAGGACGCCGAGGCGCACGCGGAGGAGGACCGCAAGCGCCGCGAGGCCGTCGACATGCGCAACGAGGGCGACGCGTTGGTGTTCCGCACCGAGAAGCTGCTCTCTGAGAACGCCGAGACCATCGGCGAGGAGGTCAAGGCCCCTGTGGTTGAGGCCACCGAGAAGCTGAAGGAAGCCCTCAAGGGCGACGACAACGACGCTGTCAAGGCCGCGATCGACGATCTGAACACCAAGGCCGCGGCGATGGGGCAAGCCATCTACGCTGCTGCTCAAGCCAAGGCGCAGGAATCCGCGCCGGCCGACGGCGAGGCCTCGACCTCGTCCGAGACCGAGGGTGAGGATGACGTCGTCGAGGCGGAGATCATCGACGAGGAGAACGACAAGAAGTGACCGATTCGCAGTTCCAAGAGAACGGCGAAGCTGTGGGTGAGGGTGCCGTGGAGGCGCCCTCACCCGAGGCGTTGCCGGAAGAAGAAAATACGCAGGCCGAGGACCCAGCGGCTCAGTTGGAACGGCTGGTCGCCGAGCGCACCGCGGACCTGCAGCGGCTCCAGGCCGAGTACGTCAACTACAAGAAGCGCGTGGACCGGGACCGCGACCTTGCACGCCAAGCCGGTGTCGAATCCGTCGTCAAGGGCCTCATGCCCGTGCTCGACTCGATCACGCTGGCCAAGCAGCACGAGGACCTCGAAGGCGGATTCAAGATGGTGGCGGACGAGCTGGAGAAGCTCGCCAGCCAGCACGACCTTGTCGCCTTCGGTGAAGTGGGAGAGGTCTTCGACCCGACCCGCCACGACGCCCTCATGCAGGTGCCGCTGGACAAGCCGGTCGAGGTGACCACCGTCTCGCAGGTGATGCAGCAGGGCTATCAACTCGCCGGTCGCGTGATCCGCCCGGCGCGAGTGGCGGTGGCGAACCCCTGAGCGCCGTCGATTCAAGAGAGGAGATGAAGATTGAGCACTAAGGATTGGCTCGAAAAGGACTACTACAAGATCCTTGGCGTCTCCAAAAGCGCGTCGGCGGACGAGATCAAGAAAGCCTTTCGCAAGATCGCCCGCGACAATCACCCGGACCAGAACCCCGGCAACAAGGAGGCCGAGGCGAAGTTCAAGGAGGCCTCCGAGGCCAACGCGGTGCTGAGCGATCCGGCCAAACGTAAGGAATACGACGAGGCGCGCAGTCTGTTCGGTGGAGGGTTCAAGTTCAACCGCTCCGCGCAGGGCAGCGGCGGTCCCGGGTTCGAGGACTTGTTCCGCAACGCTAGTTCGGGCGGGACTTCGGGCGGCCTCGGCGACATCTTCGGCGGCCTGTTTGGCGGGGGCGGTGCCACCCGTCGCGCCAATCAACGCGGGCCGCGCCGCGGCGCCGACATTGAGGGTGACGTGACGATCTCGTTCGAGCAGGCGGTGGAGGGGGCGACGGTGACTATGCGCACTGTCTCAGACCAGCCCTGCGCCTCCTGCCGCGGAACGGGTGCGAAGGCCGGCACGCTGCCGAAAGTGTGCCCCGCTTGCGAGGGATCCGGCATGCAGTCGGCCACCGCCGGCGGCGTGTTCCAGCTCAGTGAACCGTGCGTCGAATGCCTGGGCCGCGGGCTGATCGTCGAGCATCCCTGCCCCGACTGCGAGGGGTCGGGACGAGGGCGGTCCGCCAAGACGATGCAGGTCCGTATCCCGGCGGGGGTCTCGGACGGCCAGCGCATCCGGCTCAAGGGCAAGGGCGCGGCTGGCGAGAACGGCGGCGCTCCCGGAGACCTCTATGTCAGCGTCCACGTCACACCCCACAAGCTGTTTGGCCGCAGCGGGGCGAACCTGACGTTGACCGTCCCCGTCACCTTCACGGAGGCGTCGCTGGGCGCGGAGATCCAGATCCCCACGCTGCAAGGCTCCAAGGTGAAGCTGCGGATCCCGCCGTCCACGCCCAACGGGCGCACCATGCGTGTGCGGGGTAAGGGCGCGCGGAAGAAGGACGGCACCATGGGCGACCTGTTGGTCACCATTCAGGTGGAGGTGCCCAAGGACTTATCCGATGAGGCGCGCGCAGCGCTGGAGGAATACGCCACCAAGGCGCCGCAGGCCAATCCGCGTGAGGCGCTGTTCGGATGACGTCCCTTCCTGCCCCATTCGACCCGGACGCCGCGGTGTTTCCGGTGTCAGTGGCGGCCTCGTTGGCCGATATGCACGCGCAGACGCTGAGGGGTTACGACCGGCTCGGGCTGGTCGTCCCCCAGCGGACGCGCGGACGCGGCCGGCGTTATTCACTGCGCGACGTGGCCAAGCTGCGTCACGTCCAGCGGCTCAGCCAGGAGGGAATCAACTTGGAGGGGATCCGGCGCATCCTGGCCTTGGAGGAGCAGGTGGACTCGCTGCGGACCCAAGTAGATAGGCTGACCGATACGGTGCGTCGGCTCCAGGCCGAGGACGTGGCTGCCCGGATTTTCACGGCCGAGTCCACGGGCGACGTGCATCATGGCCGCTTCCGGCGTCCGCCCCAACGGGCACTGCCGTCGGCCTGACGAATATTGGCATTTAGGCTCCCATCTGGGACCCGTGTGGTGTATGCTTATTGCAGCACTTGAAGAGGGACCTCAACAGCGAGATCTCTCGTGGGGGAAAGGAGGAATCCTATGAAGTGCTTTGGTTCGATCAAGAAGGCGGTCATGTTGGCTGTGGTGATTGCCCTGACTGCGACGGGCACTGCTTTCGCCGTGACCAAGAAAGTCGATGGTGGTGTCTGGGACTACGGTACCAACGTCATCCTCGGCGTAGCGTGGTCCAGCTTCTGGCATCCTTCGAAGAAGCATGCTTCCAGCGTCATGATTGGCGCCAACGTTTACCGCAGCGACTGCGTGGGTGGCGGTAAGACCGCCTATGCTGAGCGGTGGCGCCCACCGGGTGCGAGGGCCTCGTATCATTACAGGTTCTGCTAGCCTTCTAGGGGTGGGTGAAGCAAGGATTTCACCCACCCCTGACCTCTTCATATGAGAAGCTCAAGATAGTGTTGAAGTCAATTATTCGCGCCGTGTCCGTCCTGACGGTGGTGGTCGTGGCCGTCCTCTCCTATGTTCAGTTGTCCTTCGTGGAGCAGGACTATCCCTTGGGGGCGCAGCATTCTGGCACCATTTTGTTTGGTGATTCCACCTTGACCAAACAACAGGTTCTGGAAGGATTGCGGGAGATCGGCCAAACCCATGATCTCGATATCTACCTGGGGGCTCCCGGGGCGGAAGATCCCTTCCATGGACGCGATCTGTATTCCCTGGGTAAGAATCAGCCGGAGGAGGCGCGGGATATCGGCTGGCTCACCCTGGGCAGGCATGGCAAGCTCTATCCCGCGTCTGAATTGAAGGACACCAGCCTCTCGGCCGTCTACGCGGTGAAGGGCTCGGATGCGGGTGTGCGGGCGCTGCAACAGTGGGCCGACGAGAACGGCGCCACCACCAGCGGGTGGGGCGACGGGGGTCCGCTGGCTCTCTTCGGGGCGGGTTTGGTCTACGGTGCCGCCGGTGTTCAGGTGGTGGCCCTCGCGGTGCTCGGCGTTACTGTGGTGCTGGCCTGGTACGCCGCCCGTGCGGAATCCCGAGCGGTGCGGCTGCTGGCGGGAACCCCGCGGTGGCGGATCCAGGCTCAAGACATGATCGGGTGGCTGCGCGTGGCGTTTCCCGTCGCGGTGGCGGGCGCCCTAGCGGTTGGCGTCGGCGTCGGGTTCGCACGTGGCTGGGGCAACGGCTTGGCGGTGACAGGGGCAACGGTCGGCTATCTCGCCGTGCTGGGTGTGGTCGCCGTGGTGTTCGGGATCGTTGCGTCCCTCGTCACCGCGCCCTCAGCGGCCTCGTTGGCCCTGCGGAAGCCGCCCGAGGCCCGGTTCGAGTTTCCCAGTCAACTCCTCAAAGCCGTGGCCTTGGCCCTTGGGCTGGCGGCGCTGCCAGCCATGGTGTGGCAGGCGAGTTCTTCGCTTGAGCAGGCCGATATTCAGGGACGCGTCACCCCATTGAGTGGATACGTCTCACAGGCGGTGGGCGGCGTCACGAACCAGTCCTTCGAATCCAGCATCAAGGAACTCGGCCGGTTCGCCGGGGCGGTGGACGAGACCGGCACCTTGGCCTACGCCGAGATCGTGAACCGTGAAAGCCTCGGAGCTTCCTTCACCGACGAGGGCTTCGACAGCCTAGCCGTCATCAATACCCATTACGCGAGGCTCTTTGGCTTGAGCCAAGACGAGGGCACCCTCGCCCCGGTGGAGGAAGCCACAGCCGCGCGTCTCCTGCGGGCCATCGACGAGGAGTCGCAATACGGCGGGATTACGAGCAGCCTGAGGCGGGAAGCCAGCGCTGAGGCCAACGGGCTGCGGGCCTATCGCATCACGGGGGACATGGGACTCGTTGCCCCAACGGGCACGGGGTTGGGTTTCCGGCACGCGAAGCGCCCGCTAGTGCTGGTCTCTGAGCGCATCAGCGCCAGTCTCTCCGACGACGCCCTCGTGTCGGGCCTGGGCAGCAGCTATCTCATGTTCCAGGACCCCCAAGTCATCGCCGAGAAGGGGCGCGAGACAGGGGTGAGTCCTCTGCTGCTGGACCGTAGCCGCGTTACCGACTCCGCTCTGCTGGCTGCGCAGTTCGCAAATCAGGTGGTGTTCACCGTCGGGATCAGCATCGTGATCCTGCTGACAGCTATTGCCATCAGCGGTTGGCTATCGGCTCGGGTATACGCCGCCAACAACGCCCGGTTCATCTTCCCCATGCTCACCTATGGACGAAGCTGGTGGACGGTGCTGAGACGCCGGGTGCTCGGTGAGGCCATCATCGTCGCGGTCACCTTCGCTGTCGTTTCAGTGGTCTACCTGGCCCTCGGGATGGCCTTGTCGCCAGCGCTGATGCTGGGCGTGGCCGTCTACCTAGGCTATAGCGCCCTCTGTCACCAACGAGCCGCGCTCGCGATGATCGGGCGCGTCACCAAGCGAGCACACTGATCTAGGAAACGCCATGCAGATCACAGCCCACAACCTCCATCTCACCATCGACTCGCGCACCATCCTCAGCAGGATTTCGCTCGACGTCCCCAGCGGAACAGCCCTCGCGCTCACCGGCCCAAGCGGTTCGGGGAAGACGACGCTGCTCAACTGTCTAGGCCTACTGCTGCCCGTCACCGAGGGACAGATCCTCGTCGACGGCGCAGATGTCACCCGGTTAGGGGGAGAACGACGTCGACGATTCTGGCGAGACAACGTGGCCTTCATCTTTCAGGACTACGGGCTGGTGCCCGACGAGAGCGTTGGCTTCAACGTGTGCATGGAAACATCGCCGGTGTTCCGCAAGACCAAGAAGTGGGGGCAAGCCGTGGAGGAGGCCTTGGCCAAGGTGGGGCTGACGGGGCGTGCCGACGATCAGGTGGCCAAGCTGAGCGGGGGAGAGCGGCAGCGCGTCAGCATCGCCCGCGCCATCCACAAGCGGGCCACGATCATCTACGCCGACGAACCGACCGCGTCCCTGGACGACGGGAACCGGCGGATCGTCCAAGACCTGCTACTGGGGGAGAAGGAACGCGGCGCCACCGTCGTCATCTCCACCCACGACGAGCGACTCGCCGCTGCCTGCGACGCCACGGTGACTCTTTAAGGTTGCTGCTTTCGGGCTACGGGCGGTCCTTGAGTGCGTCCAGCAGAGACCCCACAGGGATCAGGGCGATCAGCACCACCAAAAGACTCGCCCCCGCCCAACCCACGAACACGTGTGCCGAGACCTGCGTCAGCGCGATGCCAGGCCGGGCGCCGAATGCGACGGCGAAGACCATCGCGGTTCCCCAGCCCCAGCAGGCTCCCGGCACGCTGAGGGCCGCCCATTGGGCGGCCTGAAGCAGGAGACGAGCGCGAGGCCCAGCGCCAAAGCTGGTGTAGATCGCCATTTGCTCCCGCCGAGCCCAACTGATGATCGCCCACAACGCTCCCAGAACGATCGCCGCCGCGCACGAGGCCCATGCCAGTGGGCGGGAGGCATAGTCGGCGGTGAAGTCGCGTCCCTGCGGCGCCAAGCTGACCACTACCGCCGAGCCGTGGCCGGAGGCGAGGTGGGATTCCAGATAGGGACGCAAGCCATCGAGGTAGCCCGCCTCCGCCCTGACTAGGCAGCGTTGGGCGGTTCCGCCGGTGAGGTTGGGAACCAGCCAGGTGCCAACCAGATCAGCCGGCACCGCCGCCGAATCGACCCGATGCACGGTGACGCGGCCGCCAGTTCCGAGAAACACCACTTGATCTTCGTGGCCGAGCCCCGGCCCGGTCAGCGTCGAGGCGGTGGCCAAGACGCTCGGCGACGCCGGCTCTGTCAAGCCATAGAAGGTGAACGCGCCGGGAGAGACGAGAACCTCACTCGCCCGGCTACCCGGGACGCTCAGGCCACGGCCGGTGGGCAACACCGCGTACGCACCCGCGACCCCGGGCAGGGAACGCAACTGCTCGCAGCGAGCGACGTCGATCCCCGCCGTCTCGTCGAGCCCGGCCTGGGCCACTAGGACATGCCCACCACTGTCGAGCCAGGCCCGTTCGGCGTCGGCCAGGCGGGACACGTCGAGAGCGTTCCCCAGCCCTGCCAACCCGGTGATCCAAGCGACCGAGATCAGCACCAGCACGGCGGTCCATCTGCCGGCTAGGGCATTGGCCAGCCCTTCCCGAACGGCGAGCGACGCGGGCCATGCCTTGCTCTTCATGGCGATACGTCCACGCGCTGAGGAGTGAGCGTCCCATCTGCCAAACACAGCACATGGTCGCATCGCCTGGCCAACGCGTCGTCGTGCGTGACGATCAGCATCGTGCGGGATGCGGAAGCAAGCAGCGCGTCGGCCACAGAGCCAGTGGTGGTGGCATCCAACTGCCCGGTGGGCTCGTCGGCGAACAACAGCGGCCGCGTCGAAGCCAAAGCCCGGGCGATGCCCACGCGCTGTGCCTCGCCGCCGGAGAGTAGACGCGCGGGCCTAGAGGCGAGTTCCGCGATACCCATTCGTTCCAGCGCCTCGCAGGCACGTCGCTGTGCTTGGCGTGGGGCCAGCCCGTCAAGATAGGCGCCGAGTTTGACGTTGTCGAGCACGGTGCGGCCTGCGAGCAGGTTGACGCTTTGGAGCACCCAGACCGAGACGTCGCGAGGGTGATGGCGCTGCTCCTCGGAGTCGATGGCCCAGAACGTCCCTGTTTGCGGAGGCAGGAGGCCGCCCAGCAGCGCTAGGAGGGTGGTTTTGCCGGAACCTGATGGCCCGACGATCGCGGTGCTCCGCCCCGCGGGTACATTGCACGTGATGCTACGCAGCACGGATTCATTCGCGCCCGGGTGCCGGAAACTCACCTGGGATAGGGTTAGGCGCACGTCAATTCTTCCCGTACCTGACGCGGGTTGACCAATACGGGCTTGCCCACCTGGCCGGGCGGCACGTCAACCATTCCGAACTCTTTTTGGGCGACGTCTATCGTGGTGCCCGGTCCGGTCACGTCCGCGAAATAGCAGGTATTCCCGTGGTCGTCGGTGACGACGGCGCTAGCGGGGATGGTGCCCACCGGCTTGGCCCCAGACGCGATGAACCCGGTGCCAGTGACACCCGACCCCAATTCTTGGCGAATTGCCGCTACCGCGTCGGATGCGGTGATGCTCGTGGCTTTGGCGGGAACATTGGCCTGGGTCTCGCCGATGCGCAACGTGCGCTCCTCGTCGTCGGCTTTGGTCGCGATGTCGACCCGGTCGGTGCCGACGCGGGCCGGATACAGTTCGGCCTGAGGTCTCACCGTGTCGCCAATGTTGGCCGTGACCGTTGTGACGGCGCCGCTGTCTTCGGGGATCCACACCACCGAGGAACGGGCCAGGCGGGTGCCGGGGCGTCCGATGCTGGAGTTGAACTCGGCAATGGCGTCGCCGAGCTGGGCGGCGGTGGGTGTGGCGTTCGCCGGGAGATGTCCCAGGGCCGTGAGCAGCCGTGCGACGCCGCGCACATCTGGCCCGGACTGGCCAGCGGAGATGTCGCGGTGGAGAGGGCTGGGGGCGACATAGGCGACGATGGGTAGCCCGTCGATGTGCAACAGCGTATCGCCCATCTTCGGCTGATCGCCGGGGCTCAGGGATAGGCCGGTGATGAGGCCAGAGGCATGTAGGCGCACGGGAATGTTGCGGGCGGGGCGCAGCGTGATGGTGACAGGGTGCTCCTCGTTGCGTTCCGCAGCGCCAACCGTGGTGAGAATGGGGCGGTCGGGTGTCGCGGATTCCAGCGGGGCACGGGCAAGAGCGAGCACGGCGAAAGCGCCACCCACGAGAAGTGGTAACCCCAGTGCAGCGGCGGCGAGGGCCGCCGGTCGGTTGAAGTTCACCACGCAGTGATTCCCGCCTCTGCTAGGCAGGCGACCCTCCCGTGGGTCTCATAGGCGACTTTGGAGGCTTGGTCTCCCAACTCGACGCCGGTGGCGTCGGCCGGAGGATCGTAGCCATTGCGTTTCAGGCAGTCTCGCAAGATATCGGATTGTTGTTCGGCATAATTGTGTAGCAGGCGCATCGAGCTTGGCTGTGTCTGATACACCATGGACACCCAGTACGATTCCCGCTTGACGCATGCATCTAGTGCCGTCTCGGATTCTGAGGTACCCGTCGCGGCCTGGTAACCCGGCAGGATCAGCCCCCAAGGCCGCTTTTCCTCGGTGTATTCGGCGTCGATACCCGAGGAGGCAAAGCAGTCCAAGGTCCGCCGTGTTGCTTCGCGGGCGGTCTCGACGGGAAGAACGCCCGCGTCGGCCGCGGTCTCCAAAGCAGCCACTTGCGCCGGACTGGCGCCGCCTTCGCGGGCCTGTGCCAATGCCTCGGAGAAGATCGCGGCAGGGTCTTCCGTGGGGGATTCCTGAGGAGCCGCCGGGGTGCACGAGGCCAGCGCCAGGGCAGCCAACGGAGCCAGAAGGAGGGACGGGAGATTGGGCCGTCTAACCATGTAACTAGTGGAAAACCCGACACGACACGATTCCCGTCCCCGTGGTGCCAATTTCCTGATTGGAGAAGATGATGCTGGTGGTGATGACTCGGCCGTTCTTCTTGTGCCTTGCCTGGATGCCCGCTTTACCGGGGCAGGTCCTGTCATTTGCGCTGACGAGCTTGCTGGTGGCTGCGGCGATGCTCCAATCAGATGACAGACGGACATAACACGTAGGGTAGCGCTCAAGGTGGTGTTTGTCTGGCGAGACTCACATAGCATGGTTAGGGCACATGGGGCTTCAGATCCAGCCGCGCTTCTGGGCGATCTGCACCGCTTCGTGCCGATTCGCGGCGCCTAGTTTCAAGACCGAGGCTGAGAGGTAGTTGCGCACGGTGCCCGTCGAAAGCGAGACCCGTGTCGCGATCTCTTCCACTGGTGCGCCGTCTCGGGCGTAGGCCAACACGTCGGCCTCGCGTGGGGTAAGTGGGGAGTCGCCCGCGGCGATGGCCTCTGCGGCCAGTTGAGGATCGACGTATCGTCCGCCCTCGGCCACGGTGCGAACTACCTGAATCAGGGTCGTCGACGAGACGGTCTTTGGGAGGAATCCGCGTGCGCCAGCGGCCAGCGCGGCCTTCAGGTAGCCCGGGAGCCCGTGGGAGGTGAGGATGATGCACCCGCAGCCGGGGATGCTGGCGGTCAGCCGACGTGTGCTCTCGATGCCATCGACCTCTGGCATTTGGAGGTCCAGCAGTGCCACCTGGGGCCGATGGGCCTTGGCCATGGCCACCGCCTCGGCCCCGGAACTGGCGCGCCCCACCACCTCGAAGTCGTTTTCGAGTTCAAGCAGGCTCGCGACGGCCTCGCGAATGAGGTGCTCGTCGTCGGCGATCAATATCTGGATCATTCCTGCTTCCTCAATATGGCTTGTTGGGCAGATAGGCCTCCAGCGTGAACCGATGCGGTTCTTGCCGCACCTGTAGCGTTCCCCCAAGCTCCAGCAGGTGCTGCCCCATGGCCTTGAGGCCGGTTCCCTCGTCGGATTCCCGGGACTTAGGGCGGTCGTTGGAGACCAGCAGCAGGGTGCCCTGCTGGGCGGCCCGTGTGCTGATGCTCACCTGGGTTGCGGCCGAGTGCCGCAGAACGTTGGTGACGGCTTCCCGCAGAACCCGGGCGAGGGCTTCGGCATGCGTGGATGGGGGATGGGCGCCGTCGAACGCGCACGAGATGCCCGCGGACGAGAGCAGCGCTTGGGCGCCGGCCAATTCCTCGGGCCACGACGATGAAACCCGGCCACGGGTCACAGCACGCACCGCCGTGGTCGCGTCTTGAGTGAGACTACGGATGGCGTCGAGCTCGCGGGCGGCTTCGGGGCCGCGGTCGCGTTTGATGAGTTCCGCCGCGAGGGCGCTCTTCATCGAGATGGTGGTCAGGGAGCGGCCCAGGATGTCGTGCAGGTCGCGCGATATGCGTAGCCGCTCCTCGGCGAGCGCCAATTCGCGGCGGGCGTGCTGCGAACGGAGCAGGTCCTCCAGCGCCGCGATGGTCCATCCCGTCATCCAGCCGCCCCAGGCTGAGACGAATGCGTTGAGTAGGTAGAGCATTACCAGCACTGAGGGGATGTGGAAGATGAGCCCGGCTGCTACGGCCACCGCGCTGATCCCCAGGTGTGGCCACACGACGTGTCGGGCGTGCATGCCCGCAGCGATCGTCATGCCGATCGCTGTGAGTGAGTTCAGCGTGGGGGTGACAGCTAGGTCGGGCGAGGCAGCCGAGAAGACCGCTGCCTGGGCGACGACAAGCAGCCCCAGCGCCACGGCCGCCCACACCACCGGTCTTGGATAGCCCCTGCGGCGCCCCAGTGCCCAGCGTCCCACTAGGCATAGGCAGAGGCAGAGCCCTCCCAGGATCGGGAGAAGCACTAGGCCCAGAGGGAGGATCAGCTCGTCGGGAACCAAGCCGATCTGGGCTGCGTTGAGGCCCTGCAGGAGGACGAATGCGGCGTAGAACATCCAAATCATGGCTCGGTGCAGCAGATGCGGGTTGCGCACGGGCCACGCGCCCTCGGGATTGGCGACCGGCGCGGAGCCATTGCCCCGCGCCGGGTCCTCGATTCTCATAGTGTTGTGTTACTCCTTGAAGGTCGGAGGAACCTTATCGCCCGGTGGGGGCGATGCCGGGCTGCTGAACCCGGGCGACTGGCTGCTGAGTAGGGGACATGACGCCGGTGGGCACCCGGCCCCGGGTGCGGACCCACACCACCGTCGTCGCGATGGCCAGGAACGCGGCCGAGATCAGGATGCTCGGGTCGCCAGTGGTTGCGCCGGGCGCCATCGCTGCGCCTGGATTCTGCTGTAGCGCCAGCCCCAGCAGGAAGATGAACACGTTGTTGGTGGCGTGCATCACGATGGCAGCCTCCAGCCCGCCGGTGCGCCAGGTGATGATCGCCAAGGCGAGCCCGAACGCCAGGTAGAAGACGTTCTTCCAGGGGTCGAGCGTGAGGTGCATTGAGGCGAAGAGGACGCTGCTGACGGTGATACCCAGGATGAGGCTGGACTTGGGCCCGCGGCCCCACGACGCGGCGACCCGCATGATCAGCCCGCGGCAGCCGTACTCCTCGCCCGCGGACTGCAGCGGGGTCGCGATCACGATCAGACCGAAGGCCAAGACGATCTGCGGTGCGCTCCACGTCAGGCTCGGGTCGCCGAATCCCCCCGCGAGCGCCGACACGCACAGCCAGACGAGCCACAGCGGCACGAACCAGGCGAAGGCGCGCACGAGGAAGGAAGACCTGAGCTTGCCCTTGACGGAGTGCAGCGTGCGAAAGTCAACGCCGTAGAACAGGTGTTGAATCGCCATGCTGATGGGGGTGAATAGGGCGAGATTGAGCAGATTCGCGGCAATGAAGAAGGGGCCCGGGTTGGTTATGTCCACCCGGCCTGGGGTCCCGTCCAGGACGGTGGCCGCTAGATTCAGCGGGACCCCGAGGACGTTCACGCTGACAATGAGGGTGAGGATCGCGGCCACGCCCACCATGGGGTGCCGCTTCTTGACGGTCAGTGCCATGTGGTATTCCACCGGCATGGGCTCGGCCGGCGGTGCGGCGTGGGCGCTCTGGGAAGAAAGCTGCGTGTTGGTCATAGTTCTAGCCTCTCCCGTCGAAGGCGCTGCCCCCAGTGCGGCCGCACACCACATCTCGTGAACTTGCCCACGGGCAGAGGGTGACACTTGTCATGCCGGTTCGAGGCCGACCTACGCCTCGCCTAGGACGGTGTTGAGGCCAGCGAGCACCGTCGCTTTTGCCCTGGCCGCGACGTCGAGGACCGCGGCCGGGTCCGTCGGAGCGGCCGCGAACGACAGGGCCGAGACCACCGACATTCCGCACACCCGGACCCCCAACGCGTGCAGCGTGAGCGCCTCCAGCACCGTCGACATCCCGACGCAGTCGACGCCGGCCGCCGCCAGCAGGCGGGTCTCGGCGCGGGTCTGGTACTCCGGGCCACGAAGGATGGCATAGGTGCCGTTGCGCTGGCACACGGTTCGTAGGGCGGCGGTCAGCTCGGGGTCCCAGCAGGCGCTGGGGTCGAGGAAGACGGTGCCGTCGAACGGGGATGTTCCGGTGAGGTTTACGTGGTCGGAGATGGCCATGACGTCGCCCAGTTCCCAGTCGCGCAGGCAGCCGTTGGCATTGGTCAGCACCGCGGTCCGGGCGCCGGCGGTGAACGCGGCACGAGCCAGCGCGGTGACCGGGCGGGGCCCATGGCCCTCGAACAGGTGGGTTCGGCCCAGCGCGACGGCCACCCGCATCGGGCCATTCGCGTGGGGCAGGGCATACAGCCGCACCTCGTCGACATGGCCGTCGCCTACCGGCGCGAGCACCGCCGGCAATTCCGATTGGCGTAGGACCGCGACCGGAGCGGGCCAGGCGGGGGCGTCGGAGAGGGCGTCTGCGAGGCCGGACCCCAGCACGACGAGCGTGTCGAGCCGACCGCCCGCTGCGCGGGTCAACAGCTCGCCGCCAGCCAGGTCATCGTCGTCGATCAGGTGCTGAGGGAACTCCTCGGGGTGCATGAGACCTCCTGTCGTTGGTCGAGTCATTGGGTCCGGGCAGACGTTCTTCTTTTGAAGGAAAGCCCCGCTGGTCGAGTAGCTGGACGCGGTAGCGGCCAGTGCGTCGAGACCTCGGTGGGTATTGTCGCCCAGGTTTGACACGCCGCGCGGGGCTCCGCCCCGTGGCTCCGAAGGATTCGGATCTCGCTTCGCTCGCTTCCGCTTCCGTGGCGGGCGGCCGCGCCCCGGAGCCAGCTACTCGACAGTGGTGCTTCCCCCCGAGGAAGAACGTCCTCGGCCCAATGAATCGACCGGCGGGCGACCCGATAGCATGCCGTTCAGCAGGCACCACCAGGAGTTGTCCATGTCGATGAAGCCACCAACTGACGCCGAGCCCGGCGGAGCGATTGAGCTAACCGGTATCGAGGTGGTGAGCGAGGCCGAGCGTACCGCGAAACCGCGCCAGTTGTTCCTGCCGTGGTTCGCCTCCAACATCTCCGTATTCGGCATGAGCTACGGCGCCTGGGTGCTAGGTTTCGGCATCTCACTGGGGCAGGCACTGGTCGTCGTCGCCTGCGGCGTGGTCGCGTCGTTCGCGATCTGTGGTGTGATCGCCCTGGGTGGAAAGCGAGGCTCGGTGCCGACGATGGTGATGTCGCGCGCGGCGTTCGGTGTCCACGGCGCGAAGGCCCCCGGCATCGTGTCCTGGCTGACCTCCATCGGCTGGGAGACCGTGCTCGCCATCACCGCGGTGCTCGCCACCGCCACCGTCTTCGGCCGGCTCGGCTGGGTGGGTGAGGACCACACGGTGGTTAACATCGTCGCTGCTGTCGTCGTCGCAGCGCTCATTGTGCTGGGTGCCATGGCTGGGTACCACATCATCATGAAGATGCAGTCGGTGCTGACCTGGGTCACGGGCATCACGACGATCGTCTACATCTTTCTCGTGTTCCCCCACATCGAGTGGGGTGCGCTGATGGCGATCGGGGCAGGCTCGCTGCCGGCCACCATCGGTGCCATGACCATGGTGATGACCGGCATGGGTTTAGGCTGGGTTAACATCGCTGCCGACTGGGCACGGTACCAATCGCGTGACGCCAAAGGCTCGGCCATCGTGTTCTGGAACACGTTTGGAGGCTCTCTCGGCCCGGTGGTGCTGATCTCGTTTGGTCTCCTGCTCGCCGGTTCCTCGACGGAGATCGCAGAGGGCATCAGCGCCGATCCCGTCGGCGCCCTAGCCCAGGTGCTGCCCACATGGTTCCTCATCCCGTTTCTGTTGACGGCGATCCTGTCGCTGCTTTCGGGAGCCATCAACGGCATCTACTCGTCGGGTCTGACGCTGCTCACCCTCGGCATCAACATTGCGCGCCCTCTCGCCTCGCTGATCGATGGCCTTATCCTCAGCCTGGGGACGGTCTACGTCGTGTTCTTCGCGGCGAACTTCATCGGCCCGTTCCAGTCGTTCCTGATCACGCTGGGCGTGCCGCTGGCCGCATGGGCGGGGATCATGATGGCTGACATCACGCTGCGTCGCGACGACTACGACGAGCATGGTCTGTTCCACTCGTCGGGTCGCTACGGCGCGGTCAATTGGGTGGCGCTTGGCATCATGGCGCTCTGCTGCGCCCTCGGGTGGGGATTCGTCGTCAACGGCTTCGCGGAGGAGGCCGCGTGGAACAACTGGCAGGGCTACCTGCTGTTCCTCCTCGGCGGCCGCGACGGGGTATGGGCCGGCGGCAACATCGGCGTGATCATCTCGTTAATCGTCGGTTTCGCCGGCTACTACGTGCTGTGCGGCGCGCGGGTGCGGGGGCAGGAATCGTCGGGCAGGGGCTTGTCACGGAAGTAAGAAGCGAGCGAAGCGAGTCCCGATCAGTAGCGCGGCGTGGTTTGTTGGGGTGCTCCCTGCGTTTGTGCTCGTCAGCGGCAGCCATCCGGAGTTAGCCGACGGCTGCCCGCACGTCTGTGTGGGTGAAATCTTCCCCTACGAACAGCAGGGGCTCGTCGAGGTGCTTGGCCAGGGCGTATGAGAAGCAATCTCCTAAGTTCAGCCTTGCCTTCGATCCGGAGCTCGGCCCGTAGCGCCGGTGGGCTTCGCGGGCCAACTGCGCCTGGGCGACAGTGAGGTCGACCACCTCGACCCCGAGTTCATGGAGCAACTGTTCCAAGGTGGCTCGTGCGGCAGGTGTCAGGCGCCGGTCAGCCACGACCCCGAGCTCGACCCAGGTGGCGGTTGACATGCGCAGCGACTTGGCCATCGACATCGCTTCGAGCAAGGCGTCTTGGTTCGGTTCGCCAAGCACCAAGGCGATCACCGCCGAGGCATCGACGATCACCGGTACAGCCCGTCGTGGTCGTAGAGTTCCTCGCCGGCGCCCCGCAGGCTTTGCCTATCCTCCTCGGTGAGCGCCGCTTGCGCCCGCTGGACCGCCGCCCGCAGCGCGTCGAGGCGTTCCGCGGCCAACC
The DNA here is from genome assembly GCA_041854805.1 of Arachnia sp. Lineage (GTDB taxonomy): Bacteria > Actinomycetota > Actinomycetes > Propionibacteriales > Propionibacteriaceae > Arachnia. Next base: position 15,566 of record JBHADA010000242.1, read on the forward strand.
GGTCCTCCTCGGCGAGCAGCCGCTCAAGCGCCCGCTCGATCACTGAGACCTGAGTGCTCTGAAGGCGCTCCGCTGCCTCCCGGGCGAGTTCGCACACCCGACGGTTCTTGATGTTCAGCGCCATGCCGGAAGTTTACACCCGGGCCGACGAGTTTACACCCGTGGCGGCCGCCGCCCGCTTGGTCCCGACGACCCCGACTAAGCTGGCACCACGGCCGCCTCGGCCGTCCGGTCAGCACTCAAGGCAACCTCGGAGGTCATCGTGGACCAAACATCGGCGCGCAACGCGGTAGCCGGCGGAAACACGTCGCTCGGCATCGAACTGGGCTCGACTCGCATCAAGGCCGTCCTCATCGGCGACGACCACCAGCCCCTCGCCGTCGGCGGGCACGACTGGGCGTCGCGCTTGGAGGATGGCGTGTGGACCTACTCCCTGGACGACGTGTGGGCGGGTATCCAGGGTGCCTACGCCGAACTCGCCGCCGCCGTCGAGGCTGCCTACGGGCTGTCGCTGGAACGCGTTGGGGCCTTTGGGGTCTCGGCCATGATGCACGGCTATCTCGCCTTTGACGCTGAGGGCCGGCAACTGGCCGAGTTTCGTACCTGGCAGAACACCTCCACCGGCGCCGCGGCGCACGAGTTGACGCACCTGTTCCAGCACAACATCCCACAGCGGTGGAGCGTCGCCCATCTGTACCAGGCCATCCTCAACGGAGAGCCCCACGTCGAACGCATCGAGCACCTCACCACCCTGGCCGGGTACGTTCACTGGCGCCTCACCGGGGAGCGGGTGTTGGGAGTGGGCGACGCCAGCGGCATGTTCCCCATCGATCCCGCCACAGGTGGTTTCGACGAGCCCCGGATGGAGCAGTTCGACGCCTTGATCTCCGGACGCGGCTACCCGTGGCGACTCGCCAGCATCCTGCCGTCGGTGCTGCCCGCTGGCAGGCAAGCCGGGAAACTCACCGAGGATGGGGCCCGCCTGCTCGACCCATCGGGCGCGCTGTCTCCCGGCGCCCTTGCCGCACCTCCAGAGGGCGACGCCGGCACCGGCATGGTGGCCACCAACTCCGTTGCCCGCCGCACCGCCAACGTGTCGGCTGGCACATCCATCTTCGCCATGGTGGTGCTGGAGGGCCCCCTGAGCGGCCTGCACGAGGAGATCGACTTGGTCACCACGCCCGCAGGAGATCTCGTCGCCATGGCGCACTGCAACAACGGCACCGTGGATCTCAACGCCTGGGTGGGCCTGTTCGGTGAGGTGGCGGCGGCCTTCGGCGCCCCGGCCGATCCCGGGGGCTTGTTCGAGACGCTCTACCGGGCCGCGCTGGACGGCGAGCCGGACGGCGGCGGCATGCTCGCCTACAACTACCTGGCCGGGGAGCACGTCACCGGCCTTGAGGCTGGCCGCCCGCTGTTCGTCCGCACGCCCGATGCCCGGTTCACCCTGCCCAACTTCATGCGTACGCACCTGTTCGCGTCGCTCGGCGCGTTGCGCGTCGGCATGGACGTTCTCCTGCGCGACGAGGGCGTGGCCCTGGACTCGATGTTTGCTCATGGCGGCCTGTTCAAGACCAAGGGCGTGGCGCAGCGGTTCCTGGCGGCGGCCATGAACAGCCCTGTCTCCGTCGGCGACCTAGCGGGAGAGGGCGGCGCGTGGGGCATGGCCCTGCTCGCGAACTTCCTCCGCGGCGGCGGAGGAGAACTGGCCGCATGGCTCGCCAACGAGGTCTTCGCCGGGGCAGCGGTGGACACCGTGGCGCCCGACCCGTCCGATGTGGCCGGTTTCGACGAGTTTATGGCCAGATACCGCTCTGGCCTGGCGGTCGAGCAGGCCGCGGTCGCCGCCCTTGGAGGCGCTTAGGGAACTTCCCCATCCTGCGTACTGCCCTCGACCAACAGGGCTTCCCTCTCGAAGAGGCACGCCTCCGGACGGGAGCGCCAATGGCTTACCACTGTATCGATCGCGCGGCTTCGATGCCGGCCTGGAACCGGCTGGTGGCCTCCAGTTGGCTCATCAGGCGGGAGACGTGGCGACGAAACTGTCGTTCCGAGATACCTAGGCGGCGTGCAGCCACGGCATCGGTGAGACCGCTGGCCAGCAAGCGAATCACCTCGGAAGGGCAGATTCGGCTGACGGGATCGGCGGCCTCGAAGCAGGCCCGGGCCATGGCCTCCGCCGGTTCCACGGTTTCTGTCTGGAGCAGCAGCTCTTGAGTGGGGGCAACGAGATGGATCACACCGATGCCCGACCACAGCAGGAGCGGAGCGTCGATCCGACACGACGTGCGCAGAAGCGCGCCCGTGGCAGCGACGGCATCCAATAGGGGTTTGGTCGCGGCTTGGTCGATATAGGAGCGGGAAACCACCATGCCTACCCGTACGTTGTGCCAGGCGAGGTCTTGGCAGATGGTGATGATGTCGGCCTCGAGGAATCGCCACGCATCCACATTCGGTTCGGGCATCAGGAACCAGGCGTAGCGTGTCCTTGAGCGGTAGCGCCGAGCAACGATGCCTACCTCGTCCAGCGAGGACAGCGCCTGCGAGCCGTCTCCGTGTCGCGCTTGCTGAATCTTGACCCAGCCGTCGAGCACTCCAGAGGGATCGTGGTGGATCAGTGGGGCGATGGCCTCGGGAGTTCCGGGGCTGATCCCTAATTGCGTATGGCAAGCCGATGTGGACAAATCCAACGCCCCATCCGCCACCAGCCGTCTGATGGGTGAGGTGATGGCCGCGGGATGAACATTTAGGCGGCGCGCGAGAAAACCAGGCGTGGCCCACTGTAGGGCCACGGCGTGCGCCACGATCTGCGCGTCTAATTCGATTGTCATGGGCTGCGTCGCTTGGTTTGTTAGGAATCTCGCCTGCGCTAACTCTTGCACAGCGGAACTCAACTGGGGGTCCTTTCGCAGGGACACGCCGGGGCCCACACCGTAGATAGGTGCGGGCCCCGAGGGAATGGTCAGCCGATCGCCTTGTTGTAGCGCCAGGCGGCCTTGTTCCAGAAGCTGTTGCCCCATGTGCGGACCTGGGCAACGGCCCTCGGCGGAGTCTGCTCGATGGAGTGGAAGCGCGTTTGGTTGCTTCCCGCGACCCAACCGTTGAAAATCACCACGTGGCCGGCGGCGCCGCCGGTTCCGGGGCCGAGGTTGCCCACCAGATCGCCCGGGCGCAGATCTGCCTTGTTGATCCTGTACACGCCGTAGCTGGTTAGGTTGACCGTGCTCGGGCTTCCCGTCAGATGGAGCGCCATGGATACGAAGCCGGAGCAATCCGTGCGGTAGTGGCGGCCATAGCGGTCGGTCGTTGAGCGAGACATGCTGTAGGGCACGCCGCGCCTGACCCAGTCCATTCCGCGGGCGATGATCTCAGAGCGGGCGATGTTCCCGCCGGGAATGGGCCTGGGAGTGGGCGTGGGCGGAGGAGGCGTCGACGTGGAGCACACCGGGACATTGCTGCCCGTCGGGACGCGCACGTAGGCGCGCGAGACGTAGCCGGTATGGCCGTTGTAGGTGGCCTTGGCCCACCAGTCGCTGTTGTATGTTCCGCTGATCGCCTGGCCCCTCTGCTGGCACTGTACGTTGAGGGCAACGCCACCTGGAATGGACTGGATGATGCCAGTCGATGTGTTCGTTCCGGTGCGCATGTTGACGGGAGCCGTCGTGTAGGCGGTGGCCGCGTTTGAGGGGGTTGGCGAGGCCAAGACCATGAAGAGCCCCATGGCCAGAGCCACCAGCAACCCGCGTTTTGTGAGAAGCTTCATCGCTGTCCTTTCCGTGAGTGGGATGGGCAGCATGCTAGAGACGGGGCTTACTGGGGGTGATGAGATCGGATGCCGCTGTCCGGAACCGGACATTCTTGGGTCATAGTGGCTCGGCCGAGCGATGGTTGATGAGATTTTCTAAAACTCTGGATTGTTCGAGGCCACATAGGCGACCGGCATTTTCATCTCATCTTCTGGAGAACGAATGACTCCTGTGGCGGGTCACGCCTGTTCTGGCCTTCGGCCCGTGGCTCCCGCAATGATCGCGAAGATCAGCCCGAGGGCGGCCACGCCCATGGCGCCAAACCATAGGGGGGCCACCCATTCGGTCAGTGAGTCGCCCAGTTGGCTGGAGATGCTGGTGCCCACCGTCGCGACGAGCTGGTTGCCGCCGGAGAAGCTCACGTTATCCACCCCGATGCGCAGCACGGTCAGGGCGGCGACGCCGGCGAGTGCCACGAGGGTCAGCAGCACCCAGCGGGCCACCCGGGTGCCCAGCGCCAAGCCGCACACGAGGAGGAGAGCGCCCAGCGCGTATCCCGCCCACCAGTAGCCCGCGAGTGCGAGAAGATCGGCGGCCACCGCGGCCTGCGAGGGCGGCACGTCGGCCACCTTGACGCGTGTGTCGGTGGGCTTGTCGATGCGGCTCAACGCCGCCTTGAGTGTCGAGTCTGACGACGAGGAGAGGGTTTCCCACGCGATGTCGGCGAAGGGCTGGAGGTCCACCCACACCGACGGCGGCTCACGCGTGCCCGTTCCGTAGGCTTGGAGGTCGGCGACGAGCGAGCGCCTGGTGCCGTTGATCGATTTCTGCCATGCGGCTTCGATGTCCTCGTTGGCCAGCGCCATGTCGACCGATGCCGCCACAGCCTTCTCCAGTTGCTTCTTCGCGCCCGGGAACTGGGCGGCCTCGGGGAACCGCTCCTCGATGTTGCTTTGTAGCAGGTCCGCCACGGCCTTGGTGACGGCCTCGTCGCGGGCAATGGTGGTGGCCAGCTTCTGCGTCGGTTCGGCCGAGCCGGCTGTGTATTCCACCCAATGGAGGATGCCTCCCGCCAGGGTGCAGGCGAGCGCCACTAGGAGCAGGATTCCCGCGAAGAAGTTGCGGATCATGGCACTCCTCTATCTGGAGGGTCCGGCGGCGCCGGCTCCGTTTCCTCGATTGAACGGCACCGATGCTACCTGGGGCCGGGGCCGGGCACTCGGCCAGTGCGCGCCGCATCGCCATAATTGACCCTGGTCAAGTTTCGACTTACTCTATTTTTGTGAGTGATCGAGTGGCCCGCCGCAGGGCGGCAACCAGGCAGCGCATCTTCGCCGAGGCCATGCGCCTGTTCGTCGAACGTGGCTTCGACCGGGTCACCGTTGCCGAGATCGCCGAGGCCGCCGACATCGGCAAGGGCACCTTCTTCACCTACTTCCCCAGCAAGGCGGACGTCTTCCGCTACCTCGGCGAACAGGTCACCCTGGCTGGGCTCGCGGCGATGGCCGAGGTGCCTAGCGACGCGCCCGCGGCGGAGCGAATCCGCGTCCTGTTCGGGGCCATGGGGCGCTGGCACGAGGAACACCCGGAATTCGCGCGCCAGATGGCCAAGGTCCGGTCGTTCACCCCGGCGGCGGACTTTGGCTCCGAGAATCAGCGCAGGCTTTGCGGCGCCATCGCTCAGGCAGTGGAGGAGGGGCAGGTGGGCGGCCAGTTCCGGGCCGGCGTGTCGGCCGAGGACGTGGCGCTCGCCCTCCAGTTCCAGTACTTGGGGCTGGTGGCCACATGGGCCCTCCATCAGGAGGGCCGTGGCCTCGGCGAGCGCCTGCAAGCGGCCGTTGAGATCGTGCTGCGCGGCCTAGCCTGAGGACTAACGATGAGCGCTCGAAACGGGATTGCCGCCACATCCACGGGGCTGGCTGCGTCGGCGTTGATGCAGACGTTGCTGGCCAACGCCACTCCGCGAATGGCGGCCGAGTTTGCAGCGCCGGCCGCTTACACCTGGGTGAGCGCCACGTACCTCATCGCGTCGACGGTGACGCTGCCGGTCTTCGCTCAACTCGCCGACCACCTCGGGCCTCGCAGGGTTTTCATCGGCGGCCACATCGCCTTCGGATTGGGGACCCTCGGGATCTCCCTCGCGCCGACGCTGCCGCTCGTCCTAGCGGCCCGCGCACTACAGGGGCTTGGGGCCGGGGCGCTCGCTCCGTCTGCGCTCGCCGCGCTTGGACTGCTCTTTCACGACGACCGGGCCCGGGCCATGGGGCGCGTGGCCGCCGTCCAGACCGCGGCCAATGTCGTCGGCCCCTTGCTAGGCGGATGGTTCGTCGACGGCCCGGGATGGCGCCTGGGAGCGCTGGTCGCGCTGCCCCTGTCCCTTCTTGGGCTTGCTCTGTCCCGCAGCGTGCCCACCGCCGTGCCCGTGCCGCGCTGGTGGAGGATCAGCCTGCGCGAGCAGGCGGAGGTGCTGGGCGAGGCGAGGCTGCGTCGCCAAGTGATCCTGGCCGGAGCCGTGGGCACGATCACGTTGGGCGTCATCACCTACGCGCCCCTGGTGATGCAGGAAACTCGCGGGTTGAGCGCCACCGCCACCGGAGTGCTCCTCGTCTTTCTGCTCGTGGCTACCGGCCTGGGCGCCGTCCTCAGCGGTCGCCTCGCCCAGACCCACTGGGTCCGGCCCGCGGCATGGGCGCTCATGGTCCTCGGGGCTCCTCTGGTCGTCGCTCCTGTGCCGGTCGCGGTTACTGGGCTGGTGTTCGTCGGTCTCGGAGGTGGCGCGTCCTTCCCGCTGATCCTGCTCGACGTTCAATCCTTGGCCCCTGTGAGCCGGCTTGCCCAGGCCGGTGGCTTGGCGCAGCTTGGCCGCACGGGTGGTGCGGCGATCGGCATCCCAGCGCTGGGGCTGTGCCTGAACGTCGGGCTGCCCCTCGCCGGTGTCCTGATCTTCGCCTCCATCGCGGCCGTTGCCCTCGCCGGTGGAATCCTCACGCTCAACCAAAGGAGACCGCATGATCGTCGACCTCGCTCGCCTTGGCGTCCGTGACCTAGCCCTCGTGGGCGGCAAGGCGGCCAACCTGGGGGAACTCATGGCCGCCCGGCTGCCCGTGCCGGGCGGATTCTGCGTGACGGTCGACGCGTACCGGGCCGTGGTCGCGCCGCTGTGGCCGCGCATCGAGGAACTGCTCGCGGAGTCCCGCCACGCCGAGATCCGGGAACTGATCGCCACCGCCACGCTGCCCGAAGAGCTCGCGTCCCAGATCGGCAAAGCCGCCGACCGGCTCGACGGGCCGGTGGCCGTGAGATCGTCGGCCACCGCGGAGGATCTGCCGGAGGCGAGTTTTGCTGGACAGCAGGACACCTTCCTTGGCGTGGTGGGCGCGACGGCTGTCACCGAGGCGGTGCGACGCTGCTGGGCCTCGCTATGGACGGACCGGGCCATCGCCTACCGCTCCGAACGCGGCTACGCGCACCGGGATGTGGCGCTGGCCGTCGTCGTACAGACGATGGTGGCGGCTCAGTCCGCGGGCGTGGCCTTCACCGCGGACCCCGTCACCGGAAAGGCCGGGATCACCATCGAATCCGCTTGGGGGCTGGGGGAGAGCGTGGTGAGCGGGGCCGTGACCCCCGACTCGTTCACGGTGCGGAGACGCCGCGTCGAGGCGCGCCTCGGCGACAAACGCACCCGCATCGACCTCGCCTCAGACGGCACCACCCACACCGTCGCGGTGGGGGCGGCCGGGAGGACCCGATATAGCTTGACCCGGGCAGAGGTCGTGGGGATCGCACGCCTAGCGCGCCGGGTCGAGGCCCACTACGGCAGGCCGATGGACATTGAGTGGGCCGTGGCCGACGGCCGCGCCTGGCTGCTGCAGGCGCGCCCCATCACCGCGATCGTCCAGGCGGAGGGGCGCGCCTGGTGGCTGAGCCGTTTCGTTCGCACGGACATCGTCGAGCATTTCCCGGCGCCTTACCCGCTCGACCTCGCGATGGTCGAGGTGGCCTATAGGGCGCTCCGCATGGCGTTCAGCATGGCCGGCATACGCATCCGCCCCGAGTGCGGACTCATGACGTTGGACGACGACGGCGTGGCGCGAGTCGGCTACCCGCGGGTCACGGTGTGGGGTGTGCCCGCCGGGATCGTCCGGGTGTTGCGGACCACATGGACGGATCCTCGCGGTTGGGAGCCGGCGCATGGCGCGCAGGTGCGCCGACTCGCGCGCGAGATGGCAACGCTGGAGGTCTCGGGCCTTTCAGGAAAGGAGCTGCACGCTACCCTGCTCGAAGTTCGGGACCGAGCCGGGCGGCTAGTCGGTGCCCGTTTCACTGAGTATCTCAGCTTCCACCTTGTGCGCGGCGGACTGATCGACGCCCTGCTTCGCCTGGCCCGGGTGAAGACCACCCAGTTCGACCTGCTCGGCGGCCTCGACTACGCCACGGCCATCATCGGCCGCCGCCTGCGCGGCCTCGCCGTGTCCGCCCCGCCTGCGGTTCTCGAACTTCTGAGCAGCGAGGTCATCGACGTTGACGCGGTGCGCGCCGCGGACCCGGCCTGGTGGGGCGAGGTGGAGGCGTTCCTCGCCGACTATGGTGCCCGTACCCCGAAGATGTATCTTCCCTTCTCAACCGTGGGGTGGCGCGAGGATCTCCCAGGCTTCCTCGGAACCCTGGCCGTGGTGGCCCGCGGCGACGCGGAACCGGTGCCGTCCACGCCGCACGACCAGATCGTTGCGCGGGCATCGGCCCGGCTGCCGCGCCGGCTCGGGCAGCTCCTGGCCCGGCTGGTTGACGATTACCGCGCTGGGCATGTCATGCGCGAGGCATCCGTCGTCGAGTTGGAGGAACTGGGCGCGGCCGGCCGCCGGCTAGCCCGTGAAGCTGGGCGGCGAATGGTGGAGGCAGGGCTGTGTTCCGATGCGGGCGACGTTAAGTACCTGTCCCTCGACGAGTTGGGGCGCTGGCTGGAGGGGGACCCGGTGGACGTGGTGGGCATCGTCGAGCGACGCCGCGAGGCACGGCCCAAGGCCGAGGCGGCCTGGCACGAGACGCAAGAGGCCTCGCCCGCCACCGACGGGGCATGGACAGGGGTGGCGGCCAGCCCTGGGCGCGCCACCGGCGAGGCCAGGATCATCGCTGACGCGTCCGGTTTCGCCCGGCTTCAGCGCGGCGACGTGCTGGTCTGCCGCGCCACCGACCCGGCGTGGACCCCGCTGTTCGCCCTAGCCGGTGCCGTGGTGGCCGAGACGGGAGGCCGGCTTTCGCACGCAGCCATCGTCGCCCGGGAATACCGGATTCCGGCCGTGCTGGGCGTGGCCGGGGCGACTGGGCGGATCGTCGACGGGCAGCGAGTCACGGTCGACGGGAGCCGTGGCATGGTGGAGGTGGACGGCGAGGCGTCTACGGCTGGCGCGGACCGATGACGTCGGGAGCGGACCCCATGCATCAATACGTGGCGAGGCCATGGGCCCGGAACTGGCCCCGGACCCTGTCCAGGAGTTCGGCTGACGGTGGCGACGTCGCGGCCAGTTGGTAGTCCAGGCCCAGCGTGGCCCATTTGTCGCGTCCCATCTGGTGGAATGGCAGCACCTCCACGCGGCTCACGTTGGGCAGGGTCGCCACGAACTCGGCTACGCGCTCTACGTTGTCCACCTCGTCGGTCAGTCCCGGCACCAGTACGAACCGGATCCAGATCTCCTCGGTGCCGCGGTCAGCCAAACGGCGCGCGAACTCCAGCGTCGGCCGCAACTCGCGCCCCGTCGCCCGGCGGTAGGCCTGAGGGTCTCCGGACTTGATGTCCAGCAGCACCAAGTCGACGTCGTCGAGCAGTTCATCGGAGGCGTTGGCTCCCAGGAACCCGGACGTGTCGATGGCCGTGTGGATTCCCATCGAGGTCGCCTCAGCCAGCAGCCGGCCCACGAATGCGGGTTGCATGAGTGGTTCGCCGCCGGAGATGGTCAGCCCGCCCTTGGTGGAGCGGAAGATGGTCCGGTAGCGCCTCAGGCGCTTGACCAGGTCGTCCAGCAGCACCGGCTGCCCCTTGGCCGCGAACATAGTGTCCGGGTTGTGGCAGTACAGGCAGCGCAGCGGACAGCCCGACAGGAACACCGTCATCCGGGTGCCGGGCCCGTCAACGCCCGTCACCAACTCCCATGAGTGCATCGACGCCAACTCGCCCGAGCGAACGAGCTTCACGTGGTCGTGATGGTCTAGGCCATCGGTGATGTCGATGCCCGAAACCCCGGCGCCGCCGGGACGCAGCCGCGGGACCTCCAACTTGATGGGCTGGGGACGATACTCGCCCGTGACCCCATCCGCCGCGTCCCGCGGCGTGGCCGGTGAACTCAAGAACCCTGATGGAACGTGCGGGAGAGCACGTCGCGCTGCTGCTCCTTGGTGAGCTTGACGAAGTTGACGGCGTAGCCGGAGACCCGCACCGTCAGATTGGGGTACTTTTCTGGGTGTTCCATCGCGTCCTCGAGAGTCTCGCGGTTGAGCACGTTGATGTTGGCGTGGAACAGGCCGGGGGCATCGCCGCGCTCGTCGCGGCCCGCCTTCATGTCGGCCACTCGCTCGTCGTAGGTCTTGATCGCCATGGGATTCTCCTTCTCGGTATGGATGTGGTCAGCCCTCGGGCACGAAGCCCGCGTCGAGGAGGCCGACGAGATTGTCGATCTGTTCGGTCTTGTCGCGGCCCAGCGCTGACGGGGTGATGGTGTTGGTCAGTGAGATGCCATCCAGGGCGTCGGCGTAGTCCAGCTTGCCTACCGACAGCATTGACGCCAGCATGCCGTGGTTGTCCACCCCATTCTCCGGGTTGGCTCCAGGCGCGAACGGAGTGCCCGCCTCGTGCCCGGATGGGAACGCCCCGGTGTTCTTGCCATAGACCACGTTGGACGTGATGGTCAGCACCGACTGGGTGGGCATCGCGTCGCGGTAGAGCGGGATCTCCTTGATCTTGCTCATCACGGTGTGTACGACGGCGGCGGCGATCTCGTCGGCCCGGTCGTCGTCGTTGCCGTAGGTGGGGAAGTCGCCCTCGGTGATGTAGTCGATGACGAGGCCGGTCTCGTCGCGCACCGGCGTCACCTTGGCGTATTTGATGGCAGAAAGCGAATCCGCCACGATTGACAGCCCGGCGATGCCGCAGCCCAGGGTTCGCACGATATGGGAGTCGTGCAGCGCCATCTCGATCGATTCGTAGGCGTAGCGGTCGTGGCAGTAGTGGATGATGTTGAGCGCCTCCACGTAGGTGGCCACCACCCAGTCGAGCATCTTCTCGTAGCGCAGCCACACGTCGTCGAAGTCGAGTACCCCGTCGCCGACGCCCTCGTGGTCCGGCACCACCAGCTTGCCGCTCATCTCATCGCGGCCGCCGTTGATGGCGTACAGCAGCGTCTTGGCGGCGTTCATTCGGGCGCCGAAGAATTGCATCTGCTTGCCCACCCGCATCGGCGAGACGCAGCAGGCGATGGCGGCGTCGTCGCCCCAGTGTGAGCGGATCTGCTCGTCGGCCTCGTACTGCACCGAGGAGGTCTCGATGGAAATGGCGGCGCAGAAGTCCTTGTATCCCTGGGGCAGCTTCGGGTCCCAGAAGATGGTGATGTTGGGTTCGGGTGCGGGGCCGAGGTTGCGTAGCGTCTGCAGCAGCCTGAACGACGTCTTGGTCACCAGCGTGCGTCCGTCCTCGCCGATGCCCGCGTCGGACCACGTGGCCCAGTACGGGTCGCCGGAGAAGATCTGGTCGTATTCGATGGTGCGCAGGAACCGTACGATGCGCAGCTTGATCACCAACGCGTCGATGATCTCCTGCGCCTCGTCCTCGGTGATCCGTCCGGCGGTGAGGTCGCGCTCGATGTAGCAGTCGAAGAACGCCGACAGGCGCCCGATGCTCATGGCCGCGCCGTCTTGGCTCTTCACCGATGCGAGGTAGCCGAAGTAGGTCCACTGCACGGCCTCTTGAGCGGTGGCTGCGGGGCGCGAGATGTCGAAGCCATAGCTGGCGGCCATGACCTTCAGCTTCTTCAGCGCCTTGATCTGTTCGGCGTGTTCCTCCCGGTAGCGTGCCCAGTGCTCGGAGAACGGCTCGTCCGCGACGGCGTCCTTGTCGGCCTGCTTGAACTCGATCAGCTTGTCGACTCCGTATAGCGCGACGCGGCGGTAGTCGCCGATGATGCGGCCACGGCCGTAGGCGTCGGGCAGGCCAGTGATGATGTGCGAGGAACGGGCGGCGCGGATGCGTGGTGTGTAGATGTCGAAGACCGCATCGTTGTGGGTCTTGCGGTACTTCGTGAACACGTCCTTGATGTGTGGCTCGGGCTCCTTGCCGGCCTCGCGGATGGCCGTCTCCACCATGCGCCAGCCGCCGTTGGGCATCATGGCGCGCTTGAGTGGGGTGTCGGTCTGCAGGCCGACGATGACGTCATCGTCGGGGCAGATGTGGCCGGCCGGGAAGGCGTCGATGTCGGCCGGGGTGGTGGTGTCGACGTCGAAGACGCGGCGGGCACGTTCGACGCGGAGGTAGTCGCTCTCAAGGGTGTCCCAGACGCGCAGCGTCTTCGCGGTGGGCCCGGCCAGGAAACCGGCGGTGCCCTCATAGGGGGTGTAGTTGCGCTGGACGAAGTCTCGGACGTCGATCGTCTCCTGCCAAGGCCCGGGGGCGAAGCCCTCCCAGGGGTCCTTGGTGGCGTCGGCGGTCTCGGTGGGGGCGCTGGTCGTCATGAGTACCTTTCCTCGGACGGGCCGCGGGCTCGCGAGATGACGTTCACGGGTGAGCCGGGCCTCGTCAGTCTAACTTGGCCCTGGCAGGCGGGATGGCCGGGGCTCGCTGACCTTCGCAACGCGGCTCGTCGAGGCTGCGGGCTGGGGCTACCCCCTGCTGGACAAGGCCTTTCCTGCGCGGAGAGTCCACTCTTGGGGCGGCTCCAGGCCTTAGGCGACGACGGTAAGTGACCCGTCCTCTCGCTACGATGCATCATGCCTGACGCCCCGGACTCCGCCCGTTCAGTTTCCCTTGGTCGCGTAGAGATCCTCAAGGCTTTACGGCTTTCAGGCCTTCTTGTCACAGGGGTGTCACTGGCGCTGGCGTGGCTGTGGTGGGACAGTTTCGTCATTCCGCGGGAGGTCGTGCTTCCCTACGCTTTGTGCTGTCTTGGGTTTCTGGTCGTGTGGGTGCAGGTATACAAGCAGCCCATGCGTCTTCGCCTCGTCCTCGCGCCGTTCGCGGGGCTTGGTGCAGTGGGGGTGGCGGGGCACTACGGGGTCATGTGGGGGCGCGTGATGGTCACGTCGCGGTTCAACGTGACCCCGCTGTTGTGTCTTTGTGTCGGGACCATCGGCCTCGGGATGGCGGCCGTGGCCGACATTGTCCTTCGTGGGAAGCGTGATCGGCAGGGGGTTTCGCGGGACTCCGACAAGCCCGCAGAGATGGAGATGGGTCCCGCCGTTCGCCGGCCGCCCATCCACTGGGGCAAGCGTGTCGCTTTGCATCTGCCGGCGGCGTTGCTCATCGGCCTGCTTGTGGTGTCCATCCTTCCCTGGCCGACGCCCCCGCCGGCTCCCGCGCGGCATGTCACGGCGGAGGCCCCCGCCGCGCTGCCCGCGTTGCCGTCCCGGGTGGGGACTACATCCCCGTGGGCGCTGGAGATGACCGGGCTGCTGTCCATCGACCCCGGGGCGGCGGGCCCGATCGTGTTGACGACGAACGGCATCAGCGCCCTGAACCCGCGCGACGGCGCCACGCGGTGGTCCTGGCATCGTGCCGGGAGCATGTATCTGCGATTGGGCAGTAAAACGGGCCTATTTAATAGGGAGGAAGCGCTCGCACGGGATTATATGGTGACCAGCCCGGACGGCCGCTACGTGGCGGTCCGGTATTCGCCCGTTCCTCAGCCCAGGAGACCCTACGAACGGCGAGATGAAGAACCTCCTGCCGTAATGCTCGTGGTGCTGGATGCCGTGACCGGCCGGGTGGTCATGGAACGGCCTTCCAAAGACTCGGATACGCTGCAACTCTCGAACTCCGTCGTGATGGATGACCGCACCGGCTACGGCCTGGCCGACGGCGCAGTGCTCTGGGAGAGGCCGCCTTTCTCTTACGAAACCTATACCGGTTATTCGGGGCCCGTGGGGGCCCATAGCTTCATCCACTCCGTGGGGCGGGAGAATGGCGACCGCAGTATCCTCGTCGCCCCGGACACGGATCCCACGAAGACGACCCGCGTCAATCGCATCGCCTGGGACCCCATGACCGAGGAGGAGGTGGTGGTCATGGGCGGATGGACGATCCAGTTCACCGTGCCCACAGCCGAGATCTGGATAAACCCCGCCGACAGGGATAATGATAATATCGTGAGCCGTGATGCCCAGGCCGTGAGCCTCGACGCCTTGGCCGGAGTGGCCGACGCGCAGCCCGTGCCCGTGGGGCTCACCCCGGGGGTCAACGCGAGGGCCTCGTTTAGCGCCAACGCCTTGGCGGCCTACCCCCGCTACGTGGGCGGGGAGGATAAGCAGGATCTCACATTGCATGATGAGCATGTCCCGGTTGTGGGGCTGGTGTTTGATCCGGCGAGCGGCACGCTCCTGCGGCCCGAGAACAACCCCGGGCCGAGCGCGGCGCGGGTGGGGATTGCCTCCACCCCCGATGGCAACAACATCACGGTCCTACCCGCCGACGGGTCGACGAAGGTTACGGTTGCCGTCGATCCAGGGGCACTGCTTACCGCCAGGAAACCCCCGAACCAGCCGCAGCAAATGGGCTGGTCCTCCCAATACCTCGTCAGCCTTGTCAATACTCCCGGCGTTACGCTGCTCGCGCTCCAGGCTGCGCCGCGTGAGTGGACGGGAACTGCGAACGGGTCCTACCGCGTCTACGGCATTCCGGGGGGAGCGTCATGAGATGCCGGGCCCGGGCGGCTGCGCTGGCCTTCGCCCTTGTGGCGTCCCTCACCGGATGCGTCGATGAGGCTCCGGCCCCGTCCACGGAGGTCACCGTGTTGGAGACCACCCAGCCCGAGCCCAGGACCACCGCTACGGGCTGGCAACTCGCGCTTGACGCCGATCGCGTGAACGTGATTCTGGGCACCCCGAGCGGCCCGGTCGCCCTCGCGGGCGTCGATGCGCCAGACGCCGGCTCGACGAGGCCGTCCCGGACGGGCCTTCTCGCGGTGGGGGTCGCGCCCACCGACGGGACCACGCGCTGGGCGCGAAGCCTCGCCCCCGTCACAGTCACCAAGAAGCGGCGAACGCTTGAGACTTGGTGCCCACAGGACAAGTTTACTGGCGCCGATGACCGCGCTCTGGAAAAAACCGCCACCATCAGCGCCGACGGCGGCCACTTGGCCTTCTTGGGGGCGCCCGTGATGGTGGGCGACGATCCCACCGCCGTCGCCGACCAGAGGCTGACCATCGTGGTCCTCGACACTGCGACCGGGGAGCAGGTGCTGACCCAGGAGGTTGCAGGCCTCGTGACTGGCATGGTGATGACCCGGGACGCCTTGGTGGTTCAGACCGCCACCAACTACTTCCCCGCAGGCACCGGGAAGGTCACCGTGTACCCGCTGCCCAACGCCCAAACGTCGGCCACGTCGTTCCGGGCCGATCAATGGCTGGCGGCCGCCACGACGGATACCTTGCTGTTCACGCCTCGGCTGTCTGATGACTACGGTGTCCAAACGGTCCTCAAGGTGGGGCTGGACGGACGAGAGCGTGGCTCCATCCCAGGCGTGAATCGGATCCGCCGGTCGGGTTGGGTGGAGCAGTTCGTCGATCCCGACGCTGCGGCCGCCATCCTGGCGAACGTACCCTCAGACCGATCGTCCGACTTGTTCGACGCGCAGCCGCGTCGCCTGCTGAACCCGGACACGGGCGAGACGGTGGAGATCGGCACGTTGTGGGGCATGGACGTCGTGCTTCCCGCTGGCTTCGGCATGTTGCTTAAGCGCTGCGTCACCAAAGGCAGCGAAACCACCTGTCAACCCGTCTCCTGGATTGGGAGTCCAAGCGATGGGGCCACACTCCGCACCGACAACCTGACCCACATCGAAAAGGGCAGAAAAAAGCTATACCTCAGCACCCTGCCCATGACCAAGCCGTGACCAGGAGGTCACACTCCTCGGAGCCGCGGAGTAGGTATCCGCCCCTGGGCGCCGCTCAGCCGCGGGGGAGAGGCCTGCCGATGACCGAGTCGCGATGGAATAACCAACCGCGACTCAGGGTTGAGTGAAGTAGACTCAACTTTGCAATCGACTCTGAGGAGAAACATCCGAATGAACACAGAGAGGCTCACGACGAAGTCCCGCGACGCCGTCACGGCGGCTGTCCGGCAGGCTCTCACCAACGGCAACCCCAACACTGAGACCCTGCACCTGCTGCACGGGCTCCTACTCACCCCCGACAACACCGTCGGCCCCCTGCTCGAGGCCACTGGCGTCGACCCGTCGGCCGTCGACCAGGCCGCTGTCGCCGCTATCGCCAAGCTGCCATCGACGTCGGGCACGTCCGTGGCTCAGCCTGCCCTCAGCGGGCCATTTGCCCGCGTCCTTGCCGCCGCCGAGACCCTGGCGGACTCCCTGGGCGACCAGTTCGTCGCCACCGAGCATCTCCTGATCGCCCTGACCACCATCCCATCCGACGCGAAGACGGTCTTGGACAAGGCCGGGGCGAAGGCCGACGCCCTCAAGGAGCAGTTCGAGGCCTCCCGCGGAGGCAAGCGCGTCACCTCCGCCGAATCCGAGGGCGGCGAATCCGTCCTGGACAAGTACTCCGTCGACCTCACCGAACGCGCGCGTGAGGGCAAGCTGGACCCGGTCATCGGCCGCGACTCGGAGATTCGCCGCGTGGTTCAGGTGCTGGCCCGCCGCACCAAGAACAACCCCGTGCTGATCGGCGAACCCGGTGTCGGCAAGACCGCCGTCGTCGAGGGCCTGGCTCAACGCCTAGTGGCCGGCGACGTGCCCGACTCGCTCAAGGGGCGCCGCCTAGTCTCGCTCGACCTCGCCTCGATGGTGGCGGGCGCCAAGTACCGCGGCGAGTTCGAGGAGCGGCTCAAGGCCGTGCTGAGCGAGATTCGCGAGTCCGAGGGGCAGGTCATCACGTTCATCGACGAACTTCACACCGTCGTCGGCGCCGGGGCCTCCGGCGAGGGCGCCATGGACGCGGGCAACATGCTGAAACCCATGCTCGCGCGCGGCGAGCTGCGCATGATCGGGGCCACCACGCTCGACGAATATCGCGAGCGGATCGAGAAGGACCCGGCCCTGGAGCGCCGCTTCCAGCAGGTCTACGTGGGCGAACCCTCCGTCGAGGACACCGTTGCCATCCTGCGCGGCCTGCGCGAGCGCTACGAGGCGCACCACAAGGTCCGCATCACCGACGGCGCGCTCGTCGCGGCGGCTGCCCTATCCGACCGCTACATCACCTCGCGTCAACTGCCCGATAAGGCCATCGACCTGATCGACGAGGCCGCCTCGCGCCTGCGGATGGAGATCGACTCCTCGCCGGAGGAGATCGACATGCTGCGCCGCGACGTGGACCGCATGACCATGCAGAAGTTCCACTTAGAGAAGGAAGACGACGAGGCCTCGCGCGAGCGGCTCGCCGCCCTTGAGGCCGAGCTGGCCGACGCGCAGGAGAAGCTGCGCGGGCTGGAGCAGCGCTGGGAAGCGGAGAAGTCCGGGCTCAACCGCGTCGGCGACCTGCGCGAGCGCATCGACCAGTTGCGCGTCGAGGCCGAGCGGGCCCAGCGCGAGGGCGACCTGACGAAGGCCGCGACCATCCTTTACGGCGAGATTCCCGCCGTGGAGAAGGAGATCGCGGAGGCCGAGGCGTCGGAGCAGACCGCGTCCATGGTCTCTGAGGAGGTCAGCGCTGAGGACGTGGCCGAGGTGGTCTCCGCGTGGACCGGTATCCCGGTTGGCCGGATGTTGCAGGGCGAGTCGGAGAAGCTGCTCCAGATGGAGGACCGCATCGGTGCCCGGCTCATCGGGCAACGAGAGGCCGTGCGGGCGGTGGCGGACGCCGTGCGCCGCTCTCGGGCGGGCATTTCCGACCCGAACCGCCCCGCGGGCTCGTTCCTGTTCCTCGGCCCCACGGGCGTCGGCAAGACCGAGCTGGCCAAGTCGTTGGCGGACTTCCTGTTCGACGACGAGACCGCGCTGGTGCGCATCGACATGAGCGAGTACTCCGAGAAGCACTCGGTAGCCCGCCTGGTCGGTGCCCCTCCCGGCTACGTCGGCTACGAGGAGGGCGGCCAACTCACCGAGGCCGTGCGGCGGCGCCCCTATTCCGTGGTGCTGCTGGACGAGGTGGAGAAGGCGCACCCGGACCTGTTCAACATCCTGCTCCAGGTGCTCGACGATGGCCGCCTCACCGATGGCCAAGGACGCACGGTGGACTTCCGCAACACCATCCTTATCCTCACGTCGAACCTCGGTTCGCAGTTCATGGCCGATCCGTCGCTCACGCCCGAGCAGAAGCGCGACGCGGTGATGGGCGTGGTGCGGCAGGCCTTCCGTCCCGAGTTCCTCAACCGGCTCGACGACGTGGTGCTGTTCGATGCGCTGACATCCGAGGACCTGGCACGCATCGTCGACATCCAGTTGGCGCGGCTCAACCGGCGCTTGGCGTCGCGGCGCATCGTGGTGGAGGTCAGCGACGCCGCCAAGCAGTGGCTGGGCGAGACGGGCTTCGACCCGGTCTATGGAGCGCGCCCGCTGCGTCGTCTGGTGCAGAACACCATCGAGGACGACTTGGCTCGCGGGCTGCTGTCCGGCGAGATCCACGATGGGCAGGCCGTGCGCTTCGATCGCGTGGAGGACGGCATCGCCCGGGCGTGAGCCGAGGCCTCAGCCGGTTGGCTTCCACGAAGCCGGCCGGCTGAGGCCGGTGCGATAGCCGGGCGATGCGCAGTTTCGAGTCGCGTTTCCCGGGCGGATGCGTCCTGGTTGTGGCCCGTGGGTAGCCTTGGAGCATGGCGGATGAACAAATGCGGATCGGGGATCGGGAGCGCGACGCGGCGGTTTCGAAACTCCAAGATTTCCATGCGGAGGGACGCCTGAGCGTCGAGGAGTTCGAGGAACGTATGGCCTCCGCGCTCACCGCGAAAACCGCCGCCGATCTATCCAAACTGTTCACGGACCTTCCAGGAGGACAGCCGTCGCACTATGGGCCCGACCCGGAGAATCCCTACGCGAATACTCCTTACCAGGCTGGATATCAGGCGCCCCCCGTGTATCCCCCCACGTATCAACCGTCAGCTCAGTATGTCGTACCCACCCCGTACCAGCCGGCGCCGACGCCAGCGCTCGAGCGCCCCTGGTACGCGCAATGGTGGATGATCCTTGTGGCTGTCGGATTGACGATGGTGACGGACGGAGCGCTCGGGGCCCTCGTGCCGCTCATTGCCATCTGGATCTGGGCGATCTACCCCAGTCTCGCCCACTCGCGGCAAACTCCCAGTTACCCGCCGCGCGAGGTGACGTTTCAGGAACGCGACCAGATCATGATGCATATTACGGCGGGACGCAAGATTGAGGCTATTCGGATCTATCGCCAGATTACGGGGGCTGACCTGGCGACGGCCAAGAACACTATTGAGGCCTGGAGCCGTGGGCTGCCCGGCGCCTGAGGCTGGGGTGGGTGTTGGATGGTGCCATGAGTCTGCACGATGTGCGCCGCGACTACAGCGGCGATCTGTTGCCCGAGAAGCTGGATGATTTCGACCCCTGGGCCTTCTTCGGGGCCTGGATGGAGGCCGCACTGGCCTCCGCGGAGGCCGAGCCCACCGCGATGACCCTGTCCACCGTCGACCAGGAGGGGGTGCCGCGGGCGCGGGTGGTGCTGCTTAAGGAGTATTCGCCCGCCGGGTTGACGTTCTTCACGTCGCACCTCTCGGCCAAGGCCCATGAACTCGACGCCCATCCGGCCGTTTGTGCGTCGTTCTGGTGGCCCGCGATCATGCGGCAGGTGCGGGCCGTGGGGGTGGCCAGCCGCCTAGGCCGAGACGAGGTGGAGGCCTACTTCGCCACCCGCCCGAGGAACAGCCAGATTGGGGCTTGGGCGTCGCGGCAGTCGGCGCCGCTGCTCAGCCGGGCCGAACTCGACGCCGCCCGCGTCGAGGCGGAGGAACGCTTCGCCGGACGAGACGTCGAGTGCCCGCCGTATTGGGGCGGTTACCGTATCGACGTCACCGAATTCGAGTTCTGGCAGGGGCAGTCTGGCCGGATTCACGACCGGGTGGTGAGTCAGCGGGCCGACGGCGTGTGGCGGGCCGGGCGTCTGCAGCCCTGACATTCACGTGATGGTTGCTGGACTAGGTCCTCAAGCCAGCCCTGGCAAGAGGGCCTTGAGGCCAGCGACGATCATCTGGACGCCAATAGCGGTGAGGATCATGCCCATGAGCCGGGTCATGATTGTGCGCATGGTCTGAGACATGTGTTTGCCGATGTTGCCAGCGCAGAACAGCACCGAGGCCAACAGCGCGATGATGACAGCCAGCGCCGCCACGACCGCGAACCAGTCCGCAGCCGAATGGGCGTGTCCGGCGAGTAGCACCAGCGTCGTGATGGTGCCTGGGCCTACGAGAATGGGGAAGGTCAAGGGGTAGAAGGCGAAGTCGCCCCGGACGGCTTGAGTCGCTTGGTGTTCCTGCTCGGCGGCATTGCCGTCGTGAATCTGGCTGCCGCCATGGAGCATGCCGAGGCCGATCGTGCAGAGCACGATGCCGCCGGCGACACGGAAACCATCGATGTTGACCCCGAAGACCTGGAGCAGCAACGAGCCGGTAAGCAGCACGAGAATGCTAGCGATGGCGCAATAGATCCCGACCTTGATGGCGGCACGGTGCTGGTTTCGGGCGGTGGCGTCTCCGGTCAGCGACAAGAACACTGGCAGTGCGGCGAACGGGTTCATGATGGCGAACAATGACCCGGATGCGGCAAGGAACATGGCGACGTTCATCACCCTCATCTTTGCAGAGGTCCGTGGGTTTCGCGGCTGGCCTGATGCGTGCATGGGTAAACTCGCGCCGATATGTCGCTGACCCGCCGCATCCTCGCTCTCGCCGTTCCCGCGTTCGCGGCACTCATCGCCCACCCGCTGATGCTGCTGGCCGACACGTGGGTGGTTGGGCGCCTCGGTACCGTGCAATTGGCTGGGCTCGGTATTGGGTCGGGCCTGCTGCTGACGGTGGTGGGGCTCATGGTGTTCCTGGCCTATGGGTCGACGTCGGTGGTGGCCCGGCATGTCGGCGCCGGTACGCGGCGGCGTGGGCTCGAACTGGGGGTGCAGGCCATGTGGCTGGCCGCGCTGCTTGGCGTGGCGCTGGCCGCGGTGATGTGGCCGTGCGCCGGATGGCTCGCGATGGCGCTCGGCGCTGGGCCGGACGTGCAGGACCACGCCGTCGACTACCTGCGCTTCTCCCTGCCGGGCCTGCCCGGGATGCTAGTGATGTTGGCCGCCACCGGCACCTTCCGCGGCTTATCGCGCGCCCGGACTCCGCTGGTACTGTCCATCGCCACTGCGGCGCTTAACCTCGTTCTCAACCTGTGGTTTGTCTTCGGGATGGGGCTTGGCGTCGCGGGGGCGGGCCTGGGCACCGCGCTGGCGGAGAGTTCGCTCGGGCTCACTGCGGCTGGGCTCATCCTCGCCGCGGCACGCCGTCAGGGCGCCCGGCTGCGTCCCTCCGTGAGCGACATGCGGCATTCGCTCGCCGTCGGCCTGCCACTATGGCTGCGTACCGTCGCCCTGCGCGCCGCGCTGCTGGTCACCACCTACGTGGCCGCCGCGCAGGGGGCCGCCGGGCTGGCCGCGCACCACATCACCATGAACGTGTGGGGGCTGCTTGCCTACGCGCTCGACGCTATCGCCATCGCCGGGCAGACCATCATCGCCCAAGCCCTCGGGGCCTCGAACGTGGCCGAGGCCCGAGAGTCTACCCGGCTGATGACGCGTTGGTCCGTCGGCGCGGGCGCGGTGCTGGGTTTGCTCGCCATCGCGGCACGTCAGCCCATTGCGGCGTTCTTCAGTACCGACGCCGAGGTGGCCAGGCTCGTCGCCGCGCTGCTGATAGTCGTGGGCGCGACGCTCGGCTTGGCGGGCTATGTCTATCTCCTCGACGGGGTGCTCATCGGCGCGGGCGACGGAGCCTACCTGGCGAAGGCGGGGTTGATCACCCTCGCCTGCTACGCACCGCTGGCGCTGGGGGCGCTGCTGATGCCCGCGGGTCTGCCCGGCCTGGTGTGGCTGTGGGTGGCGTTCGGCGTCGTTTTCATGGGCGCGCGTGCCGTCACGCTGGGGCTCCGCGCCCGGGGCGAGGAGTGGATGCGGTTGGGCGCCTGAGGATTCGCTGGCCCAGAGACTCGACCGGCGGGCGAACCGTCCCGTGCCAATTTCGTGCCATTTGGGTGGAGGGGTCGACATTCGGGTTGGTCTGTTTTAGCGTGGGGGTAAGTCGCAGGGGGGCACGATGATGTGATTCACCAAGGAGGCGGACTGTGAAGTTTTTCAAGGGACTTATTCTTGCTGTTACTGCGGTGGCGGTCGTGGCTGGGGGGAACGTTTTGGCCGAGGCAGGTGCTACTGACAATTGCCCGGCTGGCCGTGGATGTTTCTACGATCATGCCGGGTTCGTGGGGTTGCTCGCGACGAAGAAGGGCGGCGAGGGGGCGTCCAACGTGGCTGGCCGGGTCAACGACAAGATGTCGTCCTGGAACAACAGGACGAACAGCAATGGCCGGTGGTATCCCCATAGGGACAGCAGCGGTCTATGCCACAACATGCGGGCGGGCTGGTCCCAGGGCTACGTTGGGCGTGAGTTCAACGATCGGCTCACCACGTGGGCGATGAATGGTGGGTGTTCGTGACGGTAGAGGCGGTAGAGGTTGTTCGTGTTGAGGGGGTGAAGCGCGTTTTCCAGGTGGGCATCGATCGGGTTCGTGCGTTGGACGGGGTGTCGGCTTCGGTGTGTCGGGGGACGATGGTGTGTGTCTACGGGGCGAGTGGTTCGGGGAAGTCCACTTTGTTGAATCAGGTGGCTGGGCTTGATGTGCCTGATGAGGGCACGGTGGTGGTGGAGGGTACTGAGCTTGGGGGTCTTTCTGAGGGGCGTCGGGCTGCGAAGCGGCTTGAGGCTATTGGGGTGGTGTTTCAGGAGAATAATTTGGTGGGGGAGTTCAC
>JBHADA010000243.1:0-28737 GCA_041854805.1 Arachnia sp.
CCCAGCGCGGATCCCATCTCCTGCCGGAGCCGCTCCAGCCGGCGGGCAGCCTTGGCTCTGGCGGTCGCGACGTCGTGCGACTCCTCGACGCTCAGGCGCACCTCCAGATAGCACTTCAGCTTTGGCTCGGTTCCCGACGGGCGGGCCACGACATGCACCGTGGCTCCGGTCAGTTCCACCGCATCGGTGGGAGGCAGGTGTCCCACCCCGCCCAGCAGATCGTCCACGAGCACCGGCTCACCCAGCAGCTTCGTTGGCGGATTAGCACGGAGCCGGGCCATGGCCTCGGCGATGAGGGCCAGATCAGCCACGCGTACCGAGAGCTGCGATGTGGCGGTCAGCCCGTGCACGCGAGCGATCTCGTCGAGCCGGTCCGCTAGGGTGCGGCCCTCGGCCTTCAGCTCGGCGGTCAGACGCAGCACCATCAACGCGGCGGTGATACCGTCCTTGTCCGGCACGGCCACGGGGTCGCAGCAGTAGCCGATGGCCTCCTCGTACCCGAAGCCGAGGCCGGGAACGCGGCCGATCCACTTGAAACCGGTCAGCGTCGTGGTGTGCTGCCGTCCAGCAGCCGTGGCCATACGGCCCAACTGGGTCGACGACACCACCGAGTTAGCGAAGGTACCTGGCACCTTACGGCGCAGCGCGTCGTCGCCGAGCAGGATGCCCAGTTCATCGCCGGTGAGCATGCGCCACGAGCCATCCACCCGGGTCGCGACGGCGCAGCGGTCGGCGTCGGGATCGTTGGCTACCACCACATCGGCCCCGCGTTCCCGGGCCAGTTCCAAGGCGAGGTCGATGGCGCCCGGCTCCTCCGGGTTGGGGAAGGCCACGGTGGGGAACTCCGGGTTGGCGGCGGCCTGCTGCTCCACCTCGATGGGGGCGGGCAGCCCCGCCGCCTCGGCGACGGCACGCATGATGGGGGTGCCTACGCCGTGCATGGCCGTATGCACCCAGGTCACATCCCGTGACGACTCGGCCGGATACAGCGACGCCGCCCGCGCCACGTAGGCATCCGTTAGCGCGGTGGTGACATCGACGTGGGTTTCGCTGCGTGGCAAGCGCGTCCAGTCGCCGGCCGCTACCTCCGCGATGCGTTGGGCGATCTCGACGTCGGCGGGAGGTACGATTTGGGAGCCATCCCCCAGATAGACCTTGTAGCCGTTGTCCTGGGGAGGATTGTGCGACGCGGTCACCACCACCCCAGCCACGCATCCGAAGTGGCGGATGCCGAAGGCCACGACGGGGGTGGGAATCGGCCGGTCGGTCCATAGCACCTCGAACCCCGCGCCCGCCATGATCTGGGCCGTGTCCTCGGCGAACTCGCGCGACTTGTGCCGAGCGTCCGATCCGACGATCACCTTGCCGCCGCATAGCCCCTGTGCGCTGAGCCACTGGGCGAAGCCAGCGGCTGCTTGAGTCACCACCACCCGGTTCATCCGGGAGGGGCCGGGGCCTAAGGGGCCGCGCAACCCGGCGGTGCCGAACTCCAGCGGTCCGGCGAAGGCGGTTGTCAGCTCGGCGCGGGCAGTCACATGGATGGCGGGATCGTTGGCCTGGGCACGCACGATCAACTCGTCCAACTCGGCCCGGGTGCTGGGATCGGGATCGGCGTCTCGCCAGGCGATAGCCGCGGTCAGATCCACGCTCATAGCTCGCTCACAATCCCAGCCAGGAGCCGGGCCAGGCGAGGGCCGGCGTCGCGTCCGGCTTGGAGCACCTCGGTGTGGTCAAGCCCGGTCTCCGCCATACCGGCGGCGGCGTTGGTCACCAGCGAGAGCCCCAACACCTCCAAGCCAGCGGCCCTGGCGGCGATGGTCTCAAGCGCCGTGGACATCCCGACAAGGTCGCCGCCGAGTATGCCCGCCATCCGCACCTCCGCCGGCGTCTCGTACTGCGGCCCCCGGAACTGCACATAGATACCCTCCGGCAGAGTCGGATCGACCGTCCGGGCCAAGGCACGCAGACGATTGGAATAGGCCTCGGACATGTCGACGAACCGCGCGCCGCGCAGCGGGGTATCGCCGGTGAGGTTGATGTGATCGCTGATGAGCACGACGGTGCCGGGCGTCCACAACGGGTTGAGGCCGCCGCAGCCGTTGGTCAAGACTAGGCATTGGGCGCCCCAAGCGGCAGCCGTTCGTACGCCGTGGACCACGGGCTCGACGCCGCGACCCTCATAGAAGTGAGTGCGGCCGGTAAAGACGGCCGCGACCTTGCCCCGGGGAGTGCGACGCAGCAACAGCCTCCCGCCATGTCCGGCCACCACGGGGGCGCTGAACCCCGGCACCTGGGCCAGGTCCAACTCGCCCAAGGGCTCGCCCAGGGCGTCGGCGCCAGCGGCCCAGCCCGACCCGAGCACGAGGGAGATATCGATTGATTCGGTGTCGAAGCGCCGTCTGAGGAACTGGGCGGCTTCGTGCGCGACGGCGTCGAACGCATCATTGCTCATCCGCCCAAGCATAGAGGCGTGTCCGTGACGTGTGTGGAATGATGGCGGGCGTGACCAAAGTTGTGATCATCGGCGGAGGGCCGGGCGGCTATGAGGCCGCGCTGGTGGGCAACCAGCTTGGCGGGGAGGTCACGCTCATTGAGCGCGACGGCCTTGGCGGCGCGGCGGTGCTCACGGACTGCGTGCCGTCGAAGACACTCATCGCCACCGCGGAGGTGATGGTGCGCATCGAGTCGGCCAGGAAGCTCGGTCTCCATATCGCCGCCGATGACTTGACCGATGTCGTGCGGGTGGATCTTGGCGAGGTGAATCAGCGCGTCTTGGAACTGGCTCAGGCCCAATCCAACGACATCTATCAGCGACTGCGTCACGACGGCGTCAACATCATCCCCGGCACCGCCCGTCTCGATGGCCCCAGCCGCGTGGTGGTACAGACCGCGGTTGGCGAGGAGAGCCTAGACGCCGACATCGTGCTTGTCGCTACGGGCACCATGCCTCGGGAACTACCCGACGCGCCATGCGACGGGGAACGGATCCTGAACTGGAAACAGGTCTACAACCTCACCGAGGTGCCCGAACGGCTCATCGTCGTCGGTTCTGGTGTGACGGGGGCCGAGTTCGCCTCTGCCTACGACGGGTTGGGCTGCGACGTGGTACTGGTGAGTTCGCGCGCGCAGGTGCTGCCGGGACACGATCAGGATGCAGCGGCGGTGCTGCAGCGTGCGTTCTCTCGTCGCGGCATGACCATCATGAGTCAATGCCGCGCAGTGGCGGCCCGACGCGAGGGCGATGGAGTCGTCGTGACGCTTGCCGACGGCCGCGAGGTCGAGGGGTCGCACTGCCTGATGGCGGTCGGCGCTGTACCCAACAGCGCGGGGATTGGGCTGGAGGAGGCGGGCGTAGAACTCACCGAGTCTGGCCACATCAAGGTGGATCGGGTGTCGCGCACCAGCCTGCGCGGTGTCTACGCCGCTGGTGATGTGACGGGAGTCTTCGCGCTAGCATCGGTAGCGGCGATGCAGGGCCGGGTGGCCATGTGGCACTCGCTTGGGGACGCCGTGACCCCGCTCGATTTGTCGCTGGTATCGGCCAACGTGTTTACCACGCCCGAGGTGGCCACCGTGGGCGTGACCCAGCAGCAGGTTGATTCCGGGGAGGTGCGGGTGGCATCGGTGCTGCTGCCGCTGGGCCCCAACGCCAGATCCAAGATGCAGGGCTTCACCGACGGATTCGTCAAGCTGTTCTGTCTGCCCACCACGGGCATCGTCGTCGGCGGCGTCGTCGTGGCTCCGCGCGCGTCGGAACTGATCCATGCGGTCTCCATCGCCGTGGCGCGGCGGGTAACGGTGGACGAGTTCAGCCATGCCTTCACCGTCTACCCCTCAATGTCGGGTTCCCTGGCCGAGGCCGCCCGCAGGCTCCATCTGCGCGACGGACTGCCGACTCTGACCAACTGAATGGCGCGAGACGAACTCGTATCACTTCCCGTGCAGTTCGGGGAAGGCCTCGTAGCGGAAGTCGTCTAGGTGCAGGTTGGCCGCCTCTCGGGCTCGTAGCTCCACCCGGCGAACCTTGCCACTGATCGTCTTAGGCAGGTCAAGGAACTCCAACCGCCGAATCCGCAGATAGGGAGCCAGGCGTTCCTTGGCGTAGGCCAGGATGGACAGCGCGGTCTCCCGGTTGGCCCGGAAGCCCTGGGCCAAGGCGACATACGCTTTGGGTACGTTGTGGCGCACCGGATCTGGCGCCGGCACGACGGCGGCCTCCACCACCGCGGGGTGTTCGATCAGCACCGATTCGAGTTCGAACGGGGAGATCTTGTAGTCGGAGGCCTTGAACACGTCGTCGGTGCGGCCCACGTAGGTGAGGTAACCCTCCTCGTCCATGGTGACCAGGTCGCCCGAGTGATACAACCCATCCGGGCCGGCTGTCGGCTGGCCGGTCAGATAGCCGGACATGAGGTTGAACGGGTGAGGACTGACGGGCTGGACAATCTCTCCAGTGCTGGACTCGAGCCCCGTGTCCGGGTCGACCACCTTGACCATGGAACCTGGCATGAGCCGTCCCATGGAGCCCGGTTTGACCCGCTCACCCGGTGCGTTTCCAACGGTGCACGTGGTCTCCGTCTGACCATAGCCGTCTCGAATGGTGAGGCCCCACGCGTTCTCCACCGCCGCGATCACCTCGGGGTTGAGCGGCTCCCCGGCACCGACCACGTCGCGCAGATGCGCTGGGCGCTGCCCCAGGTTCGCCTGGATCATCATCCGCCACACCGTGGGCGGAGCGCAGAAAGTGGTGACTTTCGAGTCCTCCAGTTCTGCCAGCATCTTGGCCGCGTCGAAACGCCGGTAGTTGTACGAGAACACGGTGGCCTCGGCCAGCCAGGGGGAGTAGAAGCTGGACCAGGCGTGCTTGCCCCAGCCAGGGGAGGAGATATTGAGGTGTACATCGCCGGGGCGTACACCGATGAAGTACATCGTGGCCAGATGCCCGACGGGGTAGCTCGCCTGCGTGTGGACCACCAGCTTGGGGGCCTTCGTCGTGCCCGAGGTGAAGTAGTACAGCAGGGGATCGTCGGCCACCGTCACGATGGGGTGCGTGGTCGCCTCGGCCTGTTTGGTCTCATCCAGGCTGATCCATGTGTCATGAGCAGGACCGGTCGTGATGAGCCGTACGCCGCTCGCACCGGCGAACTTGTGCTCTTCGCTGGGGTTGGTGATTACGGCCTTCGCGTCGGCCCTGGCGATTCGGTCGAAGAGGTCGTAGCTCTGCAGCGCCTGCGCGGTGGGAGCGATGATCGCTCCCAGCTTCATCAACGCCAACTGCGCCACCCATAGTTCTACCTGGTTGCCCAGCATGAGCATGACCGTGTCGCCCTTGCCGATTCCCTGCGCGGCGAGCCAGGAAGCCATCCGGTCCGAGCCCGTCACCAACTCGGCGTAGGTGTGACGTTCGTCGGCGCCGTGCTCGTCACGGATCCACAGCGCTAGGTCTTCCCGGCCGCGGCCGATCTCGTCGAACCAGTCGATGGCCCAATTGAAGGGGCCTTCGATGGCTGGCCACTCGAACAGGCGGCGGGCCTCGTCGCCCTGTCCTCGCAGTCCGAGTAGCAGGTCGCGGGCCTGGCGAATGGCTTCGGTGGCGGCGGACATGGTGCTCCT
Organism: Arachnia sp.; assembly: GCA_041854805.1. Taxonomy (GTDB): domain Bacteria; phylum Actinomycetota; class Actinomycetes; order Propionibacteriales; family Propionibacteriaceae; genus Arachnia. Next base: position 5,614 of record JBHADA010000243.1, read on the forward strand.
CTACGGTCGCGTAACCTACGAATCCGTAGGTTGGCCTTACCGTACCTCACCGAGATGTGACGCGTGCCGCCACGCGGGCAACTCGCACTAGTCGTCGAGCAGCCCCATCAGCAGCGAGAAGCCGCCGATCATGAGAGCACCCTGCGTGATGGTGCGCAGTGCCGGATCCTGGCCATAGCGGCCGTAGTAGCCCTGGGCCCAGGCCGCGTGTTGCTGATCCTCCCAATACGGCACCTGCCCATGTGCCTGGGGCACCATGCGGATCGACGGGTCATTGCCCGTTCGGATGCGCTGAACATCCGCCGCGCATGCCGGGACCTCGCGTGGCGCCCCGCCGGGAGGCGCCCACGAGACGTTGGTCACGGAGACGCCATGGGCTGGGTCGAAGAAGCATGGCGGACGGTGCTCCGGTACGGGCTGACCATTGGCCCTGGCCTTGACGCAGGCAATGGCGTAGCGCCCATCCTCCAGGATCTCCGCGATGCGGCGGATGTCCTCGTTGGTGCGGGCCTGAGCCAGTTGGTTCTTCGCCCCGTCGTAGGCGTCCAAGGCGCGGCTGTAGTCGGCCTGCGCCGCATCGTCGAGGTCTCGGCCCACGACCTCAAGGTCAAGGTCTCGCAACTCATCGCCGAAGCTGGTGATATCCGCATCGATCGCCTGCTGCGCGCCGGGTGCCATGGGTTGCGGGTAAGGATGGCCCATCTGCCCATAGCCCGGGCCGATCTGCCCGTAGGTGGGTTGGGCGTATCCGGGGGCTTGGTATCCCCCGGGCATGATTTGCCGATTTGGGTCGAAAGTGGGACGCAGCGTGGGTTGATATCCCGAATTGGTCAGGCTGGGGCGCCCACTGCGCGTGGCAGCGAGCACGCCGAAGACCGTCGCGATGATGCCGAAGAAGACGACAAAGAACATTAAGCTGGTCACGATCTACTCCTACCCGAACAGTGCCTCCAGGATAGGCGCCCGGTCCAAGCTACTCGTCGACGATCTCGCACAACACTTGTCCGGCGGTCACGGCCGCTCCCGCCTCCACCGCCAACCCCTTGACGATCCCGCCGCGATGAGCGTTTAACGGCTGCTCCATCTTCATGGCCTCGATCACCGCGACCTGGTCTCCCTCGGCGATGCTCTGGCCGTCCTCGACGTTGACCTTGACGATGGTTCCCTGCATGGGGCTCGTCAACGCGTTACCGCTGGGGGCGGACACCTTGGCGCCACCCCTGTCGCGTTTGGTTGGCCTCTTCGAGGTCTTAGCTGCGGGCCGCGTGCCCAGACCGCCAGGGAGCTTGACTTCGACGCGTTTGCCGTTGACCTCCAACGTGATCACCTCGGGTTCGGCTGCGTCCTCAGGCTCGCCCAATTCGCCCGTGTAGGGGGCGATCTCACCCGTGAACTCCGTCTCGATCCAGCGCGTGTGCACGGCGAAGGAGCCATCAGAAGCGGTATATGCCGCGTCCTCAAGCACTGCCCGGTGGAACGGCACCACCGTGGGCATGCCCTCAATCACCAACTCGGCGAGGGCACGGCGAGACCGGGCCAGGGCCTGTTCGCGATCGGCGCCCGTGACGATGACCTTGGCGACGAGCGAGTCGAACGCGCCCGGCACGGTCATGCCCACGTGGTATCCCTCGTCCACCCGAACGCCGGGCCCGGAGGGGGCATGCCACTTCACCAGGGTGCCCGGGGCCGGCATGAAGCTGCGGCCGGCGTCCTCGGCGTTGATCCTGAACTCGATGGAGTGGCCGTGGATCCGTGGATCCTCGTAGCCCAGTTCCTCGCCTGCGGCGATGCGGAACATCTCGCGCACTAGGTCGAGGCCAGTGACCTCCTCGGACACGGGATGTTCCACTTGGAGACGGGTGTTGACTTCCAGGAAGGAGATGGTGCCGTCGACACCCACAAGGAATTCACAGGTACCCGCGCCCACGTAGCCCGCCTCCTTGAGGATGGCCTTGCTCGACTCGTAAAGGCGGGCGATCTGCTCCTCCGACAGGAACGGTGCGGGGGCCTCCTCCACGAGTTTCTGATGGCGGCGTTGAAGCGAGCAGTCGCGGGTGGAGACCACCACGACGTTGCCGTGCGCGTCCGCCAGGCACTGGGTCTCGACGTGGCGAGGCTTGTCGAGATAGCGCTCGACGAAACACTCGCCCCGCCCGAAGGCGGTGACGGCTTCCCGGGTGGCGGACTCGAACAGGTCTGGCACCTCCTCTAGCGTGCGCGCCACCTTGAGGCCTCGTCCGCCGCCTCCGAAGGCGGCCTTGATGGCGATTGGTAGGCCGTGTTGCTCGGCGAAGGCTACGACCTCGGCCGCCTCCGCCACCGGGTCCGCCGTGCCCGGCACCAAGGGGGCCCCCACCTTTTGCGCGATATGGCGGGCCTTGACCTTGTCGCCGAGGGCGTCGATCGCCGCGGGCGGTGGGCCGATCCAGATGAGCCCGGCGTCGATGACTGCCTGCGCGAAGTCGGCGTTCTCGGCCAGGAAACCGTAGCCAGGGTGCACCGCGTTGGCCCCGGCCCGTGCCGCGATATCGAGCAGCTTCGCCACGTTGAGGTAGGTGTCGGCTGGAGTCGCGCCGTTGAGCGCATAGGCTTCGTCGGCGAGCTTGACGAACAGTGAGTCCGCATCGGAATCCGCGTACACCGCTACCGAGCCGATGCCCGCGTCGCGGGCGGCGCGGACCACCCGCACGGCGATCTCGCCGCGATTGGCAATCAGGACTTTCTCAATGGCCACCATGGCCGGAGTCTAGCCATACCTTGTGACGATTCGTCTGACTTCCGTGACATGGTTGGGTTATGCCGACTCCGGAATTCATCGTCGATCTGCGGCGTCACATTGGTCATGCCCCGCTGTGGCTCATCGGCTCTACGGCCGTGATCCTGCGCGATGGACGGCGGGGACCCGAGGTGCTGTTGGTGCGTAGAGCGGACTCGGGGGAGTGGGCCGCGGTGAGCGGCATCGTCGATCCCGGGGAGCATCCGTCCGTGACGGCTCGCCGCGAGGCCAGGGAGGAAGCTGGAATTGTCATCGCCATTGAGCGGCTCGTGTGGACCAGGGTCACTAATCCCATCGTCTACGCCAACAAGGATCGGTGCCAGTTCCTCGACCACGGATTCCTGGCCAGATGGGTGGAGGGAGAGGCGACGGTGAATGACGAGGAGTCGTTGGATGTGGGTTGGTTTCCCGCCGACGCGTTGCCCACGCCTCGTCGGCGGGAACTGGACGAGATGGTGCGTATTTGCCTCGCCGAACCCGGCGACGTGGTCTTCGCACTCTGAAGTATCAGGCGGGCGGCTCCTCATCATCCTGGATCGCGGGCATGGGCTGGGTGTCGCCTAGACGACGTTCAGTCGCCTGCCGGCGTTCGGCCATGTCTGCCGCGGTGGGGCCAGCCAGATGGGTCCGGCGACGTTCAGCCTCGGGCGAGCCGGAATAGAGCCTGGCCTCAGCGGTCTGGGAAGACGGCACAGGCGTCAACGGCGGCGCTTCGGAAGATGTAGGCGCGGGATCGCCAGTTGAGGCCTTGCCGCCCGAGGAGGGGTCGAGCCGTTGCCGCAAGGCGCTGAGCCAGCCCCAGGAACGCTCGGCGGTGTCGTCGTCGGTTTCGTGGACGCTGGGCATGACGGCCGTCTGGATTCCGGCCTGTTCAGCTTCCCAACGGTTGACCTCGCGCTCGTTGAAGTCGTCGCGAACCTCGACGGGCGGGGCAGTGGTGGTTTCAGGTTCGAGCCGGATGCGGGGGAGCGCGTACACGGCGTGGTGCTGGAGCCAGTTGACCAACTCCTCGCGCACATAGCAGCGCAGGTCCCACAAGTCGCCGGAATTCTCCGCGGATACCAGGGCCCGGAGCCGGACGCTGCCATCCTTGGCGTCGGTGACCTGAAGCGTTCCGGTGCGCCTGTCCCACAAGTCGCTGGCGCGCAGAAGCCGCATGAGCTCGACGCGCATGGCCTCCACGGGAACCGTCCAGTCGAGATCGAACTCGACGGTTCCCAGCAGCTTGGCCTCCCTACGGGTCCAGTTCTCGAACGCAGTGGTGGTGAAGTAGCTGCTGGGGACGATCCAACGCCGGTCGTCCCAGCTACGCACCACGACGTAGGTCAAGGTGATCTCCTCGATCGAGCCATTGCTTTCCTCGAAGACGATGACGTCCCCGACGCGGATGGCATCAGAGAAGGCCAACTGCATGCCGGCGAACATGTTGGCCAGCGACGACTGCGCCGCGAGACCTGCCACGACGGATAAGACGCCTGCGGAGGCGAAGACCGAGGCTCCCACCGCCCGCAGCTCCGGGAAGGTCAGCAACGCCCCAGCAACCGCACAGATCCACACCACCGCGATGACCACCTTGCCGATGATCTGGAGCTGCGTGCGTACCCTGCGGAAATGCGGGGTCTCCTCGTCTCCCTGGGCCTTGTCGAGGTACGCGTCCTCCGCAGCCTGCACGATGCCGGTCACCACATAAGCGCCGGAGAGGATCAAGACGATGACGAATACCTGCATGAAGATGGGCTGCCACCGGGGGGAAGCATCCAGCGTCGACAAGGCGAAGTTGACGCCCAATCCAATGCCTGTGAGGCCGAGAAAAATGCGTTGCGGCAACCTGAGACGGCGTGAGAAATGCTTCCAGCCGGGACGACGTCGTCGAGCGATCCGCACGGCCACAGAGATGATGAACGAAACGGTCGCGCCAATGAGGAGTCCGAGCCCTCCGTAGAGCATGATCCCGAGTGTGTCGAGCGCGACTTCTGAGGCGTCCATGACATGGACACTACCTCTGCCCGGCTGAGAACGCTCTGTTGGGCGGCTGTGAGCCCTCCAGGACCGCCATGTAAGGTTCAGCCTTCTTGGTCGCGGCGCAAGGACAGCGAACTGAGACTCCCCTCCGCGTAGAACGCCCCCTGGGTCGTGTCGCTGGTGAAGAGTAGAGCGTTGTCTTTGTCGCCGGTCACGTGGAAGCCCATGGAGGGGAGGTGTTTGCGCAGGTAGGCGGCCATCTCGAATCCGTCGGGTGCGCTGAACACCGCAGTCACTTGGTTGGACTGATCGACGCGATCGGTGATCTGCGCGTTGGCGGGGATGGAGAAGCCTTGTGGAGCGTGCTGAAAGCCAAGCGAGGTGAGTAACACCCCGCCGGTAGGCGGGGTCACGATGACTGAAGCCGATGGAGTCGAGGGCGCTGGCGTTGGCTGCTGTGACGCCGAGCATCCCACCAACGCCACGACGGCCAGCACCACCACAGCCGAACCCTTCACGTGCGACAGCCTACTTGGTTCGCGGTGTGGGAGGGTTGACGCTCGCCCATAGAATGAGGCCTTGAAGTGAAGGAGAACCATGGGGGAAAGCCCGGACCTCGTCACGTTTGCACTCGCCCAGCCCGTGCTGCTGATCGTGGCTTGGCTGTTTGGCGAACTGGTACGACGAGTGTTGCGCCGCAGGGTCCTCGTCTCCGGTGCGTTGATGGCCGTGGTGTCGATGTTTGGCATGAGCCTCGGAGCTTTGCTGGTGGGGCTTTTCTTGCCGAATCAGGACCTGTGGTATCCGCATACCTTGGGTGCTGTTTTCGCGGTCGATGCCGTGGTCATCGCGCTGGCATCGGCGTATCTGCTGGCTCGGCGTTCGCGGGCCGCGGAACCCACCATCGAGGAGGTGATCGAGGCTGGTGAGTCCGACGAGGTGGAGTTCAAGTCGACTGCGCGGGTGAACCTGCACACTGGCAAGCGCGACGACAAGATGGAGCTCGTGGTGGCTAAGACCTTGGCCGCGTTCCTCAACGCCGCGGGAGGCACTCTGCTGATAGGGATCGACGATTCTGGTAGCCCCCTGGGGTTGGAGGCCGACCTGGGCACCATGAAACAGCCGGACGCGGACCGCTTCGAACTATGGTTGCGCGATCACCTCCAGAACAAGCTTGGGATTCATGCGGCTACTCTGCCGAAAGTGGATTTCGCCGAACTGGGTCAGGAGAGGCACCTCGTGTGCCGGGTGGTCTGCCCGCCCTCCGATGCCCCGGTCTATGTGAGGCCAAACAAGGGCGCGTCACCGGAACTGTGGCTACGCGTAGGTAACTCCACCCGGAGCCTCGACATCGACGACGCCGTCAGCTACGTCCAGCGCCGCTTCCCGTCAGATCCGAGCCGAGTGGCACGAGATAAGTTGCTGCGGCGCCGGCGTGAGGTACTCAAACGACTGGCAGGGAGCGTATCCGCGTGACCCTGCCCGGCGCGATCAGTGTGACCAGAGCGACTGCCACGGCACGCCCGCGTCGATGAGCATCTGCCGCACCATCGGTAAGGCCACGCCACTGACGTTGAACGGGTCTCCCACCACGCCCGTGACGAATGCCGAGCCCTTACCGTCTATGCTGAAGCCCCCGGCGACGCGCTGCGGCTCCCCGGTGGCGGCATAGGCAGCTATCTCCTCGTCCGAGATATCCGCGAAGGACACCTTGGTGGTACCCACTCGGGTCTGCCGGATATCCTCTCCACTGCGGCGCACCAGCAGGAAATGCCCCGTATGGAAGAGCCCCGAATGCCCTCGCATTCGACGCCAACGTTCAATGGCCGCCTCTTGGGTGCCGGGCTTACCGTGGGCGCGACCCTCGAACTCCAGCAGCGAGTCGCAGGCCAGAAGCGCGAAGTCGCCAGCGAGACGCGAGGCCACGGCATCGCCCTTGAACTCCGCCAGCCGCGCAGCCAGCGACGTCGGCACCGGATCCTGAACGGACGACTCATCGACGCCGGAGACAATCACCTCGGGGTCGAGCCCCGCGCCGCGCAGAAGGGCGAGACGCGCGGGCGATTTCGACGCCAAAACGAACCGCATCACAGCCGGTGATAGGTACGCCAGGCGTCGCGGCCGGTTACCAGGCTCGGGCGGACGGTGCGGTAGTACGACTTCCAGCCGCCGGCCAGCGGACGGTCGTCGGCGGGCCGCAGTGGCTCGGTGACGGAAAGTCTCGTCAAGACGGCCGCCACGGCCGCCACCTCCTCCTCGGTGAGGTCGGCCCTGTTGAACTGCGACTGGCTCATAGCGGGATGTTTCCGTGCTTCTTGGGTGGCAATGCCTCACGCTTGGTGCGCAGCAACCGCAACGCCCGAATCACCTGTGCCCGGGTCTCGTGCGGGTAGATGACCTGGTCAACGTAGCCGCGGTCCGCCGCGACATACGGGTTGGTGAGTTCGTCGTCGTATTCCTGGATGAGGCGGGCGCGATCACCTTCTGGGTCCTCGGATGCGGCCAGTTGACGGCGGTACAAGATGTTGACCGCACCTTGGGCCCCCATGACCGCGATCTGTGCCGTGGGCCAGGCGAAGTTGATGTCCGCGCCCAGATGTTTGGAGCCCATCACCACGTAGGCGCCGCCGTAGGCCTTGCGGGTGATCACCGTCAGCAACGGCACGGTGGCCTCCGCGTAGGCGTAGATGAGCTTGGCACCTCGCCGGATGATGCCGTTGTGTTCCTGTGCCACTCCGGGCAGGAAACCGGGCACGTCGACGAACGTCAGCACCGGGATGTTGAATGCGTCGCAGGTGCGCACGAAGCGCGCGGCCTTCTCGGAGGAGTCGATGTCTAGGCAGCCCGCGAACACTGTGGGCTGGTTGGCCACGATGCCAATGGAACGTCCTTCGATGCGTCCGAACCCGACGATGATCGAGCCGGCGAACATCTCCATGACCTCGAGGAATTCCTCGTCGTCGAGGACGTTGCGGATTACCTCGCGCATGTCGTAGGGCTGGTTGGCCGAGTCCGGGATCAACCGGTCCAGTTCACGGTCGTGGTCCGTGATGGTGAGGTCCACCTCGTCGTTTTCGTAGATGGGTGGGTCCTCAAGGTTGTTCTGCGGCAGGTAGCTGATCAGTTCACGCACGTACTCAATGGCGTCATTCTCGTCGCCGGCCAGGTAGTGCGCATTGCCAGACTTCGTGTTGTGGGTGCGTCCGCCGCCCAGGTCCTCCATGGACACGTCCTCGCCCGTTACGGTCTTGATCACCTCAGGTCCCGTGATGAACATCTGCGAGGTCTTGTCCACCATGACGACGAAGTCCGTCAGCGCCGGACCGTAGACGTGTCCGCCCGCCGCGGCCCCCATGATGAGCGAGATCTGGGGGATAACGCCCGAGGCGCGGGCATTGCGCTTGAAGATCTCGCCATAGAGGGCTAGGGACACCACACCTTCCTGGATGCGGGCGCCGCCCCCCTCGTTCATGCCGATGAGCGGCACCCCCGTCTTAAGAGCGAAGTCTTGGATCTTGACGATCTTCTCGCCATAGACCTGGCCGAGGGCGCCGCCAAAGATGGTCACGTCTTGGCTGAACACGCACACTGGACGGCCATGGATGGACCCGGTGCCCGTGATCACGCCGTCGCCGAAGGGACGACGCGAGTCCATGCCGAACGCGGTGGTGCGGTGACGCGAGAACTGATCGAATTCGGCGAAACTGCCCTCGTCAAGGAGCGCCATGACGCGTTCACGGGCCGTCATCTTGCCCTTTGCGTGCTGCTTCTCGACTGCCTCGGCGGACCCGGCGTGCACGGCCTCGTCGATGCGCATGCCGAGATTGGCGATCCGACCGGCGGTGGTGTGGATGTCGATCTCCATGGCCGACACGATAGCGGTCTGGGGCGGACTTGGCGTTGGTGCACACGATTCTTCGGGGGACGGGCAATAGCATTGGCCCGTGAATGAGCTTCCCGACGCCGCCCACATCCGCGATCTCCTCGGCCCCGATAGCGTCTGGCGAGAGGTGAGCGTCGTCGAATCGACCGGGTCCACCAATGCCGACGTGGCGGCAGCAGCCAGGGCCGGCGAACAGCCATGGATGGCTCTCATCGCTTCCGAGCAGACAGCGGGTCGAGGCCGTCTCGGGCGTCATTGGGTGAGCCCCAAGGGAGCCTCCATCTCCATGTCGCTCCTGACCCGTCCCTGGCGTCCCGTCCCCGAGTGGGGATGGCTCTCGCTGCTGCCCGGATTGGCGGTGGCCGGAGCGGTCACGGACCTGGCCACCGATGCGTCTCGCGTCCACCTCAAATGGCCCAACGACGTTCTCATTGACGGGCGCAAGGTGTGCGGCATCCTGTCCGAGTTCGTCGAGACGCGCGAGGGTCCCTGCGCGGTGGTCGGCATCGGCATCAACGTCACGCTGGCGGAGGCCGAGCTCCCCGTGCCCGGTGCGACATCGCTGGCGCTGGCTGGTTTCGATACCGACCAGTCGCGTCTAGCCGCCAGGGTCCTGACCCATTTTGAGCGGTTCTATCACCAATGGGAGCGACACGGCAGCCTCCGTGAGGCCTATAGCCAGCGGTGCGCCTCTATCGGCGCCATGCTCACGGTGCATGCCGATGACCAAAGGATCAGCGGAACCGGGTTTGGTGTGGACGAATCCGGCCGGCTCCAGGTCTTGACCGCTGACGGGGTACGCACCTTCGCCGTGGGAGACGTGGTGCACGCCACGCTCGGACATCGCTGACGAACCTCCGCACAATGCCGCGACCGTCCGCGATACTGGGGGCATGGCCATTCCGAAAGACCAGTTGGGCCGGGGAGAGAACGTGGTGCTCACCCTACGAACCCATGCCAAGGCGCTGATCCTGCCAGCGATCGTCCTCATCGCTCTGGGAGCGTTGTTAGGGCTGCTCATCGCGTTCCTGCCACCCGAGTCTCATCCCTGGGGAATCGTGGCTTCGGTGGTCGTGGTTCTGGCACTGTTCGTCTGGCTGGTGTTCATCCCCTTCCTGCGCTGGCGCACCTCTACCTACACCATCACCGATCGACGCATCATCACCCGCAAGGGGATCATCAACATCACCGGCCATGACCTGCCGTTGCGTCGCATCAACAACGTCAATTACGAGCGTTCCTTCACCGATCGGCTCCTCGGCTGCGGCACGCTCGTGCTGGAGACGGCCGCGGGACAGCCTCTGAACCTGCCCGACGTGCCCAGGGTGGAGCGGGTGCACGTGGCCATCACCGAGTTGCTGTTCGACGACGACGAGCGCGACAACGGGCCAGATGAGTAGCGCGCGGCGCTATCGGCTGGCCATCGCGGGGGGAGGGCAACTGGCCCGGATGATGCAGCAGGCCGCCATCCCCCTGGGCATCGACGTCGCTCTGCTTGCGGAGGGCCCCGACGTGTCCGCCGCGCAGGTGGTGCCGCTGACCATGGTCGCCGATTACCGAGATCTGTCCGCGCTCGAGCGGCTCACCGTCGGGGCCGACGTCATCACCTTCGATCACGAGCACGTGCCCACGCGGCACTTGCGGGTCCTGGAGGAACGGCTGGCGGTGCGCCCTGGACCGGATGCCCTGGTGTTCGCCCAAGACAAGGCGCTCATGCGCGACAAGATGAAACGGCTCGGGGTGCCTTGTCCACGGTTTCGCGTCTGCGACACCCCTGAGGATCTGGTGGCCTTCGGGGAGGCAGAAGGGTGGCCGATTATCGCCAAGACCTCCCGCGGCGGCTACGACGGTAAGGGCGTGTGGAAACTGGACGGGGAACACCAGGCAGGGGAACCATTCGACGGGCTGGCTCACACATCGGCGGGCGAGCGGGTGCGTATCGTCGCGGAGGAGTTCATCGACTTCGAGCGTGAACTGTCCGCCATCGTCGTGCGCTCACCCTCCGGACAGGCCGTGGCCTACCCGATCAGCGAGACCATCCAGCGCGACGGCATCTGCGTCGAGACCATCACCCCAGCCCCCGGGCTTCCCAGCGGTCAAGCCACCCAACTCCAGGAACTGGGCATCCGCATCGCCACCGAGCTTGGGGTGGTCGGCGTGCTCGCGGTGGAACTCATGGCCGCCCGTGACGGACGCGTCGTGGTCAATGAACTCGCGATGCGGCCACATAACACCGGCCATTGGAGCATCGACGGTGCGTTGACTAGCCAGTTCGAGAACCACCTGCGTGCCGTGCTGGATCTGCCGCTTGGGGCCCCCGACCTGCGTGCGGACGTGGTGGTCATGACCAACATCCTCGGAGGCAGCGAGGCAGACCTCACAGGAGCCTTGCAGCATGTCTACGCCCGTGACCGCCACGTCAAGGTTCACCTCTACGGCAAGGAGGTCAAGCCCGGACGCAAGGTCGGTCACGTCACCTGCCTGGGCCGGGACCTTGACGACGTGCGCCGACGCGCGCATCACGCGGCCAACTATCTGATGGGAGACCCCAATGCCTGACCCCCTCGTCTCGATCGTCATGGGATCGGATTCGGATTGGCCGACGATGAGCGCGGCCGCCGATGCACTGGACGAATTCGGCATCGCCTACGAGGCCGACGTCGTGTCCGCGCATCGCATGCCCGAGGACATGGTCGCCTTTGGCCGTGGCGCCCACGAACGCGGCATCCGGGCCATCATTGCTGGGGCTGGGGGAGCGGCGCACCTGCCGGGCATGCTCGCCGCCCTCACCCCGCTGCCCGTCATCGGGGTCCCGGTGGCGTTGAAATATCTCGACGGGATGGACTCGCTGCTGTCGATCGTCCAGATGCCCGCAGGGGTGCCCGTCGCTACCGTCGCGATCGGGAATGCGCGCAACGCCGGGCTGCTGGCCGTACGGATCTTGGCTGCTGCGGACGAGGTGTTACGGGCCAAGATGGTGGCTTTTCAAGGCGAGTTACGCGAGTCGGCATACGCCAAGGGGCGGGCCGTCCGGGAGACGACCCGCCCCTGAAGCGATATGGCAATGCCTTCTCGTGTGCCCACAGGCTAGTTCGCGGCCACCACGCGGAACGTGGCCTTCGACTTGCCTTGGTCGTCTGCTGACGACACCATGCCCGCGCCGCCAATCGCCTTCAGCGGTTCCATGAGTTCTTCGGGAAGGTTCGCATCTGCCAGCTCCTCCTTCAGCTTGGCTACGTTGACCCACGCGATCGCCTGGCCAGAGTCACCGCCGATGGCCTTCTTGTAGGCCTCGAGATCCTTCAGCTTGCTGCTAGGGGACTTCGCCTGTTCGGCGGTCACGCCGATACCGACGTAGGCGCTGTCGCCCTCGGTGGCGATGTCGACCTCAGTCCCGGCGCCCATGTTCTGGATTAGGTTCTCCAAACGCGACGGGTCTCCACCCTTGGTGCGGAACGCGATTTCTGGTGTACCTGAACTGGCGGAGCCCGAAGCGGGGATGCCTAGGACCGACAGGCCGATCTGGTTGCCAAACAGCGCCTTGAAGTCATCGGCCGAGGTGATTCCTAGTTCGCTGAGCTTGACTTGAGATTCGGAGGAGTTCGCGAGTTCTTCGATCGAGTCCCACACCTGGCTGAGGGCCTTGTCGCTGTAGCTGAGCCCCAGAGCCCCTACCGAGTTGGCGTCCATGTCGCCGACTGTGCCAGAGATGTCCTCGCCGGGGGCCATCGTCTTGCTCTGGGTCGAGGCGAGTTCGAACGTGATCACATCGTTGGTGGCGCTCAGCGCCCCCGCTACGGCGAAGTCGCCAAGTTCCTCGAACTGGGTCTTGACTTGCTCACCGTTGCCTTGTGCCTCAGCGGCCTCCAACATCAGGTCGTCGGTGGCGAAGAAGGTTCCCAGGCCGTTGGTCGGCACCTCGCTCATGACCTTCTTGTACTCCGCGGAATTGGCCAGCGGATCCTTGGAGATGGCGTCGGCGTTGAGGGACACGTCGTAGTTGTCCTCCCACACCAGCATGGTGTCGCCCACGAAGGCCATTTCGTTGTCGTCGTCGAGTTCGGCCTTGAAGAACTCCTCCGCCTTGGACTTGTTCTTGGTCGCGAAGGCGAACACCGGTGCTGGGGAATTCTCGTCTTGGGATATCGCGGCAACGGCGACCGAGTCACCCAGCCATGGCTCGACCTTGTCCCATGCGGGCATGTCTTTGTTCTGACCGGCCAACCAGTTGTAGAGGCCCTCCTTGTAGTTGTCGACCTTGACGTCCTTGGCCAGGGTCGGGAAGCGCTCGACCCACTTGCCCACGGCGGCCTGCTGATCGATCGACGGGTTGAGGTTGAGTTCGACCACCATGCCGGCGCTACTAGGCAAGGCCTTGGCAGCAGACGCACTGGCTCCGCCCCGGAACAGATTGAGCGCGACGACTCCGCCGCCGCCAATGAGACCAAGCGCCACCACGCCAGCGACTACAGCCGGCGTCTTTGACTTGGGCTTTGTGGCTTGGACGGATGGTGGCACCTGCTGGTCCCCAGCCGATGGGACCTGGGGTTGTGGAGGCTGGAACTGCGGGCCGCTTTGGGGCCCGCCATATGGGGGTTGCTGGGTCACTACCTTCTCCTAAGCTGTTGCGTGCTTCGAGTCTATCCACTGCGGCCAGTCGGTCAGCGGTTACCCGAGCGGAGTGGTGTCCCCCGCGGCGATGGCCTCGAAGAGTTTGGCGCTGGCTTGCTTGTCCCAGATGACCGCGGAGCCGGCCTTGGTCTGGGCGTTGGAGTTGGAGACCGGAACAGTCAGCGACAGTCCCGAGCCTGTGACGGTGCTCAGCATGCCGCTGGCCACGGCGGACATCTGTCCGAGCCCAGTGTCCTTGCCGCGAGTCACGGTGCTCGCGACCGCCATGTTGAGCTTCCAGTAGGTAACTGGGTTGATGACGGTCAACGGAGAGGCGGCTTTCTTGGCGATGGCGGCGATCACCTCACGCTGACGCTCGACCCGTCCCAGGTCTCCATTCGGGTCCTGTTTGCGCATCCGGACATAGCCCAAGGCAGTGACGCCGTCCACGGTCTGGCAGCCCTTCGAGAGCGTGAGGTGGGAATCCTTGTCGTCGATGTCGAACTTGGGACACACCTGGATCCCGCCGAGCGCGTCGACCATGTCCACGATGCCCAGGAACCCGATCTCCAGGTAGCCATCGATCCTGATGTCCGTGCTCGACTCGATGGTCCGCACGAGCAGTGGGGCGCCGCCGAGCGCGTACGCCGCGTTGAGCTTGTTCTTGCCGTGCCCGGGGACCGTGACATAGGAGTCGCGAGGCAATGACAGCAACACTGGCTTACCCTTGGCGGGGGTATGCAGCAGGAGCATCGTGTCAGTGCGCCGCCCGCCTGTGGAGCCGGTGCCCAGCCGGGCACGCTCCTGCTGAGTGAGGTTTTCGCGCGCATCGGAGCCGACCAGGAGGACAGTGGTTCCAGGCTGCTCGGCCGGCCGTTCACCGCTCGGCGTGGCGTCGATCGTGTTGCCCACCAGCCAGGCATAGATGGGGGTGCCTACCAAGAACAGCACCCAGGCCAGGAAAAAGAGGCCGATCAGGCGAAGAATGGGGCGACGTTTCCGTTTCCGTCCCCGTGGTGAGGGCTCTGGCACGCCAGGGCCTTGCGGTGGGGAGCTTGACGCTCTGGGCGGCTGCGCCTGGCCCTGATTCCACGGCGGAGCGTCTTGGGGCTGGCCCCAGCCCTGCGGTTGGCCCTGAGACGCTGCGCGCAACTCCTTCTCGTCATAGACCTTGGTCCGTTCCGGGTCTACGCTGTGATCGCGACGGTACAGCCAGTCCATATCCTCGTTGCGGTCGGCCACTTTGTCCTCCTTGGGTTGCTGACACGATACCCAGGAAACGCATCCCCTAGAGTCTTGAATGCGGCGTGGCAGGTGCCACGACGGGCGGAGGGGGACCACACTGGTCTGCGACTTATAGGAGATTCGTGCCCAACCAACTTCCCATTCAGCGCCTGTACACGCGGCGTGCCATCGGTTTCGTGGTGATGTCTGCGATTCTGCCCGGTTCGGCCCAGACCTTCGCGGGCAATCGCGCCGTTGGGCGATGGGCCCGGCGGATCTTCTTCGCCGTCGCGGCACTCGTGGTGTTGGCCGGGGTCGGCCTCCTCTTTGCGCGGGGGTTCACCGTCGGTGTCCTCATGCGCCCCGCGGTGCTGACGGGCGCGACGTATGCGCTGTGGGGGTTATTCATCTTCTGGGTGGCCTTGTTGGTGGACGCATGGCGGCTGGCTCGCCCGTTGGGGCTGGTACAGGGAAGACGCCTCGCTCTGACGATGGTCACCCTGGCCTTGGTTGTGGGAGTTGGCGGGGTTACCACCTTGGCCTCTAGCGCTCTGACCGCTGCGGGAAACGTCGCCCAAGTCTTCAAAGGAGGGGGCGACTCCGAGGCGAAGGCCGGACGCTACAACATCCTTCTCCTGGGAGCAGACGCCTCCGACAAGCGTGAAGGGCTGCGGCCCGACTCCATTACCGTGGCGTCCGTTGACGCGGAGACTGGGAGAACCGTGTTGTTCGGCCTGCCGCGCAATCTCGAGCGCGTCCGCTTCCCCGAGGGATCCCCGCTGAGGGACCGCTTCCCCGATGGTTATGTATGCGAGGGCAACGGATGCATGCTGAACGGGATCTATACCTTGGGTGAGGAGCATGCGGATCTCTACCCGGGGCAGGACGCGGGGCGCGTGGCCATGAAGGAAGCGGTCAGCGAGACGCTGGGCCTGGAGATCAACTACTACGCCCTGATCGATATGGCTGGGTTCGAGTCGCTCATCGACGCCATGGGTGGGATCCGGCTCAATATCGGCAAGGCCATCCCGATCGGTGGGGTGAGTACCAAGATCAGCGGCTACATCGAGCCGGGCGAGAACGTCTTGCTCGACGGGTTTCACGCTCTGTGGTTCGCCCGGTCCCGGGCAGAGTCGAGCGACTACGAGCGGATGGTGCGGCAAAAGTGCGTCATGGCCGCCATGGCCAAGCAACTTAACCCGAAGACGGTGGCCACCAAGTTCCAGGAACTCTCCAAGGCGGGCCGCGACATCGTCAGCACGGACGTGGGCTCCGATGCCGTCGTCGAGTTGACCGAGCTGGCCCTCAAGGCCCGCGCGCTTCCCATCGAGACAGTGAACTTCACACCGCCGCTGATCAAATCGAGCGACCCTGACTTCGGGCTCATCCGGGACACCGTGACCGAGACCATCGCCACCTCGGAGCGCCGCGACGAGCCAGGCGCCTCAGCCACGCCTGCATCTCCCCAGGCATCCGCATCGCCTCGCGCATCGGCGACCGGCAGGCCATCGCCGTCGGCCACCAAATCCAAGGCCGATGACGAGGAGGACGAGCCACCCGTGTGCACCGTTCCGTGAGCCGGGTTAGAGTGAGCGCCCAACCGAGAACCCTGATCCCCTTGGAGGCAGTGTGCGTCCCAGCGTGAGTGTCGTCATGCCCGTGCTCAACGAGGAGAGGCATCTGCGTGCTGCCGTGACCCGGGTATTGGACCAGGGCTATGACGGTCCGTTCGAGGTGCTGCTCGCCGTCGGCCCCAGCAGCGATCGCACTCGGGCCATCGCGGACGACCTCGCGGCCAGCCATCCCGCGGTTCGTGTGCTCGACAATCCCACGGGGTTCACTCCGGCGGGGCTCAACATCGCCATCGCGGCCGCCAGACACGACGTCATCGTCCGGGTCGACGGGCATGGGGAGTTAAGCCCCGGCTACATCGATACTGCGGTCCGCCTCTTGGAGGAGACGGGGGCCGCCAACGTGGGTGGCCTGATGGATGCTCAGGGCACCACTCCGCTCACCGAGGCCATTGCCGCGGCCTACAACTCTCGTGTGGGCCTGGGCGGGGGAGGGTTTCACCTCGCCAGCACTCCGCCCGGCCCGGCTGATACGGTCTTTCTCGGCGTGTTCCGCCGCGACGTCCTGCGCGAGATCGGGGGATTCGACGAGTCTTTGCACCGCGCCCAGGATTGGGAACTCAACTACCGCTTGCGGCAGGCGGGACACCTGGTCTATTTCTCCCCAGAGCTGCGGGTGGTTTACCGCCCTCGCGACAGCGTCCGTGCCCTGGCGAAGCAGTTCTTCCGTACCGGGCAGTGGCGCCGCGAGGTAATCCGGCGCCACCCAGACACCGCATCCTTGCGCTATCTCGTGGCGCCCCTGGCCGTCGTCGGCATCACCTCGGGGATCGTCCTAGGCCTGTTCGGACTGGCGCTGCGCAGCAAATTGCTGACCTTGGCACTGTTAGTGCCTCTCAGCTATGCCGCCTTCCTCGCGGCGGCGACCGCGACGATGACCAATGTCACCGGTCGGGCCCGTGCGCGAGTCCCGCTCGTATTGGCCGTGATGCACCTGTCATGGGGGGCCGGGTTCCTTCGTGGACTGCGATAGCACGGTCAACCTGCTCGCATTCCATGACAAGATGGTGCCATGCACCCAGGATTGACGACAGACGCCCCGTCCGGGCAGGGCGTGGTGCCGGCGGCCGACGTGCTGTTGCAGGCACAGAATCTCGCCGACCGACTGCGCGCTGAGGCCGAGGCGGACGTCGCGGCCTTGCGTCAGGAGGCGGTTGAGGCGGCCCGGCAGCGCGACGAGGCCCGCGGCGAATTGGAATACACGACCCATCGCCTCAACGAGGCCAAGGCCGACGTTCAGCGCATCCTCACGGAGGCCGCGCAGCAGGCGGCGGCGATCACCGGCAACGCGGAACGTAACGCCGACGAGTTGATCGCGGAGTCCCGCGCGGACGCCGCGGCTAGGCTCGCCTCTATAGAGGCCCAGGCCGAGACCATCCGCCAAACCGCTCAAGACGATGCCACGCAGATCCGCGAGCAGGTGGAGGGCTGGCGGGCCGCTATGGAGGCCGAGGCGATCGCAGCGCGTGCCGTGGTGGACGACGAACTGTCGCACACCCGGCAGGCTCACGAGGCCGAACTGGCTAGGCAGCGTGACGAGTCCGCGCGTGAATTAGCCACAGCCACGGCGCGAGCCCAGGCAGAGGTTGACGCGGCCAGGGGAGAGGCAGCGCGCCTGCGGAGCGAGGCCCAGCGCGAGGCTGAGGAGATGCGTGCTGCGGCGCAGCGCGAGGCCTCCGCCGTGCTGGCCAATGCCGAAAAGACGGCGCACACGCAACTGTCCGAGGCCGCGGCTCAGATGGAATGGACCCAAACCACGGTGGTGTCGCTGCTGGATGGCGCGAAGACCGACATCGCGCGCAGCAAGCGTGCTGCGCATACGGAGACCGCTCGGCACGCCAGCGAGGTGAGGAGCAAGATCTCCGCCATGCTGGCTCGCAGTGTCGAGGTGTCCCGGAAGAACCTGCGTTCGGCTGAGGCGGAGGCCCGTGAGACCCGGGCCCGGGCGGATGCGGAGTTGCGCGCCGCGGCCGAGCATGGCCAGCGCACCCGGCAAGAGGCCGAGGCGCAGGCGGCGGATAAGGTCGCCAGGGCCGAGCGTGAGGCGGCAGCTCTCCTGTCGCGCGCACAAGACCGGGTCACCGAGGCGGAGGAGAACGCGCGGCTGGTGCGTGAGCAGTTTGCGGCGGACCTCGAGCAGGCACAGAAGGCGTCCTTCGAGCGCACCCGGGCCAACCGGGAGGAGGCCATGCAGTTGCTGGCTGATGCCAGAACCGAGGCCGAGACCATTCGTGCTCAGGCGAGGGCTATGCTCGACCAGGCGCGCAGCGAGGTCGCTGGGTTGTCGAAGCGTCGCGACGACATCACATCCCAGCTTTCCCACCTCTCTGGCGTCATCGAAGCCCTAGCCGTCCCCGGACAACATCACAGCGAGGAAGAATGAACCCACCCGAGTTCCGCACCGTCTTGAGGGGCTACGAGCCCGCTCAGGTGGAGGCGGAAATAGCAACACTGGGCCAAGCCTTGGACGCCGCACGTGGCGATCTGAGCAAACTGACTGAGCAATTGCGTGAGGCGAAGACCTCGAACGAGCAACTGGTCAAGCAACTCGAAGCCGCCAATGCCCGCGCGGAGGAGTCGCAGCGGGCCAAGGTGATGGCGTCGCGCCCCAGCTTCGCCGACTTGGGGGAGCGGATCTCTCAGATCCTGACCCTGGCGGAGGAGGAGGCGGATCAGATGCGTCGCGCCGCCACAGAGGAGTCGAACCGCGTCGTCGAAGACGCCATGCAGCAGGCTCAGATGAAGGCGGCCGAAGCTGACCGCTACGCCGTCGACACTCGGACATCGGCCGATGCCGACGCCGAGGCCAGGATCACCGGGGCCGAGCGCCGCGCCGTCGAGATCCTCGACGAAGCGGATCGCGAGGCAGCGGCACGCCGCGAGGAGGCCGAGGCCGTCTACGAGTCGCAGCAGGCACGTGCCGCTCAGGCCGCGGCTGATTTCGAGCGTTCCCTAGCTGAACGTCGCGACGCCGCGGCGGCTGATTTCGCAGCTCAGATCCAGCAGCGTGAGGCGCAACTTAACGCCGCGGAGGAGAATCTGCGCGGTGCCGAGAACGAGGCGCATCGCGTGGTCTCGGATGCCAACTCGCAGGCCGAGTCCATCCGCACCGCTGCTCAACGCAAGGCCGAGGAGCTCCTGCTGGAGGCTAAGACTCGGGCCGAGCGCCTGCGCCGCGAGTCCGATCGTGAACTGGCCGCCTTGGCCCAGCGTCGCGATTCCATCACCGCCCAGTTGTCCAACGTGCGTCAGATGCTGGCCACTCTTGGCGGCGGTGCCGCTCTGGATCTCGAAATGCCTCCTGTGGAGGATGTGCCTGAAGAGGAGCCTGAGACAACCAGGAAGAAGAAGGCCTGAGGAATACGCTGAGGGCATGCTGATTTCGGCATTGCGACGCCGCGTCTCACGAAGTGGGACGCGGCCGTTGCTTACTTACTATGAGCCGGGTGTGCGCACCGAGTTGAGTGCCGTCACGTTTGCCAACTGGGTGGACAAGACCGCTAATCTCATCACCGATTTGGGCCATGACGATGGGGACCCGATCGATGTCGCCTTGGCGGAAACCCATCCAGGACATTGGGTAAGTCTGGTCTGGGTGGCGGCGGCCTGGCAACGAGGATGCCCAGTCAATCCCGGGGTCACAGGAGCGGAGTTGCTCGTTGTTGGCCCCGACGACGAGCGTCGCGAGGGGACCACCGTGGCCTGTTCCTTGCACCCGCTTGGTCTTGGGTTCGCGACACCGCCCGATGACGCCGTCGACTTCCGCGAGGCTATCGCCCAACCCGATGTGCATGACGTCTCCCTACTGGGGGAGTCATCACTGTGGGCTGGGAAACCGATTGACGATGTGCGCCCCCGCGACGAGCGGTTGCTGCTGGCGGATCCGAGGCCAGGACGGGAGAGCATCATCCACCTGCTTTTGGCCCCGGTACTGGGCCTGGGATCGACCGTGGTGACCGTGCGTTGCCCAGATGCGGCGGAGATCGCCGCCCGCGAGAATGCGCTGATGCGCTAGCGCCGTGTCTCGACGCACCGCTTCTCGCTTTCGTGAAGACTGCGCCGCGCGTCACGGAGCCACCGCGTCCAGCTACGCGACCAGCGAGGCGAGACACGACACTAGTGGAGTTCGCGGCTCGCGCGGGCAATGAGGCCCAAACGCGGCGATGGGCACTAGCGTGAGGTCATGCGATACGTCGTCATCATGGCCGGCGGGTCCGGCACTCGCCTGTGGCCCCTGTCCCGCATGGGCCGCCCGAAGCAATTGTTGGAACTCTTCGACAACAAGTCGCTGTTGCGTCTCGCATTCGAGCGACTTGATGGCCTTGTGCCGCCCTCCCAGATACTCGTGTGCACAGGGCGCGCCTACGCGAGCGACGTCGCTCGGCAGCTTCCCGAACTCGATGCCGCCAACATCTTGGGCGAACCCGAGGGACGTGATTCTCTTAACGCCGTGGCTTGGTCGGCGGCGGAGATCGCCGCGCGGGACCCGGAGGGTGTAGTGGCGATGGTCACCGCGGACCAGGTGATCACCCCTGAGACGGAGTTTCGCCGGAGCCTCGACCGCGCCTTCTCGGTGGCAGAGGCCAACCCCGATGCCTTGGTCACCCTGGGAGTGGTGCCCGACTCTCCCCACACCGGTTACGGATACCTGCACCGGAGCGACCCGCTGGAGGGATTCGACGGGGTCTATCGCGTGGCCGAGTTCAAGGAGAAGCCGAGCCGTGAGGTGGCCCAGAAGTACCTCGACAGCGGCGAATACTGGTGGAACGCGGGCATGTTCGTCTGGCGCGCCGAGACACTGCTCAGCCAGTTGGACCAACTACGTCCCGAGACGGCGGCAAAGGTGCGGGCCATCGCTGCCGAGCCCTCGTTACTCGATGAGATCTTCCCTACGCTGGAGAAGATCTCGGTCGACTACGCGGTGATGGAACCCGCATCCACCGGACGGACGGGTGCGCAGGTCGTCAGCGTCGGGCTCGAGATCGAATGGCGCGACGTGGGAGGCTTCGTCTCGCTCGCTGAGCTTCTGACCCACGATGAGGCAGGCAACGCCGTCGACGGGGTTGTCGTGACCTTGGATACGAACGGCTCGGTGCTGGTCAACGCCGCTAGCCACGGTCACGTCATCGCGACCATCGGGTTAAAGGACTGTCTCGTCGTGGCGACACCGACCGCGACCCTCGTGGCCCGCCTTGAAGATGCGGAACGAGTCAAGGAACTGGTCTCCATGGTGCGTGAGAAGGCGGGAGCGGAGTTCGCCTGACGAAGGTTCAGGGCGTGGCCTGAGCCCGGAGGCCTAGATTTCGGCGTGTCGCGTACGGATTTTCTCCATTCTGCTTGACCCGGAGCAAATCACTCGTGTGTAATTTGCCCCGTGGGGAGGAAATGATGGACGAAGTATTTTTGCTGCGCAACGATGACGGAGCCTTCGCCTGGCAGGCAGAGGCGCTGTGTGCCCAAACCGATCCGGAGGCGTTCTTCCCGGAGAAGGGGGGATCGACCAGGGAGGCGAAGCGTGTGTGCGAGAGTTGCACAGTGCGCGCGGAGTGTCTCGAGTACGCCTTGGCGCACGACGAGCGGTTCGGCATCTGGGGTGGGCTGTCTGAAAGGGAACGCCGTAAGCTCAAGCGTGCCGCTGGCTAGCAGACGGTGCGTCGTCTGACTGGTATGGTCACGGGTTGATCCCGAGACAGGGTGATTCCAAGGCCTGGAGGATGAATGACCGACGAGCCGCAGCGCGCCATCATCGAGGAAGAGGACCTATGGTCCTGGATCGATAGCGACGAGCAGGAGCCAGGCGAGCCAGCGATCGAGCCCACGGCGGTGACCGCCGTCATGGTGGTGCACGACGCCGCCGAGTGGTTGCCCCGGCAGCTTCTCTCTCTGGCGCGTCTGACGCCGCGGCCGGGGCGTCTCATCCCCGTGGACACGGGCTCGGCAGACAACTCATCGCTGCTACTGTCACGAGCTGCCGCTGAGGGCGTGCTCGACGCTGTGCTCACTCTCGGTCCCGACATCACGTTCGGTGAGGCGGTCAATCGCGCGTTGGAGGGGACACGGCCCGACTGGATCTGGCTCCTGCACGACGACTCGGCTCCCAGGCCAGATACGTTGGGAAGACTCCTCGATGGTGCTCGCCAGACCGATATCGTGGTCCCCAAGCTGCTGGAACCTAAGCGGCGTAACTATCCGGAGACCCTGTCCGAGGTGGGTATCGCCATGACCCGCAGCGGCCAGAGCGTCAGCCTGGTCGAACGTGGAGACATTGATCAGGATCAAACGGAGCCACGCGACGTTCTCGGAGCCTCGACCGCAGGCATGCTCGTGCGGGGAGAGACCTGGCGCGAACTGGATGGCATCGCGCCCGAGGTGGAGCGGCATCGCGATGGTGTGGATCTTGGGTGGCGCGCCAACGCGATTGGGTACCGAGTGATGACGTGGCCCCAAGCCGCCTTGACGCACCGTCGCGCTGGGCACACCGGGGAACGACCGCACGAGCGGCACCCGCACGAGGACGATCGCCTCGCCGCGCTGCGAGTGGCGGGCTCTCGTGGCGCCACCACATTTGGGTTGGCGCTGGCGAGCTTGGGGAGAACCCTGGGGTTCCTCCTCGCCAAGTCGCCGGCCCACGCGGGCGCCGAATTGCGCGCCTTCGGGAGATACTTGCGCAGCGGACAGGAGACCCGAGCACTGCGCAAGCGGCTTCCCCGGGAGGACCTGACACCCGCCGAACTCGTACCCGGCCGGTTCGTCCCGGCACGGCAAGCGATCGACCGGCTCGGTGCTGGGATCATGGAGCGGTACCGCGATTTCGCGGACTCAGGCACATCGATCGACGAACTGACTGGTGATGAATTCGCCGGAGGACAGCGTTCCGCCCGCGTGTTCAATCCCACCATGGTGCTGGTGGTGGTTTTCGCCCTGGCTTCTATCGCTGCTGGACGCACCCTGTTCAGTGGAGATCCGGTCTCCGGGGGCGGGCTGCTCTTACCACCAGGATCCTTGGCCGCCGCATGGCAGGCCTACCTCACTGGCGA
>JBHADA010000244.1:0-8014 GCA_041854805.1 Arachnia sp.
ACCGTCGACACCGCCGGCTGCTGCGCCCGCAGGTGCGCGGCGATCCGGGCCGGCCCCCACCGGTGGGTGACCCGCAGCCCGACCACCCGCCGCTCGATCCGGCTCGGGGTGCGCCGCGGCGACGACCGCGGCCGTGGCGACCGGTCCGCCATCGCGTCCTTCCCGCCCTCCCGGTACCGGTCGGCCCACCGTTTGACCGTGGTCACCGACACCCCGAACCGCTCCGCGGTCCGCCGCAGCGACCACCCGTGGAGCACGACCTGCTCGGCCACCCGCTGGCGTCCCGTTTCCGACAGCGGCGACATAGGGTGTTGCATGAAGACCTCCGTGTGTGTGTGACGTGTTTCCTACCGGTCACCCCACACCCGGAGGTCTTCCCCATCCCGACGCCGCGCCGTACCTAACGTTCGTGCCTGGTACACCTAGTGGTGATCCGCCGCCGCAGCGGCATCGCGAGCATCACACGGGGCTGAGGGCGGGACACGAGTGCCGACGCCGTGCCACGGACGATCACGAGGAGCACGCCGCGCCCCCAAGGTCGAAGACCTGCCGCATGCCGTCCGCCCTCTTGAGGTTTGGTGCTCGTTCATCCAGCCGCGAGCCACCTCGGCCGACGAATGTGTGAAGCTTCCACCCCGATACTGCCGCCGGCGATGATCCCACCATCCACCGACCTAGGGCTCACCTGCCCCGAGTATTGCCACGTGTACAGATCTTCCACCTCAAGGCTTTGAGGCTCTCACTCCGCTGGCAGAGCACAGCATTAGCACCTGCACATCGACTCGTGCATGTGATGTGTAGCGATAGGCATTTGGTGACTTCATTGGGGTTGTCGGTTCGCACGACGGTCAGATACTCGCTTCGAGCCTTTACTTTACCTCTTCCGGTTGCTCCGTAGTCGCATTGCCGGATCCTGGCTCCCTGAGGCCGCTCCGGGGAGAGTGGGAAAGGGTCACAAAGCCCTCTGCGAAGCCTTCGCTAGAGCAAGTCGAATGCAACCCATCCCGACCCCATCGGTGTGCAGCACAGTCCTCACGATGTCTAACAGGAACCAACGCCACGGGAAGGGGGACCCACTAAACAGCCCCCGAGACATAAGAAGGCGTACGTATCACTCTGCAGCGATCGGGGCGGTAACGCGATCTCCCTCTACCTGAGTCGCGTCCTTGGGACCAAACAGGCCCGCAACCTTGTTGCTTGCTCTGTAGATTGCCTCGATCCCGAGCTAGCATTGCTGCGATAGACGCTGCTGAATTGAGTCAGTATCGAGGTCGGGGACTCCGATGCGCCCACGGATGTGACTATACTGAACTAGCAACGCCTCAGCGAACGGACTGGCGAGCGATGCAATCCAGGTAAAGTCGTCCAGCTTCGCGGACCCAGTGGTGATCACGTTCTCTAGATCGATCACCAGATCTGGGATCTCTCGGAACGCGGGCAGGTAATGATACCTTCCACTCGTCGCCCTGAGAACCACCCGACACAGGTTGTTCCAGGCATCTCTCTTTTGCCCGGAGCTAGTAGCGTCGGCCCATTTCTGATACTTCGGGTGCTCGGCGAGAGGGCCGGCCTTAGCGAGGAGGACGTACTCCACCTTGCCCTGTGCGAAGTCGCATGCAGGAGTGAGTACCACGTACCAGGTCTGGTCTGTGGCGCGGAGCACGTCACCGGCTGATCTACGATCCGAAACCGGGGGATAGAGGTAGCGATGGCTCGGACGCGCCGCCAGTTTACCGTCCCGCCGCTCGGCGAGATCCCGAGCCAGTCTGCTGAGAAGCACATGGGCGATATCCGTCAAGTCAGTATCCCCCGTGTACTCCGTCCAATTTGGAGCCAGTTCAGTCCACATGTGCTTCCGCAGCACCTCGGCGAGATCGGACTCAATACCTTTGATCGTGGTTAAGGCTCTGCTGGACACGGCGGCTTCGATGGCTTTCGGGATCCCGTCGAGCTGATCCTTTGATACCACAGTCACGAGGGGGGGCATGCTCTCACTCTTGACCTCTTCTGGCAAAGCCGTCCAGAAGACAACCGGTGCAAAGCACACTTCCTTGATGTCGTGATACACCTTACGGCCGGCCGTAGTATCCTCTGGGGTGTTCCGAATGGGGTCGCGCCGGACATCCAATACCACTACGTCGTACGAGTGTGTACGAACGAGGTCGAATCCTTTGTCAAAGTCAAGCTCCGTCGTGACCTCGACTTGAATCTCACTGCTACCGTCGAAGGCCTCTTCAATCTCGCGCTTCGCGTGCGCAGCAAGGGCAGCATCATCATCGATGATGATAACACGGACCTTCTCCGTCATCGGATCCTCCTTCGAAATATTGCCTCGAATGTTGCGCCATCGAGGGGCCCGTCCTCGACAAGGAGAAGCTCACCTTCATAGATGTTCTCTACCAGATTGCCCGCGATGCTCAGGCCGAGGCCCACGCCCTCTGGCCTCGTGGAGAAGTAGGGATCGAATATGTGTTCCCGGACGTCTTCCGCCACGCCAGGCCCAGAGTCACTCACGACCAGACTCAAGGACGAGTCATCGACAAGTCGGGCGACAACCAGAACCCTTCGGTCATCTGCGTTCGCTCCGGTTGAGCTCCAGTAGATAGCGTTCTGGATGAGATTGACGAGGACCGTCAATAGTTCTGCCTCGTCAACCTTCACTGAAACCGGTTCGCCACCCCTTTCCAGTTTGACTCCCTGATCGTCAGCCTCGTGCTGGAGGAGAGCGAATGCTTTGTCGATGACATCACTGGTGCTGATTTCCCTGGGTCGGCCGCGCTTCCTACCTCCAAAGGGTGAGATCTGGCGAAAGAGAGACGAGAGTAGTTCGGCTTGGTCCGTCGTTCCAGACATTGCGTCCAGGGCAATCTTAATCTTCTTGTCGTTGGAGTAGCTGTCCTTCGTCAGGTCTCGGGTGCCGAACCGAGCGATGTTCTTGAGTTTGGCCACGGCGGTTCGACCATCGTGGAGGACACGATCGACGAGTGCCCCAAGCGTGGCCAGGCGGGAGTAGCGCGAAAGGACGTTTTGAACCTCTGAGACTCCCTCTTGGATGTGTCGATCCTTCTCGTCAATGAGCCGAATCAGGCCTTTGTCGCCAGGATAACTCTGGGTCACCGTGGTGCGAATTTCCTTCAGGTCGAAGCGTTGAAACAGGGGACCTTGACTCCTTCTGGAGCCCTTCTGGGGGCGACGTGCTGTGTAGCGACGAGTCTCCAGTTCAGTGAGCGCTGCTTTGACCAGCGTCTGTAAGTCGGAGTAGGGGGGTCCTTCGAGGATTCCTTCGCGGTTGGACTGGTCTTTGAGACCGTCGTTCGTGTCGGCTCCAATGAAAATGTGTCCGATGATCTGGTTGTTTGACACATGGCGGGTCGGAGTCTGAACTCGTCGTAGGTCGAGTCCGAGCCAGTCGTCGCCCTTTTCTCCGAACGGCAGAACCCTGAAACCATCTCGGTAGATGCTGACGCCGGCAAGATCGCTGAGCGTGTCGCGGAAGCCCTTGAAGTCCGTGGTGCTGGGCGATGCGTGCGTCTCTTGAAGGGTCCGTCGAATGGCAGCATCCTCTCGGTCCCAGACGTTGATTTCGAAATCAAAGGGGCCCGCCTTCGGGCAGCGCTTCTCGTTCGTCCACAGCTTCTTGACTCCGATGTCTTCCTCCAGCAAGGGGTGTTGCTGTGCATAGTGGAGCGTGGCGGACCCATGAGCATCCACCGATCCAGAAAGGGAATAGTGAGGCGTGTGAAGATCCGGCGATGGATCGATGGGACCAGCGAGGTCTTGTAGGCCCTCTTCCACGTCGACTAGATCAAGGATCACCAGGAAGTCAGCCTTGGTCTCCTCTTTCCTCTCGAGGTTTGAGATCCTCCTGGGGCGGGGTCGTATCAGCCGTGTGAGCGCCGTGCGGAGTTCTAGGAGGTCGGCACGATCCCAACTGCGAGAGAGTCCGTAAATCTGGACTACGGTGCCACGGCCGTGATGGAATGTGTCAGGTCCTGCCGTGGAGAAGATATCTACTGCCGCCCCAGAGTCGGAGAAGACGTCCGGTGGCCCGACTTCCCAGGCGACCTCGATTTCATCGAGATAGGCGTCTTTGCGATCGAAGTCCCTCCAGTCGATCAGCAACTTGACCTCGTCGGCCCGAGCCATCCGGGTGGTGAGCATCATCTCCTGGCCGAGTCTAGAGGCTGCCAGTCGTCCGATTCCCTTCTCGCCAAGTACTCGTCGCCCGCCTTGACTGCGGGGTTGGCGTCTCTTGGTTTCTGTGGCGATATCGAGCCAAGAGCGTTGGAGTGTTTCGACGTCCATGCCCTGCCCATCATCCCATACGTCTATGCGGCCCTTCTCTTGCTCAAGTGGCCCCTGGAGGCGAATGATAGCGACGCTGGCGTCGGCATCGTACGAGTTCTTGACCAACTCGATCAGGGCGACCTTGTCGCTGCTGATGAGTTCGCTTCCGAGCGTTCGAAGCAGGCGCGCCTTGGGGCGGAGCGCTCCAGTTCCCGAAGGCTGATGGCTCCTAGGTCGCTGGACGTCGCCGGTCATGAGCTCACGCTTCCCTGACGTTGCTGGGTGTGGAGCGGTCAAGGATTCGGTCTCGAGCCTCGGAGACCGTAATCTGGCGAATGGCGCACATCCGCAATGCGGCTTCCTCGTCGTTGGAGACGAGTTGGGCGAGAGCCACTTTGATGTCAGTCCGCAGCCCGGTGTGCCCTTCCGGAAGCTCCATCAGAAGCGTTACGATCCTGCTGACATGCTGGTTAAGGAGAAGTTCGTTTCCTCCCTGCAAGAGTGAGAACAGTCGATGCTGTGCGCCTCCGAGCATGGCTGCGATACTGGGCGCCCAGACGACGGGTGGGCACTCACGGAGAATTATTCGAAGTTGCCTCACCGCGTCCTGGCGAGTCTTGCTGAGCTTGTGGATGTCGATGTGATGGAGGGAATCAGCGGAGAGATCGGGAGCCCCTCGAAGAGGTTCCATGAGTGAGGCGGCCGTTGCGAGGGGAAGCCGGTGAATGTCGAGCGCGGCGGCGACCGCGGCAGCACCGATGGTCATGTCCGGCCCAGGGTAGAGCCACCATGCAATTCTTCGCTGCTCGTGACCCCATCGCGACAGCTTCCGTCGCAAGTCGGGAAGTCTTGGCCTCTCCCGGCGTGGTTCTGTGAGAGGTAGCATTGCCATAGCGACTCTGCGGCCTAGGGCTGGTGGGACCGCGTTTCCGATCTGCCGAAAGGCATCGCTGCGGGTCCCCGCGAAACGAAAACTATCAGGAAAGGTCTGTATGCGAGCGGCCTCGCGCACGCTGAGGGTGCGGTGCTCCTTGGGGTGAATGTACCAGTAGCCGTCTTTGGCGATGTGTGCAGTGATGGTCCTGCTGAGGTCGTCCCAGGCGAGGCGCTTGTACTTGTCGCTGAAGGTGTCAGAGCGATATCGGCGCAAATGCTCCGGGAGGTCCGAGTACAAGGACGACGACGTCATCAGTTCGAAAGCTGCGCGATCGTCGTCGCGTACCGGGCGGGTCATGTGGTCGTAGATGACATCGGTGTCGTCGTCGCGGAGTGCCTTGGCCAACGCACTAGATGGTTGACCCGCATAGGGAAGTACGCGTGCACCGGTCGTGTCGCCGAGAGGAGGAAGGTCTGCGATCGCGTCGCGGACCGTCGGACGCACCTCCATTGGTTCCGGCCAGACGGGAAGAGTCCCATCGTTGCGCGCTTGAAGGATGAATCGTTTGCGATGCTGCGGCACTCCGTGGCGCCAGGCGTCCAATAGCCGGTAGTCAACGACGTATCCATCGCCTTCGAGGGTGGCGGCCATATCCCTGATAACGGCGAGTTCATCGCCAATGGCCATGTCGGGAACGTTTTCCATCAGGACGGCTCGTGGCTTTAGGGCCAGTACAACCTTGATGAAGGATCGCCACAATCCCTTGCGGGTGTCGGTCTCTTCGCGGAAGCCCTTGTCGACGAGGCTTCGGATCTTTGCGCGTCCGGCGCGGCTGAAAGGCTGGCAAGGTGGACCGCCGGCGACCAAGTCGATGCCGAGGGGCCGGAGTCGCTCGATGAGAGCTTCCACCTGATCATCATCAGCCATGTCGACGTCGAGTGCCTGGCCCCGGAAGTTGGCTCGATGCGTTGCCAGTGCTGCCGCATCGTGATCGACCGCAGCGACGACAGTCCAGCCCGCTGCTTCGACGCCGGCACCGAGGCCCCCAGCTCCCGAGAAGAGGTCTACGGCGAGAGGGTGACCAGACGATCTCTCCAGACGACACCACTCCTCGAAGGTGTCGTCGCCCGCAGCGTCTGGGTGCCTTGGGAGATCGAGCGGAACTGAACGCTCCAGCTTCACTGCGTAGGTCGTCAAGCTCCAGCGCTCCTTCCCGCTTAGAGGCCACGTCGATGAGAAGACCATGAAGGACGTGGTGGCGGGCAACTCGATGAGCCGATGCCACCAGTGGTCACGTTACCAGGAGGGGAAGGCATGGCGTGGTCAGATCCCACCGGAGCGGATCAGGGATCGGCTCTCGTGCGATCAGTCCAGGTCAGGTGCCTGGCGTGATGGTGGGTGTCCCTTGGCACGCCGCGGTTACGGACCATCCCAGCTAGGGTGAGCCCGTGCGGGGATGGGACTGGTACGGCGACGCGTCGGTCGTGGTCGTCGACGTACCCCTCGCCTGCTGCGCGATCGAGGTCGAGGCGGCCGTGCCCGACACGGCGGTGGCGGTGGCGTGGGACGCCCCGGCCGCCCGGCGGGTCGTGACTGTGTCGGGCACCGTCACCAACCCCGTCGCCCACGACGTGGCGGCCCTCGTGGCGCGGGTGCGCGGCCTCGGCGGACCCACCACCGTGGTGGCGTTCGGCGCGTGCACCGCCGGCGGCGGCCCCTACTGGGACGCCTACAACGTGCTCAAGGGCCTCGACCAGGTCACCGTCGTCGACCGGCTCCTGCCCGGCTGCCCGCCGCTGCCCGCCGCGCTCGCCGCCCTCGTGGCCGAGGTGCGTCATGGGTGAGGTCGCCGCCGACGAGGTCCGTACGGTGACCCCCGACGCCTGGGTCGCCGCGGTGCGCGCCGCCGTCGACGAGGGCTGGTCGCACTTCGACTGGCTCGGCGCCGTCGACGAGCTCGGCCGCAGCGACGAGCTGCGGGTGGTCGTACGCCTGCTGGACCCGCGCACCGCCGCGGGCCTGCGGCTCCAGTGCGCCGTGCCGCGTGACGAACCCCGCCTCGACTCGCTCGGCGACGTGCTCGCCGGCGCCCGGTGGGCCGAGCGCGAGACCCGCGACCTGTTCGGGGTCGAGTTCACCGGCGGCGACGACCGGCCCCTGCTCGTGGCCGACGCCTCCTGCCCCGGCGACCTGGCCGAGCGGCCGCTGCGCAAGGACGCGGTGCTCGGCGCCCGCGCCCTGCCGTGGCCCGGCGCCGCCGACGACGCCGACACCACCCGCCGCCGCCTGCCGCCCCCCGGCGTGCTCGACCCCGACGTCTTCGGCGCCCGCCCCGCCGACGCCGGACCCCTCGACCCGGCCGCCGTCGTGGCGCCGACCCGGAGGCGGCGCCGGTGACCGAGACCGCCCACCTGAGGATCGAGCTGTCGGTGGCCGCGTGCACCAGCTGCGACGTGTGCGTGGTCGAGTGCCCCGCCTGGTGCATCGAGCTGGAGTCGCACGCCGAACCGGTCCCCGGCCTGCCGCCGGGCGCCCGCGCCCGCACCCACCGGGTGCTCGACTCGTTCACCCTCGACGAGGGCCGCTGCCTCGCCTGCGGCATCTGCATCGAGGAGTGCCCCTTCGACGCCCTCGCCTGGGCCCCCGACCCGCACCCCGCCGGACGGTCCCGGGCCGACCTCGTCCGCCAGCTCGCACGCTGAGCGCGGCGGCCCACGACGGCCTCGACGCACCGACCGAGCCCGGCGCCGGCACGAGGCTGCCGCCGGCCACGGGAACGCCCTCACCCGGGGGCCCGCGGCCCCACCCCGGCGGCTGCCCCCACCCGGTCGCAGGCTCGGCGCCGGCGCG
>JBHADA010000245.1:0-5645 GCA_041854805.1 Arachnia sp.
CGGGCAGATCGCACACACCCACCGCAATCACTCCTCACACACGCGGGTTGGAACGGTTGGGTAGGGGTTAGACGGACTGGCCGACGTTCCAGAAGAAGTTGATCAGCGTGACCGCAGCGCCGCAGATGATCGCTGCCCCGCAGGAGACCAGGACACCGACCTTGCCGCGGCCGGCCAGGTGCGGGTTGGACGAGTTCGCGCCGAAGCCCCACACGATCGCGGAGATGATCAGCGCCAGCACCGACAGGATCAGTCCGATCGTCATCACCGCCCCCACGATCGTGCGCAGCTGTGAGATCCCGGGCAGTCCGTTGTCGTTCGGGGTGATGCTCACATCCAGCGGCACCAGCAACGGCAGGTTCGGCACCACAGCAGTAACAAGATCAATCACGACAAGCTCCTCACAAGCAGAAGTCCTGCCACCGGAAACCCCGGACCGACAGGAAACCAGAAAGGTCTGCCAGTCAGGTGTGCACACGAGACCGCGAAGCTATGTCGATCAGCACGGGCCCGAGAGACAATGCCGCACTTGTTCTCCCGGGCCAGCGCTGCTTAGATGGGGGACGAGCACCACGTCCTCCTGCCAGAGTCAAGTGCCCGTCCCCGTGCTAGAAGGGTTCCAGCGTCACGCAGACGCTTCCTGCGGACCACCGCACCGTGAGCTTCCAGCCGCGCATCGTCATCACCTCCCTCGTGCCGAATTGCGTCGGCCTTCGCTGTGCTGATGAGCACGAGACCAATCTTTCTCCTCTCGATCTACCACCGCAAGGTTGTCTACCCCTCCTCTCTCTACGGAACAACTCTCTCCTTTTCTGCGGAGCAAGTGTGTCTTGAGAGCATGGCAAGGGTGTATCATTAGCTGATGAAGTAGGACAGTTGAGCGGACGCTACTAAAGTGGCAGCCCGTAGCACCTCGTAGGCAACCCGAGGCACCCCGGTGCACTGCTTGTTGGTCCGCTGAACTGGTTCATCAATTGTTGTCGATGGGTGTAGCGATGTCAGAACGACCTCCCCAAGAGACCTTGGAGACGATGCGCAAGGCGCTTGACCGTTCAAAGCGAACCTCAAGTGTGCGCCTACCGATCGAGTTCGCGCGTGATAGGACCACCGAGTATCCACAGCCCCCTCTGGCCTATATGTTGAGGGGTGGTGGACACCAGCTGCCTACGTACCTCGCGATTCTCATGATGGCTACGAAAGCCCCGCACTCCACCAAAGTCAGCACAACATCCTTGGCTGCCATGCTTCACCCCGAGGGGGTAACTGACGCAGGCAGGCGAAGGATCGCGAAGGAGATCAAGGACTTGGAGAGTCGGGTTCCTCCTCTGCTGCGCGTGGACCGCCCGCGTGGCAAAGTGCCTGAGATTACAGTGCTTCACCCGAACGGATCTGGTCGAGAGTGGAGTGTCTCTGACTTGCCCAAGCCGTACCTCACGCTGCCTATCGAACTGTGGAGAAACGGTTGGGCTCTCATGCTCAGTCCGCGAGCATTGGGGCTCTTTATCATTCTGCGAGAGTTGACCCACGGACGTGCGGGAGACGCCGCATGGGTCGATCCAATCCGAAAGAAGCAGTACGGACTGTCGAACGACACGTGGACTAGGGCAACTGGCGAACTCGTGCGGACGGGCTTGCTTGAGGTCTCGGAGGAAGTGCTGATGTGGCAGGGGGAGCCTCGGAGGCGAAACCTCTACAAACTCCAGGTCGGTTTTCTGCAGGCTGCCATGCCCGGAGACTTCTCGTGACGCAGTCTTCGCCAGTGGTTAGATCTGGTTGCCGAGGCGGATGAGCCAGTTGAGCCAGGCGACGCCGGCGCCGGTGAGGGTGGCGACGCCGAGGGCGACGAGGAGTCCGGTGCGGGCTTTGGTGGCGGTGGTGTGGTTGCCGTGGGCGGTGGCGATGGCCCAGGTGATGGCGGAGATGATCATGGTCGCCAGACCGATCATGATGGCCCTCGCCAGGGACGACATTGACGACGCCTTGACTCACCTCGACGCAGCCCATGCGTCACTGGCGCAGGATCGAGACACTCTTGACCGGCTTGAGAAGGTCCCGGCGGCTGCGGCGGCAGGCTGTCCCGCCGAAGCGACTACGGATCCCCTGACGATCGGAGAACTGGCACGCAAGCTAGGCGTGACGCCGACCACTCTTCGTAGCTGGGAGAAGGCAGGGGCATTGACTCCGCGGCGTCACCCGGCCGGGAATCGCGAGTACCAACCCGAGGACGTTCGTGACGCCCACCTCGTCCACATGTTGCGGCGCGGACACGTCCCACTCCCGCACATCGTGACGGCGCTGGAACAGGTCCATTCCAACGGCAGCCTGGACGAGGCCCTTGCGCAAGTTCAAGGCTGGCGTGCGCGAGTCAACCAGCAGTCTCGAAATCTTCTCGCCGCTTCAGCTCGGATCGAAGCTGTCGTTGTGGTCGGCGTCCTAGAGCATGGTGGTCTCATGTTGCCAGCAATCCAGGCTCGGTCGTAGCTCGTGACGATGTCGTAGAGCATCTTTGATGTCATGCATGGGTTCCTTCCGCATCGGAGGACGAGGGGGCCAGCCGTAGTGGCTGGCCCCTCGGGGTTTGGGGGGTGAGGTCAATCGGTCCGGTTGGCTGCGGCGCGAATGGCATCGGCGAGTTCTTGTGGGCGACTCCACATGGGCCAGTGGCCGGTCGGCAGGTCGACCACGTCCATCTGGGTGAGCTGGGCCACGGCGCTGAACATGGGGTGTCCTTGTGTGGCCAGTTCGAGGACCTGGGCACCGGGCAGGGAGCAACAGATCAGGGTCGTGGGCACGTCGTGGCGTGCAGCATTGGTCAGCTCGACGGACGCGCGAGCGACTCCGGCTGGTTCGGGGACGGCCTTGGATCGGAATCGAGCGAGGTGCTGGTCGTTGAGACCTGCAAGGCTCGCTTCCTGACCCAGCGTGTCGAGGTCAGGTAGCGGCAGCTCGGGGACTGTTGCCGGCAAGTCGGGTGCGAACGCGCCACCGTTGGCCATCGGGCCGGAATCGATCCAGATCACGCGGCGGATCAGCTCCGGATGTCTGTCCAGGACGAGGCTCACAGGCCCATTCGCGCCGCTGTGCCCCACCAGGACCACATCGCCACCCAGCTTCTCAAGCACGCCGGCAATGGCGTCGGCCTGATCGGCGAGTGTCCGTGCCGCGCGCTGGGGGTCCTGCGGGTCGAGGCCAGGCAAGGTCAGGGCCGTGGCCAAGGCGCCTGCAGCGGTCAATTTCTCGATCACCTCGTCCCACGCCCAGGCACCGAGCCAGTAGCCGGGAATGAGGACGATGTGCGGCGGTCGCGTCGAAAGCGATGTAGATGTCATGCAGAGAGGCTTGCAGGCAGCACGGTCAGCGGTATGTCACTATTTATGGCATGAATGTGACTGGGGTTGGGCGGTGAGGCGATCGGAGCGGCTCCATGCACTGACCGAGTCACTGCGCCGGAGCGGAAATCGTGGACGGACCGCCGAGCAGTTGGCGACCGAATTCGAGGTGTCGGTCCGCACGATCAAGAGAGATCTCGTCGCCCTCGAGGTGTCCGGGTTGCCGCTCTGGTCGCGGCCCGGCCCCGGCGGCGGTTACGGGCTGCTCAGCCGGGGCGCACTGCCGCCGGTGACCCTCACCGACGCTCAAGCCCTGTCGCTCCTGGCCGCCGTCGCGGCAGCCCCGGATGCGCCTTACTCCGATCTCGCCGCCGCCGCGGTCCGAAAGATCATGGATGTCCTTGATCCGAACACCCGAGCACGGGTCGATCAGCTCGCTTCACGCGTGTGGGTGAACCCAGCAGCTAGTGCCTTGAGAGTCGTTCGTTCTGCCTGTGAGCAGGCCATGACTGAGCAGCGCGTACTGCGCATCGACTATGTCGCGGCCGACGGCGCGGCCAGTCGGCGCGATGTCGAACCGATCCTGTTCGCCAACACCAACGGCACCTGGTACCTCGTCGGCTGGTGTCACCTGCGCGATGCCGTGCGCTGGTTCTCGGTCAGCAGGATCCGACGGGCGAGCGTCACTCACAAACCGTGCACGGGTCATACCGTGGCTGAGATCGGCACACCCCCACCCACTGCCACAAACGTGGGACTAAACCGCGGCTGACCACTCGATCAACCCGTCCGGTCAGTACGCTCTGGTCCCCTTTGCCCGTCTAGTGGCAGAGGAGCGAAATCGACCACGGTGGGGCGTGAGCGCCCGCCCCAGCCGTGGAGGTACCCAGGCTGTTCGGTTCTCCTGCTGTGGGCTCATTACTTACCACGTGCCGCACGTCTGCAAGAGCAGGTCATGGAGCCGCATGGTCTGGTGTTGGCTAGCAGCCGCTCGTATCGGTGCCAGCGAGGGGGACACGAGGCCGGTTCTTCGGGGTGGCCCGCATTGAGCGCGCCACGCTGTTGGCTGAACCGTGCTCGGGGCCCGAGTTGGATGTGGCCCAAGCGTGGCGGGATCACCGCACTCGGTTCCTCGACAGGTTCACTCCGGTGAGCGTTTGATGGCTGGGTCCGGTCGGGTTGGTGGGACGATGCGCGCGAGTGGAGTATCCGCTCCAGCCCGATGGACGTATCCGGGAACCCACCGGGTGAGGGGTGGCGGCCCGAGCGCCTGGAGTTCATGGACGACCTGCACGCGGTCGCCGTCCTGCTACGTCTCGGCTCGGACGTTCGTGTCGAAGCCCCTGCCGACATCAAAGGCAGACTTCTCGACCACATCGCCCAGGTCGCCACGCTGTACCGCTCCTGATCCTGCTCCGTTCGGTTACCTCTGAGCACCCGGATCTCAGTCAGCTGTAGCCACCATCTGGAGGTGCCACGCCTCTTGCAGATCGAGGTTGGGAGGCTGCCGGCTCACCTGTGGGACGACCAGGTGAGGGGTGGTTTGGGTGACGGTGTCGATGCGGGTGATGTCGGCTGGTGATGGCTACAAGTACCTGCTGCGCACTGTGGTGGCTGGTGATGGTGACCGGTCGCTGTCCACTCCGCTGACTCGCTATTACGCCGAGGCGGGCACTCCACCCGGGCGTTGGTTCGGTTCCGGTGTGGCGGCTTTTGGGGCAGGGGTAACTCGCCCCTGGCGCCCGGGTGTCGGAGGCACAGCTTCAGTTGCTGGTGGGGATGGGGCGGGACCCGATCACGGGTGTGCCGTTGGGGCGGGCGCTGGGGGCGGTGGAGCGGGGGCGGGTGGTGGCGCAGATCGAGGTGGAGGAGGGTGCGCGGGGGTCGCGGCGTGCGGTGGCGGGGTTTGATTTCACGTTCAGTGTGCCGAAGTCGGCGTCGGTGTTGTGGGCGGTTGCGGACGCCGGGACGCAGGCGTTGATTGCGCAAGCCCATCATGAGGCGGTTGTGGCGGTGGTTGCGTTCATGGAGCGCGAGGTTGCAGCCACCCGCGCCGGTGCAACTGCTGGGGATGGCGCGGTTGCACAGGTCGACGTCACCGGGCTCATCGCGACTGCGTTTGATCACTTCGACTCCCGCGCCGGGGAGCGGCAGTTGCTGTTGCGGGCTGATGATGTGCCGTTGGATCTGATCGAGCAGGTGGGGCGGTCGGTGGTGGAGGTGGTCGGTGAGAAGCGTTCGACGTGGCGGCGCTGGAACCTGATGGCCGAAGCCGCCCGCCAAACGATGGGGTGGCGGTTCGCCAGCGTCGAGGAC
>JBHADA010000246.1:0-25694 GCA_041854805.1 Arachnia sp.
CTCGGGGGTGAAGTGCTCCCACTCCGGGTTGACGATCTCGCCCAACTCTCCGCGGGTGCAGGTCACCAGCGTCACGTGTGCGCCCTCGGCCACGTAGCGGGCCATGGTGGCCGACGACTGGCTCGACTCGTCGTCGGGGTGGGCATGGACGAGAAGCAATCGGCGATCGGACATCGGTACCTTCCGGGCTGGGGGACGATCATGAAGTTTACTTTCACCTTCAAGCTACCCATCCGGTTCTCACAACTCCTGGACGCGAAGCTTCGACGCGGTCGCGGTTTCCACGAGCCAGATCCAGCGGGTACTTTTACTGCGTTCCCAAGCCCAGGAGACAAGATGGCGGATTCTGAGACCGACCCGGCGGAGTTCACCGCCCCCAAACCCGCGACCGGCTTCGGCGGAGCACTCGCCGGGCTGCTGTTCGCATCGCGCTGGCTTCAAGCCCCGCTCTACCTCGGCCTCGTGGTGGCCCAGTTGGCCTACGTTTTCACGTTCATGCGCGAGCTATGGCACATCGTGTCCCACATCAACGAGCTGTCCGAATCCACCATGATGCTCATGGTGCTGGGCCTCGTGGACGTGGTCATGGTGGCCAACCTACTCATCATGGTCATCGTCGGCGGCTACGAGACCTTCGTCTCGCGGGTCAACCTGGATGACCACCCCGATCAGCCCGAATGGCTCAGCCACGTCAACTCCAACGTACTCAAGGTCAAGCTGGCCATGGCCATCATCGGCATCTCGTCGGTGCATTTGCTCAAGACGTTCGTCGAGGCCAAGAGCTACTACGAGAGCATGAACGGCCAGGCCACCTGGCTCCTGCTCACGCAGACCTTCATCCATCTCGCCTTCATTCTGTCCGCCATGGGCCTCGCCTGGATCGACCGCAAGTCACGCGAGAAGCACTGAGGACGCCGCTCGGCCTCCTACCCCATCACGACTCGCTGAGCAGGGTGGCGAAGTCCACAAACCCGTCGCTCCTGCCCTGCGGCCTCGCCCCCTCGAGGGCGCCAGCCAGTTCGGCCGCTGCCGCATGGACACGCCGCTCGAGCGAGGCCGCACCCTCGCCTCCGAAGTCCGAGGTGGCGGCGAAGACGCCCGTGCGCACGGGCGTCGCCCCCAGGTAGCTGAATAGGGGCCGCATGGCGAACTCCAGCATGAGCGAATGCCGCTCGGAGCCGCCTGTGGCGGCGAGCAGCACGGGCTTTCCGCGCAGGGCGTCGGCCTCCAAGATGTCGAAGAAACTCTTGAACAGGCCACTCATGGAGGCCGAGAAGGTGGGGCTGACCGCCACCAACGCATCCGCGGAGGTCACGGCCTCCACCGCCCGGGCAGTCTCCCCCGTGGGGAAACCGGTCAGCATGGCGTCGACGATGCCATGCGCAATGTCGCGCAGTTCGATGACCTCGACGTCGGCCTCCTCGACCAGACTCGCGAGGCGAGAGGCGATATCGTCGCCCAGCACGCGGGTGCTCGACGGCGAGCCGAGCCCTCCAGAGACGATGGCGATGCGGGTCATGAGCTTCTCTCTTTCTTTGGAGATCGTACGTATCCATGGCGCCACTGCTGTGGGATTGACGCCGGGCTCCGAGACTGCGCGTCCCAACGTAGCCCTCCATGGCCGGCCCGGCGGAATCCACCGGGCCGGCCATGCGCCAGACCCCGGTCAGAGTTGGTTGCCGTCCTCGGCGCGGGTGCCGGTCCACCGGTCGACCCGCGGTTCGGCCGGGGCTTCCTCGGGCACGGGACCACCCAGGGCGGCCAGCCGGTTGGCATGGGTCGGCGCGTCAGGCACATGGGCCGGCTTGAGCGCGGCGAACTCGCGGCGCAGCACCGGCACGACCTCCTCGCCTAGCAGGTCGAGCTGTTCCAACACCACCTTCGTGGGCAGGCCCGCGTGATCCATGAGGAACAACTGACGTTGGTAGTCGCCGGCGTAGTCACGGAACCCGAGCACCCGTTCGATCACCTGCTGCGGCGACCCCACTGTCAGCGGGGTCTCCCGCATGAAGTCCTCCAGCGAGGGCCCGCCGCCGTAGACGGGAGCATGGTCGAAGTAGGGGCGGAATTCCTTGATGGCCTCCTGCGAGTTCTTCCGCATGAACACCTGACCGCCGAGCCCGACGATCGCCTGATCGGCCGAGCCGTGGCCGTAGTGTTCGTAGCGGCGGCGGTACAGCTCGACCATGCGCCGGGTGTGCGACGAGGGCCAGAAGATGTTGTTGTGGAAGAACCCGTCGCCGTAATAGGCGGCCTGTTCGGCGATCTCGGGCGAACGGATGGAGCCGTGCCACACGAACGGCGGCAGCCCATCGAGCGGGCGGGGGGTAGCGGTGAACCCGTGCAGCGGGGTACGGAACCGACCCTCCCAGTTGACCACGTCTTCGCGCCAGAGCTTGTGCAGCAGGTCATAGTTGCTGACCGCCAGCGCGATGCCGTCACGGATGTCCTTGCCGAACCAGGGATAGACCGGACCGGTGTTGCCGCGGCCCAGCGTGAGATCCATGCGGCCGTCGACGAGGTGCTGCAGCGTGGCGTAGTCCTCCGCGATGCGCACCGGGTCTGTGGTGGTGATGAGCGTGGTGGCGGTGGACAGGATGATCCGCTGCGTCTGAGCCGCGATGTAGGCCATGGTCGTGGTAGGCGAGGAGGCCACGAACGGAGGGTTGTGGTGCTGCCCCACTGCCACGACGTCGAGGCCCACCTCTTCGGCCTTCTTCGCGATCTCGACGGTTGCCTTGATCCGCTCATGCTCGGTGGGTGTGCGGCCGGTGGTGGGGTCGGTGGTGACGTCACCGACGGTGAAGATGCCGAACTGCATGGCTGTGTCCTTCCAGATGAGACCATCTAACCATAGTTGAATAATTAACTATCTTGGTTAACGTCCTCACCCTGCCAGTTATTCCACACTCCCCACACCGCCCTACTCCCGCAAGGCAGCGGCCTTCCCGCGCAGCACGGCGATGAGCAGGAACCCCATGGCCACGACGATGGCGAGCGCGAAAAGGGTTGGCCACGACCCCGGTAGGGCATGAGCAGTGCGCAGCCAGCCCCACGGCGCAGCGGGCCACAGTCCCGCGGCAAGGAGCACATCGTTACCGCCGATGACCAGCCCGCCCAGCAGCAAGACCGCATTGCCCGCGATCGCCACCGCGACCCGCGTCACGAGGGCCACCGACAGACTCGCGGCGAACACCAAGAGCGCCACAGCGGGCAGCACTGCCAATGAGTACCCCGGGCCGCCATGCCCAGGGCGGGCAAGCGGCCCGCCCCACGCCACGATGGCCCAAGCCGCCACCAACACCGGCACCAGGAACATTCCGGACAGTAGCGTGACCGCGCCCAGCAGAGCTGAAGTGGAACGACGCAACAGCAACGCCCGCCAGCCCGGCTGGAGCCGTCCCCATGCCGTCACACCTACTACCGCGGCCGCCGCCGGTGCCGCTGCCAACTCGAACAGCCCCTGCGCATAGTCGGCTGGGTAGCTCACCCGCACGATGGCGAGCAGTCCCCACAACGGAAGGGCCAGCCCACCCCATAGCCCCCACGGCAGCACCCCTGCTACAGCAAGGACGCAACTGCGCGATCCTGCGCGTCGCCGCGGCACCCCCTCCGCTTTGGCTCTGCTCGGTGCCGGTTGTTGACCCTCGTCCACACGGGGAGCCCGGATGGCCGGCGTGCTTGGCATCACGGCCAGCAGCGCCCCCAGCCCGCCCCACGCGGCGGCCAGCACAAAGCTCGGCAGTAGCGGGTAATGCCACACGGGTGATTCTGGCTCCAGGAGTACGCTGCTGCCATGTACCCCCAGCAGCGTCAACGGGGCGCGGGCGGTCCATGTCCAGGGCAAGAGCCACCAGTGGTCACGCTCCGCCTGCATCACACCCATGACGGACCACACCAGCCCCGCCACGGGCCCCACCCCGACGGCGGCCACCCGCAACCAGCGGTACAGGGCCATCCCCCAAGCCGACGCCCCCGTCACCACCAGCCACATGAACAGCCCAAACCCCACATAGCTGGGCCACGGCCCCACCCCGCTACCGCTCAAGACCGCGTCGAGCACCACCGGAGCGATCAGAGCCACCTGGCAGGCCAACGCTGAGATCCCCAGAACCAGCAGCCGCGCCATCAACACCGCGCGCGGATTCACGGCCCGCCACGCCGTGCCGCCCTGGCGCCAGCGTTCCTCTCTCCACTGGGCCATCACTCCACTGAGAATTCCCAGCGGCACTGCGAACCCAGCCGCATACAGATGCATCCACCCCAACGCATTGCCGTGCCAGCGAAGCTGCACGACGGCTCCTGCGGCCAGCGCGGCGCGCGCGAACAGCACGGTCTGAACGGCAAAGACAAGCGCGACCAGCACCGCGCCCCACGTGAAGGTCCGTCGGCCGCGCAGCCACTCGGCCGCTAGCACGCTCGCCCCAGTAGGCCGGGCGCTCATGCCGACACCTCCGCCCCGACCGCGGCGAGAAAGGTCTCCTCCAAGGCCTGCTCGTCTGGGGCGAACTCGGCCAGGGTTCCTTCGTAGACGAGTCTTCCTCCGGACAGCACGCCGATGTCGTCGCTCATGCGTGCCATCTCTCCCAGTTGGTGGCTGGACACGATCACCGTTCGCCCCTCATCCGCCAACGCCCGCACTAGGCCCCGCAACTCGATGATGCCCTGCGGGTCCAGGCCGTTTTGCGGCTCGTCGAGGATGAGGATGGGAGGATCGGTCAGCAGCGCCATGGCCAATGCAAGCCTCACCTTCATGCCTGTGGAGAACCGCCCGGCGCGTTTCCGGCCCACCTGGCCAAGGCCGACATGACGAAGCAGCGGGTCCACCACCTCCGGATGGGTGCCGGTGAGCCGGCAATGCACCAGCAAGTTGTGCTGGGCGCTGAGCTGGGGAAAGAAGGCGGGGCCGTTGATCGACGCGCCGACCTGGGCCAGGCTGGCCCGGGTGAAGGGGGCGCCCATGATCTCGACGCTCCCCTCGTCTGGGGTCAGTATTCCCAGCGCGAGATTGAAGGCCGTGGATTTCCCGGCGCCGTTGAGACCCAACAGCCCATAGACCCGTCCGGGACGGGCCGTCAGGTTGAGGCCGGTGAGCACCGGTTGGCGCCCGAAACTCTTGGAGATGTTGATCAATCGGAGCATGCTTCGATCGTCGCGTGACGATGACAGCGGCGGATCCCCATTGAGGTCCGTATCCGAGCGTCGCACCTCCCCCCTCAGGGGGAGAGACCGGTGGTCAGGGCATTGATCACCAATTCCACCCGGTTACGGCAGCCCGTCTTGGCCAACAGGGCCTTGACGTGCGTCTTTACCGTCGACTCCGCCACATAAATGCGGCTAGCGATCTCGGCGTTGCTCAGCCCTTGGCAGACCAGCCGCAAGACGTCCGCCTCGCGTTCGGTCAGCGGCTCGATCGGTCCTGGGCAGCCGACAGCGGGCACGGCGGCGACCGCCGGTGGCGGCTCGGAACCGTCGAGGTGGGACAACACAGTGCCGGTGACGGCCGGGTCGAGCCAGGACCCTCCGTCCGCGACGGTCCGAATCGCACTGAGTAAGGTGCCGGGCTCAGCGTCCTTGAGCAGGAAGCCGTGGGCTCCTGCGCGCAGCGCGGACAACACGAGATCCTCCTCGTGGAACGTGGTCAACACCAGAATCCGCACCCCTGCGGTCTCGGGCGCGGCACGCACCTCTCGAATGGCGCTGACCCCGTTGAGGATTGGCATGCGCAGATCCATAAGGGCGAGGTCGACGGGGTTGGCGCGCAACGCGGCGACGGCCTCACGGCCGTTGGCGGCGGTGATCGTCACGGTCATATCGGGCTGGGCCTCGATCAGCGCACCAAAGGCGCCAACCAGAAGCGGCTGATCGTCGACGATGGCTACCCGGATCATGCGGCTCCCTCGGTGTTGACGGGGAAGCTGGCGGTCAGCTCGAAGCCCGGCTCGCCGTTGGGTAGGGTCACGGGGCCGTGGACC
Source organism: Arachnia sp. (assembly GCA_041854805.1). Lineage (GTDB taxonomy): Bacteria > Actinomycetota > Actinomycetes > Propionibacteriales > Propionibacteriaceae > Arachnia. Next base: position 5,976 of record JBHADA010000246.1, read on the forward strand.
AGCGTGCCTCCCACCAGCCGGAGGCGCTCGCTCAATCCGATAAGGCCGCTGCCCTCGCCCGGGGATACGGGTGGGGCAGGATTGGTGACGCGCGAACGACACCATCCGTCGGCGACGCAGACGCGGAGAGAGATCTCGCCGGTGCCATGGCGCACCGCGTTGGTGAGAGACTCGCCAACGACCCGCAGCAAGGTGAGGCGCTGCAGCGCGGACCAGCGCTCGTCGAGGGTGGCGAGATCCTCCGGGAGGGTAGCGGCCACCTGAATTCCGCTGGCGCGTGTGGTCTCGATGAGGTCAACGAGATGGCCGAGGTGAGCCAGCGCGGTGGTGGTATCGGCATCGGCGCGGAGCAGTACGACGAGTTGACGCACGGCGGTCAACGAGGCGTCCGCGGTGTCGCGGATGACCCGTAGGCTCTCGGCTTGCCTGTCAGCCCCGAGCGCTAACGCCGTGTTGGCCTGCACCTTGACCGCGGTGAGGCTATGGCCGACGAGGTCGTGGAGCTCGCGGGCCAAATGCAGACGTTCAGCGGAGATGGCGCGCTCGGATGCGGCGGCCACGTCACGGGCATGATTTTCCGCCTCGCGGCGACGCGACGCGGCGTGCAGATAGACCACGCCCACAGTCGCCGCGCAGACGAGCGAATACAGCATGGCTGGCCGGACGTCTCTGGGGTCCAGGTGGTGCGCGGCAAGGCTCATCGGGTTAGCGACGGCGCCGAGCAACGCGAGCAAGAGCGCGGCGGTTCCCCAATGGCGGCTGGGCATCCAGCGGGTGACGGCATGGAGGCTGGTGGCGGTGACCAGGATGATGGGGTCGATGCCCAGGTTGACCGGGGAAAAGAGAAACAGCGCAGCATAGGCGGCCAACAACGAGTAGGCGGCGATGAACGAGGCGCGGGGGTAGCGCAGCCTGACGAACTGGGTGGCGGCGATGGCGAGGCACAGCCCGAGGTTGGCGATGTAGACGGGGTATGGGCCGTACCTGGCGATGAAGTCCGCGTTGATACAGGCCGCCAGCGTAAACACGATCCCCAGGACGACGTCGACCAGCGGGAGCGTGCCGCGCAGCACCATCCGATGGCGGGCGCGCCAGTCGTAAGCGGAATCGAGCATGGTGGAGACTTTACGGCCGCCCCGCGCACCACGGCGCGGACCCGGCATCAGACGACGTGAGTCCAGCGGCTCAGCAGACGCGGCGCGTCCAGCCGTGGGTGTCCTCAGCCCGTCCGTACTGGATGTCGACTAGGTGCTGACGGATCTCGACCGTGCGCGGCCCTGGGGTGCCGTCTCCCACCGCTTGAGGACCCCGGTCTGGAGAGTTGAACCCGGTGATGGGGGTGACGACGGCGGCAGTGCCGCACGCAAACACCTCGGGGATCCGCCCCGAGGCCACCCCGTCGAGCACCTCATCAACGGAGATGGGCCGCTCCACCGGGGTGAGACCGTGCTCGCTGGCCAAGGCCAGGATCGACTCGCGGGTCACGCCCGCCAGGATCGATCCCAGCGCGGGGGTGACGAGTTCGCCGTCGGCGGTGACGAACATGACATTCATCGTGCCGCATTCCTCCACCCACGTGTGTTCGGCCCCATCGGTCCACAGCACCTGGCCACACCCGTTGGCGTAGGCCTCTTGCGTGGCGATAAGGCTGGCGGCATAGTTGCCGCCGCACTTGGCGGTTCCCGTGCCGCCGGGCGCGGAACGCGTGTAGTTCGGCGTGATCCACAGCTTGACCGGCTCCGAATAGTACGGACCCACCGGCGTGGCGATGACGGCGAACCGGTACGACTGTGCCTCCCGCACCCCGAGGTAGGCCTCGCTGGCGATCATGAACGGCCGAATGTAGAGGCTTTGCTCGTTCTCGCTCGCCGGCACCCAGTCGCGTTCGAGAGCGACGAGTTCGGTCACCGCGCTCAAGAACAGATCCTCGGGGAGAACCGCCATGCCCATCCGCTCGGCGGAGTGCACGAAGCGAGCCGCGTTGCGTTCGGGACGAAACAGCCAGATCGAATCGTCGTCACGGCGGTATGCCTTGAGGCCCTCGAAGATCTCCTGCCCGTAGTGCAAGACGGCGGCCGCGGGATGCAGGGTCCAATCCTCCATCGGAATGAGCCGGGGATCCTGCCAGCCGTCCCCGCCAACGTAGTCGATCACCGCCATGTGGTCGACGTAGTGGCGCCCGAATCCCGGGTCGGCGAGCGCCGCCTGGCGGGCTGCGTCGGTGGTGGGATGAGGAGTTCGGGTCAACGAGAACTGGGACATGCCCCCGATGGTAGCCCCACCGGGTGGAACCGCTTGGCGGCGTCCGAATCAGCCGGCTACTCGGCCGGGGCCACGCCCGCGTTGACATCTCCCGCGTCGTAGGCCTCGCTCAACTGGCGGTAGGTGCGCGACGCGAACGCGCCGAACGTGACGATGAGTCCAACCACGCAGCCGAGGAGGAACACCAGCGCGATTCCTCGCGCCGTTCCATCGCCCAGGACGGGGCGCAGCGCCTCGCGCCCAGCGTCGGAGCGGGCATAAGGGATGATCCAGAATTCGGCCAGCGGGCCGACGACGAACGCGCTGAACGGCGCAGCAGACAGTTCCACTGCCTGTGCGAAACCGAATACCCGCCCTTGCTTCTCCAACGGCACTACCCGCTGCAGCATGGTCTGTTCCGCGGCCTCGACGAACGGCGAGAGCACCATATAGGCGATCATGCCCGCGATCAGCAGCCATACCGTCTCGCGGATGGTGAAGACCCCGGCCACCAGCCACACCGCCGTGCATGACCACAGCAAGGTGCGGAGCGGCTTGGCACCGAGACCTACCTTGGCGATGATGGCACCGCCCACGATGAACCCCAACGAGCACACCCCGTAGGCCACGCCCCATGCCTCCACCGACATCAGTTCCAGGCCGTAGGGATCGAGCAGCCCGCCGAAGACCCCTCCGAGGAAGTTGTTGAACGTGGAGAAGATGATCAACCCGAGTAGCCCTGGCACCGCCCGCACCGCCACCCAGGCGCCGCGAAAATCCACCGGCGACGGTGCACGCTCGGCATGGACGATCTCCGGCTCGGGGATGCGGATGAACATGAGATGGACGAGGGAGAGCCCCACCACCGTCACACCAATGAGGATGACCACGCCCATGCCGAGCCGGCCGACCGCCAGCCCGGAGAACACGCCGCTGACGAGCATCGTCATGCCCTGCGCCATGCCCACCTTGCCGTTGGCCGAGGCCCTCCGCTCAGATGGAACCAAGATGGTCACGCAGGTGGCCAAGGCGAGGCTACGGATGCCAACCAGCAGAGCTCCCGATAAGACGAGCGACGCGAAGAGCCAGAACCACACGCCCGTGATACGGACGAGTTCCTCGCGGGGAACGAGCCAGAACACCAGACCCGCAGCCACAAACGCCAAAGCCGTGCCAAGGGCCGAGGCCACCATCACCCGGTGCTTGTGGTGCCGGTCGATCAGGGTGCCGAAGGGGACGCCGCTGACGGCCATGCCCAGCATGTAGGCCCCACCGAAGACCGAGGTGACCAGCACCGAACGCGTCTCCAAATAGGCCCAGAAGGCAAGGGAAAACCATACGAAGGCAGTCCCAATGAGCCCGGCCGCCGTATTCAGCAGGACATGCGTGAAGGAACGTTGCGAGGTCACGCGCAACGGTAACACTGCTTGTCCCTTCGCTGACAAACCCTACCGCCGTACGGCACAAAACTGGCATGAGCCGCGTCATCGACGCTGTGTGCCCGCCGCGGTGGCGACGGGCACACAGCATCTCAGTCGTCTCAGTCGTCCGCGGAAGAGTCGGCCTTGGCCCGTTCGAGGGCGCGCTTGCGCGCTGTCTCGGAATGCTCGGCGATACGGCGGGCGTGGTCCTCGTCGCGGGTGAGGTTACGGCCCGTCTCCGGGTCGAAGACCATCATGGACTCGGGCATGAAGTACAGCCGCGCCGTCTCGCCCTCCATGACCAGCGACCTAGGGTCGAGGTTGACGACGAACTGCGTGCGCATGCCCTCGCCGTCCAGATCGCGATCGAGTTCCTCAAGGGTGTTTTGTACCGACGGATCGGATTTGAACGGCACATAGGCGTACTGCTCGTTGCCCAGCCATTCGGTCACGTCGACCACTGATTCGAACACCACCGCCCCCTCCGGAGGCGTGGTGACGTTGGCGTCCTTGATGTGTTCTGGGCGGAGCCCAACGATGACCACCTTGTTGTCGGTCACCTCCCCACGGGCGGCCTCCGGAATGGGAGCGGTAGCCATGGGCAACTCGAGCTGCCCATCGCGCACCGTGGCGGGCAGGAAATTCATCGGCGGAGAGCCGATGAACCCGGCGACGAACAGGTTGACTGGCTCCTCATACAGCTCCCGCGGCGAAGCGCACTGTTGCAGCACTCCTCGCTTCAGCACCGCCACCCGGTCCCCCAGGGTCATGGCCTCGGTCTGATCGTGGGTGACGTAGATGGTGGTGATCCCCAGCCTGCGCTGGAGCCGCGCGATCTCGGTACGCATCTGGCCGCGCAACTTCGCGTCCAGGTTGCTCAGCGGCTCGTCGAACAGGAACGCGTCGGCCTCCCGCACGATGGCGCGCCCCATGGCGACGCGCTGCCGCTGACCGCCCGACAAATTCGCCGGCTTGCGTTCGAGGTGCTCGGTGAGTTCCAGCATCTCGGCGGCCTGATCCACCCGGCGACGCACCTCGTCGTCGGAGACCCTGTTGCGGTTGAGCCGCAGCGGGAACCCAATGTTCTCCCGCACCGTCAAGTGCGGATACAGGGCGTAGTTCTGGAACACCATGGCCAGGTTACGGTCCTTGGGCGCCAGGTCGTTGACCCGTTCCCCATCGATCTCCAAATCACCAGAGGTGATGTCCTCTAGCCCGACGATCATGCGCAAGGTGGTGGACTTTCCGCAGCCGGAGGGGCCGACGAAGATCATGAACTCGCCGTCGGCGATGTCGAGATTGATGTCGTTGACCGCCTTGAAGCCGTCTCCGTATTCCTTGACGATGTTCTTGAGTGTGATATGAGCCATGACTTTGCTCCTTAGTCGGGTTAGCCCTTGACGGCGCCGGAGGTAAGGCCGGAGACGATCCGGCGCTGGAAGATGAGGACGAGCACCACCACGGGGACGGTGACGACGACGCCGGCGGCACAAATGGCGCCGGTCGGCGATTCGAACTGGCTGGCCCCCGTGAAGAACGCCAGCGCCGCGGGAACGGTGCGGGCCTGGTCACTGGTCAGCGAGATCGCGAAGACGAAGTCGTTCCACGCCGTGAAGAACGCGATGATCGCTGTGGTGAACACACCCGGCGCGGCCAGCGGGACGATGACCTTGCGGAATGCCTCCCAACTGCTGGCGCCGTCCACCTGCGCCGCCTGCTCCATCTCCCATGGGATCTGCTGGAAGAACGCCGACAGGGTCCAGATCGATAGCGGCAACGTCAGCACCAGATAGGGCAGGATCAGGCCGGGAATGGTGTCGAATAGGTGGATCTGACGCCACAGGTCGAACAGGGGCGTCACCAGGGAGATGACGGGGAAGAACGACACGGTCAGCGCCGTACCCAGGATGAGCCGCTTGCCCGGGAAGTCGAGCCGGGCGATGGCGTAGGCGCAGAACGTAGCCAAGATCACCGCGATGATGGTGGCGCTAATGGTTACCAGCACCGAGTTCAACAGCGCGGGCAGGAACAGGTCCTTGGCTCCCCCGGTAAAGATCAGCTCATAGTTCTCCAGTGTGGGGCGCACGGCCCAGAAATTACCGTCGGCACGATCCGCGCTCGACTTGAGCGAGAGATTCACGATCCACAGCAGCGGAATGACCGTGTAGACAATGATGGCGACGGAGACGGCGATCTGCCAGAACCTCTGGCCCGCAGTGAGTTCGCGTGACATCGTCGCTTACCCCCTTCCCCTGGCCAGATCGACCCGGAATCCCTTGACGAAGATCACGGCGATGATGACCACGCAGACGAACAGCAGCACCGACACGGCCGAGCCGAGCCCGACCTCGGTGCGCGAGATGGTTTGGTTGTAGGCCACCAGCGACAGCGACGAGGTGTCGTGGCTGCCACCGGTCATGATGAAGATGTTGTCGAAGATCCGGAAGGCGTCCAGGGTGCGGAACAGAACCGCGACCATGATGGCTGACTTCATGTTCGGCAACACCACGCGGCGCATGCGTTCGCCCCAGGTGGCGCCATCGACGATGGCGGCCTCCTCCATGGCGGAATCGATCTGGGTCAATCCCGCCAAGAGCAACAGTGACATGAACGGGGTGGTCTTCCAGATCTCCGACAGGCAGATCGGGACCATGGAACTCCAGAACCCACCGAACCAGTCGTAGTCGGCTGGGAAGACGCCCAGCGTGAGTTGATGCAGCAGGGGGTCGACGAATCCGGTATCGGTGGCGAACGCGTAGAACCAGGAGAACGCCGATACGACGGTGATGATGGAATACGGGATGAGCACGATGGTGCGCAGCAACCCGCGTCCGTAGATCACCTTCGCCATGGCCAGCGCGATGAGGAACCCGAGAATGAGTTCCACCACCACCGTGACCACGGTGATGAACGCCGTGGTGCCGAACGCCTGCCACCACAGCGGGTCTCGCAGGATGATGGCGTAATTGTTGAACCAGACGAATTCGCGGCTGCTCGGGTCCGTGAGCCGGTACTGGAAAAGGGATGTGTAGACGGCTTGCAGGATCGGGTAGAACGTCACTAGGACCATGATGACGAAGGCTGGGCCGGCGAGCCGCCACCCGAGCCTGCGTTCTTCCTTGGCCCGGTCTGATAGACGCGTGCTCATAGCAGGGCCTCCCCTCTCAGGACCTTCATGATCAGGTCGGTGGAGTTTTGTGGGGTGTTCTCCGGAGTCACGGCGTCAGGCGGCGACCAGGTGCGTTGGATGGCGGTCGACAGGTCACCGTAATACGCCGTGCGCGGCCGCTGCACCGCGGCGTTGAGCGAGTCCTTGATGGTCTGCGCCATGGGGAACTGCTCACGCACGTCCGGGTCGTCGAACACGGCCGCCCGCGACGCCGGGTTCCCGGTGCCCAGCATGTAGGTCTTTTGGCTCTCCTGGCTCGTGATGCATTGGATCGCCTTCCAAGCGAGTTCTTGTTTCTTCGATGCCGCGTTGACGCCCAACTCGATTCCGCCGAACGGAGGCGCCGCCTCCTTGTCGGCGTCGACTCGTGGGTATGTGGTCCAGGCCACATCGTCGATGAACGACACATTGTTGGACTTCATTGCGGCGTACACGTAGGGCCAGTTCAGCATGAATCCAGATGTCGCGTCGTCTTGGAACATGTTGAGCGCGGTGGTCTCGGTCGACGAGGACAGGGCTGGCCCAACGACGCCAGAGTGCGCCAGTTCGCGAAGCACTCCGGCGGCGCGCCGTCCAGCCTCGGTGTCCAGCCCAAGCCGTGTCTCGTCCGCAGCGGCCCCCTCGTTCTCCACGATCGCGCCGCCGGCACCGGCCACCAGCGCATTGATGAAGACGGTGTAGCCCTCGTAACGCTTGGCCTGCAAAGCAATGTCCTTGTCGGTGGCCTTGGCCGCTGCCATGAGCTGGTCGAAGGTGACAGGCTTGGTCATGTCCAAACCGGCCTTGGCCGCCACAGATTTGCGGTACCACAGCAACTGGGTATTGGCCCAGAATGGCGCGGCCACCAGCTTGTCCTTCCAGCGTGAGGCATCCAGCGCCCCCTGCACCCGATCAGCGGTGAAGTCCTCCTCGTATTGTGCGGGAACCTCCACCAGGTATTGGGCCTCCGCGAATTCTGGCACCACCACCGGATCGAGGCTCATGATGTCCACGCCGCTGTCTTGGGCCGCAAGCCGACGGATGAGTTGCTGGCGCTGATCCGATGCCTCATTGGGAAGCTGCTCAACCTTGATCGAGTATTCCCCGCCTGAGGCCTCACTACACTCAGCGGCTAGTTGCGCTTGCCCACCGCCGGTGGGCGAGGAACCACCGCCGTCAGGGTTGATGAACCAGGTCAGCGTCGTGTCCTGCGTTTGCGTCGCACAACCTGCTAGCCCGGGCCCCAGCAGGGCCAGGGCGGATAGCCACACGATCGATTTCGTTGGCACCATGAACCTCTTAAACCTCATCGTTTACCTCACATCGTGCTGGACTGCTTGTGACCTGAATCTACGCCACCGATGGTTCTTCGGGAAACCGAAAGCGGTGGCGGACCGGGGGCCCGACGCCCCCGATGTGTCGGCTCAGTCGCCGATGTGGTTGTAGCGCCAGGCGTTCTGGGTGTACTGATCGGATCCCCAGGTGCGAACTGACTTGATGGCGCCCGCGTCTCCGCGTTCCTCAATGGTGTGGAAGCTGGTCTGGCTCTCGTCAGTCCAGCCATTGAAGAGCACGATGTGGCCGTTGGCTCCGCCGGTCCCCTCGCCGAGATTTCCGACCGCGTCTCCTGGACGCAGCTCCTCCTTCGGGATCCAGGAGAGCTGTTCGCCGAGGTTGACCGTGGAATAAGACTCGCCGAGCCGGTAGGCCATGGAGACGAACCCGGAGCAGTCGGTGCGGTACAGCACGCCCTCGGGGTCGGGGTGATAGTTCCACATGCTGTAGCCCACCTGCTGATCCACCCAGGTCTGGGCGCGCTGAAGGACCTCCGCGCGGGTGATTCTGCCCGCTGGGTCGGGTTCGGGCTCAGCATCTGCGCACACGGGAACCGAGGTTCCCATGGGCACCCGGATATAGGCACGCGACGCGAACCCGGTATGTCCGCCGTAGGAGACCTTGGCCCACCAGTCGGAATCGTAGGTGCCGCTGATGCTCTGTCCTCTCTGCTGACATTCGACCTCGACAGCCGTTCCCCCGGGGATCTCGGTCAAGAAGGCGGAGCCAATATTGGTGCCAGCCCGCACCGCGAGGGGGGCAGTGGTGTGGGCCGTGGCGGCTTGGGCCTCGTGAACGCCCATGAACGCCGAGGCACAAGCGGCGGCGGCCGCCACCGTGGCAACTCGCAAACGACGTATATGCACAGCTAATCCTCCTTTGGCGTGTGATGCCCTCCACATAAGGGTCACGTTCAGCATAGGCAGCGGGGCCGGCACACGGGCCGACTTCTGCGAGTGCGGATGATGTGATGCGCACGCCTGTGGCCGCTCACCGTGCCTTGCTGTTGTTTCCCTTCCTGCGAGTCCGCAAGGCAAAGCCGAGCACCATCAGGCCAGCGGCCAGCCCCAACCCGACGAGACCCATGCCTGCCCCCTCGCCGCCGGTGCGTGGCAAGAAGGGCCTGGGCGCCTCGCTCGGCTGCGGGGATGGCGTCGCCGGCGCGGCGCCACCACCCGAGGGCGAGTCGCCCAATGGTTCATCCGTGGTGGAGCCAGGCTTTCCGGGATCCCTCGAGCCGAGGTCCGGGTCCAGCCTGTCGCCTCCAAGGCCGCCGTTACCACCGGCCCCGTCGCCAGAACCGTCCCCTCCGGAATCAGAGCCACCCGAGCCACTCCGATCGTCCTTGACTGTGATGGTCACAGTGACAGACCGCAGCACAATCCGCCCATCGGCGTCGGTGGCCACCAAGACCACCTGCTGTGTGCCGGGCACCAGCACGGTGCCCTCGAGCAGGCTCAGCGTGGTGTCTCCGTCGGCGAAGGCGGACCCGTCGTCGACCACCTTGTAACTGCCCACTACCTTCTTGCTCAGGGTGTCCTGGTCGGCTAGGGCACCACGATCCACCTCCAGGTTCAGGGAGCCTGGGCCCTCGATCACGGCCGAGGCATCCACGAAGAACGCCGACGTGTGGCGCGTCTGGTTGCCGGCAAGGTCGATGCCCTCGACGACCACCGTGTGCATGCCCGCCTTCAGCTTGGACGTGTCAATGGTGCTCGATAGCCGTGTTTCGACGGCGGTGGTGCGCGTTCCAGAGGCCATCCTCACCGGCTGGGCCTTCGCGGCGTCCTTCCTCGGGTTGTTCGCCTTCGCGGCGCCGCCAGCGTCCGCGGTGCCCGCCCCGCCCGAGGCGTCCTCGAGGTCCGGCTCCGCTTCCTCTTCCTCGGGCGCTGGCACCAGGGTGTCTTCCACCTCCATCTGCTCGGCGCGCAGCGTAGTGGATCTCTCCGAGACGACCTCGCCGTCTACCGTGACCCGCATTCCTGCGAGATTGGCGTCGGAGACCCACGCCTCGAGCCGGCGTTTGTCGCGCACGACCTCACCAGCGCGGACCTTCGTGAGCCCGGCCCTCGGGTCCGTCTGGTCGACGGTCACGGGGATGACGCTCATGACGGCGTTGCCCAGGGCGTCCTTGGAATAGACGAGCACCCGGTCACCGTCGCGCACGCTTACCGTCCGCTCGAATTCCTGACGGTTCGCGCCTGGGTTATTGAGTTGGAGGAACTCCGCCAAGGTCGTGTTGTTGACCGATAGGTAGTGGCCCCAGCCGTCGTCGGAGATGGATCCCGCGAAGGTCACGTCCTTGGCGTTGGTGTATAGGGTGCCGCCGATGAGCGTCGGCTTCGTGAAGTCGATCTTGGGCGGCTTGATGTCGAAGTAGACCGCCAAGGCCCGATCCACCACGACGTTGCCATCTGGATCCCGCACCACCATTCGGAAGCTATTGATCCCGGTGGTCATCGGGACCCGGGCGGAGAACGCGGAGCCCTCGATGGATGCGGAAATCGGCCGGTTGGGCGCGATGGAACCGTCATCGTTGGCGCGCGAACCGGGGATGAACTCGATCGCTCCGACTGGGTCGCGGATCTCGCCCGCCAGCAGAACGGTGCCGTCGTCGCCCACCGCGTCCGAACCGGATGTGACGAAGCAGGTTCCGGGCCCCATGCAGGTGATGCTGGTGATCTCTGGCTCCTCGAAACCGACATCCTCTAGCGGGTCCACGTCGACGCGTCCCTCGATGTCCCACGACGCAAGTTCCAGGTTCGCCCCATCACTGGCGACGAGGAGCAGTTGCTGCTCGTCGGGTTGCGCGGTGAAGGAGTACTCGAAGGAGCCATCCTCGCCCAGCGGCACGGCGCCCTTGGCGTCCTCCAACGTCAGCTCGGCCCCCTCACGTTCATCGGTGACGCGGCCGGTGACCCGGCCGGCGCCAGATGCGTCCACGATCACGCGTCCTTTGTCGTTGATTCCGCTGGTCAATTGGACCTTGGGCGGCTCGGCGTCTTGGACGATGGAGACGACTCGGCTGTGGAGCTGCCTCCCATCGCTGCCATAGGCATTGACCGTGACGGTGGTATCACCGCCGGGATAGGACTGGTCCAGGTAGGTGAAGGTGGAGGCCTCGAGCGGCACCTCGGCCCCATTGACGGTGACGCGGGTCACGTCAGGCGTAACGGCGCCCTCAATGCGTAGGTAGTTCGTGGCTTGTTCCCCCACGACCGTGGAGTCTCCCTGGACGAGCCGGCCGTCGATGAGCAGATACATGGCGCTCGGCTGGTCGGTGATGATGCGCTGATCGACATTCATGCCCCGGTCAGCCGCACTCACGGTCACGTAGGGAAGGCCCTCCGGGAAGGTCCCCTTCCAGCTTCCATCCGCCAGTTGTTCCACGGGGTATTCGGTCTCGTCCGGGCCCAGGACCATCGGCTTGTCCAACAGACCGGAACCGGAGTCGGTGGCGGTGAAGCTGACCTCGGTGGCGGTGACGCCCGTGACGTTCACCGTGGGAGCGGTGTTGTCGACGAGGAACGGCAGGTCCGTGTTCTGCCAGGCCTCGTCCTTGTTGACGCGAGCCCTGACCCGGTAGATGTATTCGCCGTCGGGCAGGGGCTCGGTGGCCCCCTTCTGCGGGTTCCACAGGGTGCCGTCGAAGCTCCTGCCATCCCTCAGGATGCTTCCTTCAGATCCGAGGATCGCTCTGATCTTTCCTCCCGTCAGGCGTCGCACGTGCTGGTCATGGCCAAGCTCGCGCTGCACGGTGCCGTCGGCGCTCAGTGTCTCGTAGTGAATCTCGCTGGCGTTGCGCATGAGCACCATGCCGGGATTCACGCTATCTAGGAAGCCGTCACCGTTGGGCGACAATGCGTACCGGGCGCCCTCTTCCTCCATAGGAACCTGGAGGAAGGTGAGGGCGCCGAAGAGTCCAGTGGTCCCCGGCACGTCCTCGCTCCACTGCTGGCCTGGTGGTTGGACGATATTCTCCTTGCCCCAGTCACCCACGAAGCCCAGGTACGGCACCGCGAGGTCAGGTGCGCCGTTGGCGCCGGACAGCTTTGCCCACCCCTCAATGAAGTGGCTCTTCGAGGTGTCCGGCACCAGGGTGAAGGTCACCTTGGCCGTACCTCCAGCGGGGACGGTGACGCTGCGGCTCGACGCGCCGAGCGTCTCGCTGGAACGCACCGACGCGGTCTCTTTGCCCGCCTCGTTGGTCTCCGTCAGCACTTGTTGCTCGCCGATGCCATATGTGACGGCGCGCTGACCGCGGTTGGTGAGGGTGACCACGAAACTCCTGGGCCCGTTCACCTCACGCAGGGCCACCGACGGGGAGCCATCGACGGTGGCGGTGACGTTCGTCTCGAGGGCGCGGTCGACTCGTGCGAGTCCGGCGCCCACCCGACGCGGCGCGTGGGGGACACCGTCGGCACCGGCCCTGGCCTCGGCGGTATTCATGAGCGTGGTCTTGACCAAGTCCACCCGCTCCCTGGCACTGAGGTTCGGGTAACGCTGGGCGAACGCCTCCATGATGAGCGCGGAGAGCCCGGCGACGTTGGGCGCCGCCATCGACGTTCCCCCCTTGGTGGCATACCCCTTCGTCCCGACCGTTGAATACACGTTGCCGCCGATGCCCGCGATCTCTGGCTTGAAGTCAAGGGTGGGTGTGGTGCCCCACGACGTGAAGTCGCTGGGGCCGCCGGCGCCGGGGTTCGCACCGATACGGGTTTCGCCCGTGAAACGGATCTTCAGGTCGGGGTTGGCCTTGAGGGCCTCGACCAGCGCCATGCCGTCCTTATGGCCCACGCTAGCGCCAAACACCTCGACATCTTCCAATCCAGCCATGTCGATGAACTCGTCGCCGCCCTGCTCGTGGTTGAACACCACCACGCCCTTCGCCCCGCGGGAGATGGCGCCCTGGAACTTCTCGGTGAACGTGATCTCGCCTCGCTGCACCAAGGCGTAGGCGCCGGTGAGGTCGATATCGCCGAAGTCCTCCTTGCGTCCCAAGCCGACGTACTTGATGGGATGGGCGTCATCGTCGCGTTCGCCGGTCGCTTGTTCGTAAATGAAGTCCACCTTGGCGTCGCCCTCGCCCAAGGTTCCGCGGATGTCCACGCGCTTGGAATTCTCCATCGAGGCTACGGATAGGCCGGCCCCAGACAGCGACGGGGAGCCGACGGTGCCGTCGTCGAAGCGGCCGAGGAGATCGTCGGGGCCCCCATCGAGCGAGAAGTTCTGGCCCTCGTTGCCTGCGGACATGACGGCCAGCACGCCTTGGGCCCGGGCGGCCTCGAGGGCCGCAAAGACTCCGTCGGAATAATCGTTGATCCCGTTCGGCGAGCCCAAGGAGAGGTTGATGACATCGGCGCCCATCTTCACGGAGTCCTCGATGGCGGCGATAATGTCGGAATCCTCACCCGATTCGGCCCGATCGGGGTCGTTGGAGAACACCTTCATCGCCAGCAACTGGGCATTGGGTGCGGCGCCGTCGATGCGCCCGGAGGCCTCGAAGTCTGGCTTGGCACCCGTGGAGCCGTTCGCGGCGGCGATGCCGGCCACATGCTGCCCGTGCTGACTGGAGGTGGTGTCGCGCACCACGAAGTTCTCGTCGGCGTAGTTGTATCCGTTGGGCACCTTGCAGGTGAAGTTGGCGTCGGCCTGGGAGTTGACCTTCTTGATCTTGGCGGAACCACAGTCGTCGAGCCGCAGGTCCGGGTGGCGCGGGTCGATACCTGAATCGATGATGGAGATGACGGTTCCGGTGCCATCGGTCTGGTATTTCTCGAATGCAGCGGGCACCCCCATCGCGTCGCGCGCGGCGTACTCGCTGGGCTCGTAGAGGCGTTCCCGCTTGACGGAGGCCACCTGCGGCTCGGCCTCCAGCGCGGCCATCTTGTTCTCCGGCATCTCGGCACTGAACCCATTGAGCAAGAACCCGAACTGCCGGTCCACTTTGAGGCCGTGCTTTCCACTCCAGGCCTTGATCAACTTCTGTTGGGCGCTCAAGCGGTTGCGTTCGCCTTGTTTGGACGCGACGGTGGGCTGCTCCTTGAGCATGACCACCACACGCACCTTTTGGCTCGACGTGACCTTTCTTCCCTTGTCGCGAAGCTTCTCCGTCAGCTTCTGCTTCACGGACTTGGTCATCGCCTCCGGGGCCGGGATGTCCCTGGGTGAGTCCGCCGCCGCTGGCGTCGTCGTCAACGTCGCGCCAAGCAGGGAAAGGGAAGCGATGAGCGCCAATACGCGACTCGTTACGCGTCGAGACACAGGTTCTCCTCAGGTGTGCGGCCGGGGCCGGTTGGTAAGGCTTCGCTCCGCACGGCGTTCGTTGCCGCACTGGGGAAGTGTGAGACTCAGCTTGCGCACAGCTTAGTGCAACGATCCTGATTAAATGATCAATCGTCTTGAGTGATGGACCCGTCGAGCGTCCAGGCCAGAAAATCCTTGAGGTCCCCTGTCTCCCCATCGCGACCGCCGCGGCCGACCACCAGCGGCGGCAGGGTGGGCGTGAGCGTGACGCCGCGGAACCTATCCAGAAAACCGGCCGACACCGTCAGGGAGTAGTAGTTGCCGTCAACGTCAATGGCGACGGTGTGGTTGTTGCGCAGGTACCAACCCACCTTGTCGGTCTTGACGACGCGTCCGTCGAAGGTGCGGGCCTTGAGCGGCCTCGGCTTGAGTCCTTGGGCGTTGGCGGCCGCGACGAACTCGTCAATGAGCACCTGCGCCCGAGCGGCCTCCGCCCGCTCTGCCTGACGGGCCAACTCGACACGCGCCTGGGCGGCACGCCGACGCTCGCTGGGTTCCACGCCGACAGGCTACCCGGCGTGGATCCAGTACCGTCGAAGGCCATCGACCACATTCTCCAGTTCCCCGCCGGCGCTCTCGATGATGCGACGCGAGGCGACATTGTCGTCGTCGCACACGACTAGGACGCGGACGACGCCCACCTCCACCAGCCGGTCCAATCCCGCGCGCATGAGGGCCGTGGCCACCCCGCGGCGCCGGGCCGAGGGGCGCACCGCGTAGCCGATATGTCCCATGAAGCGAAGGAGACGCTGGTTCAATTCGTGCCGCATCGACACGCGCCCCAGCCATCGGCCGCCTTCGACGGCCCACAGCGTGGATGCCGGGACGAATCCGGGCCGCGGCTCGGTCCACGCCCGGCGCAACGCGTCGCAGAACTCGACGAATCCCTCCTGCGTGGCGACCCGCTCCCGAGGCAACCGTGAAGCGCCCATGGCGCGGCTGGGATCGTCGCGCTCCCCCGCGAACTCGTCCCAGCCATCCAGGAAGGTTTCCCGGAAGCGCTCGTTTGGCTCGACGATCTCCATCATCCGGCTCCCCTCTCCGCAGTCTCGCGCGCCCATCTCTGCGGATCCGCGACTCGAGGCACGCCTGGGGCATAGCCGCCCGCACCCAGCATCCGGGGGCTCCCCACCAAAGGTCGCGACCCCACCTCGTAGGGCACTCCCAACGCGTGCCCTACGAGCACGCCTTCGATCAGGTCCATGTGGTCCGCCGCGAACATGACACCTATTCCAACACCTCGCGGAGGCGAGAACACACTCACTGCCCGTTCGCCTCGCGCCCGTGCTCGTTCGCGGCCACGCCTGTTCACGCGTTTCGACTTCCGGGTATCGTGTGCCGGTATCGTCGGCACCGAGCGTCGCCCGGGCACCGGTGTAGGCGGAACAAAGGCACCGGCTGCTCCCCCTGGCGTGGCCGGTTTCGAGAAGAGAAGACCGATGCTCCTATACCTGCTGCGACGAATCGCCAACTACGCGATCTTGCTAGCCATCGCCACGATCCTGGCCTATTTCCTGGCGGCCACCCAGCTCAACCCGCTGGGTCAATTCGATCTCGGCAACCCCTCGCTCAACTGGAACGCCATCTACGCCAGCCTGACGGAATACAACATCAACCCCAACGACCCGCTCATGGAGCGCTTCGGGCGCTGGATTCACGGTGTCGTGACCGCGTGGGATTGGGGGGTCACCCCCAAGGGTGAGGACGTCGCCAGCATCATCTCGGATCGCATGTGGGTCTCTGTGCGGTTGGTACTCATCGGATCGGTACTGGGGCTCGTCCTGGGGACCGCGCTGGGCGCTTGGACCGCGACGAAGCAGTATTCCGTCTGGGACCGGATGGCCACCTTCCTCTCGCTGCTCGTCATCTCCACGCCCGTCATGGTGTTGGCCTTGCTGCTCAAGTTGGGCGCGATCGAACTCAACACCGTGCTGGGTGGGCAGTACATCGAATTCGTGGGCGAGGGTTCCGGCTTCGTGGGGCGCGCCCAGCACCTGTTGCTACCCACCATCTCCATGTCTCTCAACGGCATCGCCTCCTATTCGCGCTACCAACGCAACCTCATGCTCGACACCCTGGGCGCCGACTATGTGCGCACCGCCCGCGCCAAGGGCCTGCTCAAGCGGCAGGCCATCACCAAGCACGCCCTGCGCACGTCGCTCATCCCCATGGGCACCTACTTCGCCTTCGCGATCGCGGGCCTCTTCACCGGCGCCGCCATCACGGAGACTGTGTTCTCCTGGCACGGCTTGGGCGAGTATTCCGTGCAATCCATCGCCACCGCCGACATCAACGGCACGGTCGCGGTCGTCGCCTTCTCTGGGCTTATGACGCTCACTGGCGCCCTGCTGTCCGACGTGCTCGTCGCCGTCATCGACCCACGAGTGAGGGTGAGCTGAATGACCAACATTCCCCTGAACCAGACCGAGGCCACCGATCCCGCGGCCGGCTCGTCCACGGCGCCAGCCGCGAAACGCCTCACCCGGGGTCAGATCCTGCGGCGCCGGTTCCTGCGCAACAAGAGCGCCGTCGGCGGCCTCATCGGCTTCGGCCTCATCCTGCTCATCGCACTGATCGGCCCCTACATCGGCAACTATCACTACACCGAGTCGGACTTCCTGTCCTTCGCCGTGCCGCCCAACGACGACCATTGGCTCGGCACCACCAAGGACGGCTCCGATGTGTTCGCCATGACCATCGAGGGCCTACGCAAGTCGCTGGTCATCGGCTTGAGCGTGGCCGGCATCCAGACCTTCGTCGCTGCCACGGTGGGCAGCGCCGCCGCCTACTTCGGCGGCTGGTTCGACCGGGCCGCGCTGTGGGTGATCGACCTGCTGCTGGTGCTGCCGTCGTTCCTGCTCATCGCCATCATCAGCCAGTCGATCAGTCCCCAGTCGAAGGGTTCCGTCCCGGCATTCATCGCGCTTCTGGCCCTGTTCGGCTGGATGCTGTCGGCCCGCGTGATCCGGTCCATGACGCTCAGCGTGCGCAACATGGACTACGTCACCGCCGCCAAATACATGGGCGTCAAGGCACCTACCATCATCGGCCGCCACATCCTGCCCAATATCTCGTCCTACATCATCATCGACGCCACCCTGGGCGTGGCCATCGCCGTGATCTCCGAGACCTCGCTGTCCTACTTCGGCTTTGGTGTGAAGCCGCCGCAGACGTCGCTGGGCACCCTCATCGCCCAGTCGCAGGGCGACATCGACATCTACCCGTGGACCTTCCTGGCGCCCGCGGTGATGCTGGTGGCCCTCCTGGTGTGCATCAACCTCATCGGCGATGGCATCCGCGACGCCATCGACTCCTCGTCCAAGTCTGGAGGCAAGGCATGAGCCGCAAGCAGAACCCCACCTTCGCCTCCAACGCGCTGCCCGACCAGAACGCGGACGCGCCGCTGTTGGAGGTGCGCGGCCTCGCCGTCACCTTTCCGTCCGAGAACGGCAAGGTGCACGCCGTGCGCGGCGTCGACCTCGACGTCAGCCGCGGCGAGGTGCTCGCCCTCGTGGGCGAATCGGGCTCGGGTAAATCGGTGACCTCCACCGCCATCATGGGCCTGCTGGACGAGACCGCCCACGTCGAGGGCACCGTCAAGCTGCACGGCACCGAGCTGCTGGGGCGCTCGGACGCCTACATGTCCAAGATCCGCGGCTCGTGGATCTCCATGGTCTTCCAGGACCCACTCTCCGCGTTGACCCCGGTCTACACCGTGGGTCAGCAGATCGTCGAGGCGCTCAAGATTCATAGGAAGGGCATCTCCGACGCCGACGCCCGCACCAAGGCCGTCGAGTTGCTGGACCTAGTGGGCATCCCCAACCCCAAGGTGCGGGTCAACGCCTTCCCACACGAGTTCTCCGGGGGTATGCGGCAGCGGGCCGTCATCGCCATCGCCATCGCCAACAACCCCAACCTGATCATCGCCGACGAGCCCACCACGGCCCTAGACGTCACCATCCAGGCCCAGATCCTCGACGTGTTGCGCACCGCCAAGGAGGAGACCGGCGCGGGCGTCATCATGATCACCCACGACCTCGGCGTGGTGGCCGGCATGGCGGACCGGGTGGCCGTCATGTACGCCGGGCGCGTGGTGGAGACGGGCGCGGTCAACGACCTGTTCTACCGCTCCCGTATGCCCTATACCATCGGCCTTCTGGGGTCCCTACCTCGCCTCGACGCCAAGAAGGACTCCGCGTTGGCCTCGCTGGAGGGCAACCCTCCGTCGCTGCTGAACGCGCCCACCGGTTGCCCATTCGAGCCCCGCTGCCCCATGGCGCAGCCCGAATGCCTGGACGGCGAGCCGGCGCTGGAGCCGGTCCGGGATGCCGACGACGGGGAGAAGCCGCAGCGCTCGGCCTGCCGCCGCCGCGCCGAGATCGAGGAGAAGAATCTCGACTATCAGGGCATCTACCCGCTGCCGAGGCTCAAGACCCCCGAAGCGCTCGCCCTGCCCCACGCCGAGCGCGAGGTGGTGCTCGAGGTCACCGACCTGGTCAAGGAGTTCCCGCTCATGAAGGGCTCCGTCTTCAAGCGGCGTATCGGCACCGTGCACGCCGTCTCTGGGGTGTCGTTCGACGTCCGCAAGGGCGAGACCTTGGCGCTGGTCGGCGAATCTGGCTGCGGCAAGACCACCACCCTGCTGGAGGTGCTGGACCTCAAGGCCCCGCAGAGCGGCAGCATCGTGGTCCTGTCCAAGGACACGTCCACCATCACCCGCGCCCAGCGGCGCTCCATGCGTCAAGACGTGCAGATCGTGTTCCAAGACCCGATGGCCTCGCTGGACCCGCGGCTGCCCGTCTTCGACCTCATCGCCGAGCCGCTGCGCGCCTATGGGTGGACGAAGGAGGCCATCGGCACCCGCGTGGACGAGTTGATGGAGCTGGTGGGTCTGGAGCCGTCGCACGCCAACCGGTACCCGCGCAATTTCTCCGGCGGGCAGCGGCAGCGCATCGGCATCGCCCGTGCGCTCGCGCTGGAGCCGAGCCTGCTGGTGCTGGACGAGCCGGTCTCCGCGCTGGATGTGTCTATCCAGGCCGGCGTGATCAACCTCCTTGACGAGTTGAAGGCCACCCTGGGGCTGAGTTACCTGTTCGTCGCCCACGACCTGTCCGTGGTGCGCCACATCGCGGACCGGGTGGCTGTGATGTATCTGGGCAAGATCGTAGAGATCGGCAACGTGGACACCGTGTTCGAGGCCCCCGCGCATCCGTACACGCAGGCGTTGTTGTCGGCGATCCCCATCCCCGACCCGGAGAAGGAACGCAC
>JBHADA010000247.1:0-7071 GCA_041854805.1 Arachnia sp.
AGCCACCCAACTCTTCGACTCAATCGCCTCAACAAGAGCCTCCCCATCCTCAAGGAGAAACGTCCCCGCCAACGGAGTCGTCGTATCAGTACGCTCCGCAACCAACGGATTACTCGAACTAGTCATACCGGCCCCATCCTCGAAATCAGATCCGGACTAACCCGCGGATTCCCACCACCCGACGACGACGACCGCACCCCAGACGCCACCGGCACCGACCCAGACTCCCCCGCAGCAGTAGCATCAAAAACAGCCGACACCTCACCATCACTAGCCCCAAAATCAGCAGCCATAGCCACCAACTCACCAGCCAACCTCTCAACCGACTCCCCAGCCGACCGCAACGCCGACCGAGCCAACCCCTCAGCCAACCCCAACGCCCCCAACGGACCAATCATCACACCCAACGAACCATCCGAAATACTCGACTGACCCGACGCATCCACAGCCAACGCCACACCAGACGACACCTCACCCAAATGCCCAGCATGAGACCGCAACCCCGCCGGATCAACCCGAAACTCGCTCACGCCCACCCCCCAGGACGCAACACACCCAACCCACGAACCGGCTCCTGCGACACATCATCACCATCACCGTCCAAACCATACGTCGCACGCAACCGCTCCACCGACGAATCCCCCTCACCAAAAGCATCCCGCGCCAAACCCACCACAGCCCGCCCAACATCCTGCCGAGCCTGCCCATACGCCCCCAACAACGCATCCCTCACCCACGCCAAATCCCGACCCAGATCCACATCCACCAACGCACCCGACGAATCCACCGTCACCTCAACCCCCTCACGCGACCCACGACCACGCACCTCACCCACACGCCTCTGAAACTCCGACGCCGACACAGCACGCGCCTTCGCCCTCTCCACATCAACACCCAACCGAGCAAGCCGCTCATCAAACCCATCCACCACAACCAGAACCTCCATATGGGAAACGCAACTCTACGCAGCACCATACGCCGCCAATGGGTCACCTCCGAATGAGCATCCCAGATGGCAGGCAGATGAACCGAAAGGTACTGCTGGTGAGTCATTGGCCCGCGGACGTTCTTCTTGGAAGGGAAACCCCGCCGGTCGAGTAGCTGGACGCGGAGCGGCCAGTGTGTCGAGACCCTGGTGAGTGGTACGGCCGAGGTCTCACACGGGGCTTCGCCCCGTGGACCCCACCGGATCGGATCTCGCTTCGCTCGGTTTTCTTGTTTCCGTGGCAGGCGGCTGTGCCGCGTCAGGGTACGGGGCTGCGCCCCGTGGACCCCACCGGATCGGATCTCGCTTCGCTCGGCTTCCTTTGCTTCCGTGACAGGCGGCTGCGCCGCGTCACGGTACGGGGCTTCGCCCCGTGGACCCCACCGGATCGGATCTCGCTTCGCTCGGTTTTCTTGCTTCCGTGACAGGCGGCTGCGCCGCGTCACGGTACGGGGCTTCGCCCCGTGGACCCCACCAGATCGGAACTCGCTTCGCTCGGCTTTGCTTGCGTGGTCCGGCGCCGGCCAGGCACGTCGAGCGCTCCGGTGGAGCCAGGCCCGGCCGCGGCGGGCCCGCCCGGAGGAATAGGCCAGGGCTTTGCCGCCGCTCCGCAGAAGCCCGGCACAACAACTGTTTCCCTCGCGGCGCCGCGTGGGTAGTGTCCACACTGTCAAGACCCGCGGTGAAGCGTGGAGACTAAGGAGCACACATGGCGACAATCACAGTACTCGGAGCAGGAATCATGGCCAGCTCGCTAGCGACGCCGCTGGCGGACAACGGCCACACCGTGCGGCTGGTGGGCACCCACCTGGACCGCGAGATCATCGAATCGATCCAGACCACCGGGGTGCACCCCAACCTGGGCCTCACCCTCCCCGAGGGCACCGTCGCCTACCAGCTCGAAGACGCAGCCCAGGCCTTCGACGGCGTCGACCTCGTGATGAGCGGCGTCAACTCCTTCGGCGTGCGCTGGGCCGGGCAGCAACTCGCCAGCCTGCTTCGTCCAGGCATGCACGTCATCGCCCTAGCCAAGGGCATGGAGGCCGACGACGAAGGCAACCTCACCATCCTTCCCGACGTGCTGGCCAGCGAGATCCCCGACGAGCTGCGCTCGCAGCTCACCTTCTCCGCCATCGCCGGCCCATCCATCGCGGGTGAGGTGGCCGTGCGACGTCACACCAGCGTCGTGTTCACCGGCCGCGACCAGGCCACCCTCGACATGTGGCGCGAGCTGTTCGCCACGGACTTCTACCACGTGTGGACCAACACCGACTTCGTTGGCGTCGAGGTCTGCGCCGCCACCAAGAACTGCTACGCCTTCGGCGCCGGGTTCATGAACGGGCTCCTCGACGCCATGGGCGAGGCCGCCGGCGAGCGTTACGTCAACTTCAACTACGGCGCCGCCCTCTTCGGCCAGGCCTCCGTCGAGATGATCCAGTTCATGGAGCTCCTAGGCGGCCAGCCCACCACCCCCATCGGCCTGCCCGGCATCGGCGACTGCTTCGTCACCTCCATGGGCGGACGCAACGTCAAGTGCGGACGTCTCGTCGGCGCCGGGCTGACGTTCAGCCAGGCCCGCGCCCAGATGCCCGGCGTCACCCTCGAGGGCGCCGCCGCCATCAAGGTGATCGGCGAGGCCATGGTCAAGCTCACCGAACGCGGCGTCGTCGCCCCAGAACGGTTCCCGCTGCTGCGCCACCTGTACGAGGTGGTCGGCCTCGACCAGCAGGTCAACGTGCCCTGGGACACCTTCTTCGGCGGCAACGGCTCCGGCGTGTAGGGGGAATCATGACGAGGCAGGCACGGATCTTGACGCTGCTGGAGGCGGCGCGGAGCGTGCCTGCCTCTGAGCTGGCGGGCGCGCTCGACATCAGCCGGCGCACCCTCGCCGCCGAGGTGGCCTCCCTGCAGGACCTGCTCGGCACCTCCGCGTCGGTCTCCCTCGACGACGGGCGCTACCGGCTCCTAGTGGCCGACCCTCCCCGCTACCGCGCGGTGCGGGCCTCCGTGGAGGGGGAGGCGTCCTTCAACGATCCCGCCACCCGGGCGTCGTACATCATCGCGAACCTCATAAGAGCTCTCGTGCCGGTGCGCATCGACGAACTGGCGAGCGCCATGGCCGTGGGGCGCACCACCGTCGTCACGGACCTGGTGCGCGTGCGTGAACTCCTAGCCCAAGACGACCTCAGCGTCGAAGGGCGCCCCAACGTGGGCCTCAGCATCCACGGCCCCGAGCTGCAACGGCGCCTCCACCTGCTGCGCCACCACTATCCCACCGCCTACCCGCCCAGCCCGCTGCAGGACCGCGTCGAGGCGATAGTGCGGGACCTCGCCGGTGAGGCCGGGCTGGAGAAGGTCTACGTGCCCGAGCTCACCCGATGGGCCACCGTCTGTGTCGACCGCGCCCGCACGGCCCGCCCCATCGACGCCCTCCCCTCCGGCTACTCCGGCCTCGTCGGCACCCCGGCAAACGGGTTGGCCAACGCCCTGGCCGACGCGCTCGCCACCGAGTTCGGCGTGACCCTCAACGCCAGCGAAAGGATCTTCCTCACGCTGCCCATCGCGGGTATGCGGGCGCCAGGCGACCCCGCCGTGGCAACCCGCCTCAGCGGCGTGCTCGGCGAGGACGACGCGCTCGTGCGCGAGGTGCTGGCCGCCGTCCGCGACGAGATGAACATCAACCTCGCCAGCGCCGGCTACCTCACCGAGTTCGCCCGGCACCTGGCCTACATGCTCAACCGCATGCGCTACCGGATCTGGATCGACGACTCGGGCGTGGCCGGGGTGCGCCAAGAGTTCCCCGTCGCCTACACGATGGCCACCGTGGCCTCTCGCGTCATCGAACGCCGCGTCGGCATCCCCGTCAGCGAACCCGAGCTGGCCTTCCTCGCCACCTACTTCCAGGTGTTCCTCGAAGGGCGCGAGCGCGGCACGGACCATCTGCGGGTGGCCGTGGTGGCCAGCACGGGCCGCGTCACCGCCGAACTGGTGCGGCTGCAGCTTGGCAAGGTGCTGCCCAGCGGCACCGAGCTTCGGGTCGTCGCGCTGGCCGAGGCCACCCGGGTCGCGCTGGCTGACACGGACCTCGTGGTGGTGGCCGGCTCCGACGAGATCGACTGCGCCGCCCCGACGCTGCACGTCACCCGCGTGCTGGACAGGGCCGCCCTGGCCCGGCAACTCGAACGGCTCCAGCTACGCATCCCGCTCGGAACGGGGGTGGGGCCGTCGTCGGTGCTGGCCGGTGCGCTCGACGAGCGCCGATTCTTCGCGCTGCCAGCCGGCACGGACTACGCCGACGCCGTGGACTACATGACCGGCCACCTTGAGGCCCGTGGCCTCGTCGACGCGGGCTTCGGAGAACGCATCCGCCGCCGGGAGGCACAGGCCCAGATGCGGCTCGACCCGTGGGTCGGTTTCCCGCACGCGCCGCTGCCCGCCGACGCCGAGGTCATGCTCGCCATAGGCGTCGTGCCTCGCGAAGAAGGCGACGACGGTGTGCGGCTCATCGTCCTGCTGGGCGTGCCGGAGGGCTCCTCACACAGCCAGGACGTGCTGGTGCAGGTCTACGACGAGGTGCTGAGGCTCGGCGCGCGGCGGGACCTGCTCAGCGAGGCCTGCACCCTCACGTCCTTCGAACAGTTCTATTACTTCCTCGAGAAGAACCCCACCACGGAGAGGTGATGGCATGTTTTGGACCTTACTCATCGCGATCGGATTGGCCTGGGTGGTGCAATCCTGGTTCTCGTTCAAGCAGACTCAGGCGTTCACCAAGCTCTTCGTGGCGCTGCGCCGCAAGGGCCGGGTGGCCATGGGCAAGTTCCGCGGCGGTCTCGTCGCCGGGTCCATCGTCATGTTCGTGCTCGACGACGATGACCGCATCGTCGAGGGGCATCGCCTGGGCGGGGTGACCGTGTTGGCCCGGTTCAAACCCTTCGACGACTACAACGGCCAATTCGCCGGCATGATCGACCCCACCGCCTCGGCCAGCCTGGGCAAGCCCGTCGTCAAGGCGCTGGCCAACCTGCGCGACAACTACCGCGTGGTGGTGGGGGGGGGCACCCCCGCCGAGCCACCCACCGCGGTGGGGCGCCTGCTGGACGCCCTGCCCGGCATCAAACCCAAACGCCGAACGCTTCCCTCGCCGGTCGATGCCGCCGTGGCCCCGGCCAAGCCGAAGAAGGTCGTGGTGCGGCGCGACCGCGTCGCGGCCTGAATCCCACAAGTCACCCGCCACAACCGTGGCGGCCGGGCGAAGCCTTGCCTCAGGCGCGCCCAATCGGGCCTCGTCGTAGTGGACGAGGGCTCCCTCGACGCATCTCACGTTGAGGAACTCACAGAAAGGAGTCGAGATGGAGATCATCTGGCAATGGCTCGTCATGCTCGTGCAGGGGATCGGCCATGTGATCATGGTGCTCATCCGATGGTTGCCGGGTGCCATGGTTCAGGCAGCCGAATGGTTCATCGGGCTGTTCCGGAAGGGGGCGGAGGTGTTCCTGTCGTGGATGACGGGAATCGTGCCGCTCGTGCTCATGCTGCTCATCGCGATGAACGCCCTCATCGCCCTCATTGGCGAGGAGCGGATCAACCGGTTCGCCGCCAAGGCCGGACGCAACGTGATCAGCCGCTACCTGGTGCTGCCCTGGATCGGCGCGTTCTTCCTCACCAACCCCGCCGCGTTCACGCTGGGCCGCTTCCTGCCCGAGGCCTACAAGCCCGGCTACTTCGCGTCCGTGGCGCAAATGGTGCACACCAACAACGGCCTGTTCCCGCACAACAATCCCGCCGAGCTGTTCGTCTGGGCCGGTATCGCCGCTGGTATTGCGGACCTCGGCCTCAACACCGGTGAACTCGCCATCCGGTACATGCTGTTGGGCATCGTGCTGAACTTCCTTGGCGGCTGGGTCACGGACTTCACCACCCAATTCGTCGCTAGGCAGCAGGGAGTCACCCTGTCCAAGGAGGTGCACACTCATGGCTGAGTACCGCACGATCGTGGTCACCAAGGGCGCCGGGGGCTTCGGCGGCCCGCTCACCATCACGCCCGACGAGAAGCGCAACAAGATCGTCTACATCGTCGGCGGCGGGCAGAAGCCCGAGGTGGTGGACAAGATCGCCGAGCTCACCGGGGCCGAGCCCGTCAACGGTTTCAACACCCGTGTGCCCGACGACGAACACTTCTGCGCCGTCATCGACTGCGGCGGCTCCCTGCGCTGCGGGCTGTACCCGAAGAAGGGCATCCCGACGATCAACGTCATGCCCACCGGCAAGACCGGCCCCCTTGCCCAGCACATCCATGAGGGCATCTACGTGTCCGCGGTGGGCGTCGACCAGGTCCGCGCCGCCGACGAGGCGGAGGCGGCCGGGGCCGCGGCGGCAGCGGAATCCGCCGCGACGGCCGAGGCGGGAGAAGCGAAGACCATTCCCACCCGGGAAGACGGGCGGCCAATGAAGCTCACCGAGCAGATGGCCACCAAACAGAAGAAGTCGCTGCTGGAGAGCATCGGCTTGGGCGCCGGCAAGGTCATCGCCGTGTTCTACCAGGCGGGCCGCAACGCGGTGCAGATGATGCTCAACACGATCCTGCCGTTCATGGGCTTCGTCGCCATGCTGATCGGCATCATCCAAGCCTCCGGCTTGGGCAACTGGTTCTCCCAGTTGCTCACCCCGCTGGCCGGCACGGGCTGGGGCCTCATGGTCCTCGGATTCATCTGCTCCCTGCCGTTCCTGTCTCCACTGCTCGGCCCAGGTGCCGTCATCGCCCAGATCATCGGCACCCTCATCGGCGTCGAGATCGGCAAGGGCAACGTGCCCCCGCAATTGGCCCTGCCAGCGCTGTTCGCCATCAACACCCAAAACGCCTGCGATTTCATTCCGGTGGGCATGGGACTGGCGGAGGCCGAACCGGAGACAATCGAGGTGGGCGTGCCAGCCGTGCTCTACTCCCGCTTCATCAACGGCGTCCCGCGCGTCGCTATCGCCTGGCTGGCCAGCGTCGGCCTTTATTCGGGCCACTGACCGTCAGTGGCGCTCATCAGAGAGGATAAGAACATGGCATACCGAACCACCGTCGTCGAGGTTGGCCCCGA
>JBHADA010000248.1:0-17497 GCA_041854805.1 Arachnia sp.
CGGATCATCGACCGCGAGATCCCGGACCTGGGTGCCCGGGTCCGGCGTCCCGAGACGCTGCGCCGCTGGCTGGCGTCCTACGCGGCCGCGTCCTCGCTCACGACGTCGTACTCCCGCATCCTCGACGCCGCCACCGGCGGCGACGGGACCCAGCCCGCGAGCACGACGACCATCACCTACCGAGATCTGCTTACCCAGATCTGGATCCTGGACCCACTGCCCGGTTGGCTGCCAGTAAACAACGCCTTCAAGCGCAACCAGCAGGCGCCGAAGCATCAACTGGCGGATCCCGCGCTGGCCGCCCGGCTGCTCAACCTCTCTGCCGGCGCTCTGCTTGGCGCGGCGGGCGCGCACATGATGGGGCAGTTGTTCGAGTCACTAGCGGCCCTGACCGTCCGCGTCGCCGCTCAGGCCGCCGGGGCTCGGGTCCTTCACCTGAGGTACGACGGCGGACGCCACGAGGTGGACCTGATCGTCGAGGGGGCTGACGGGCAAATCGTCGCAATCGAGGTGAAGCTCGCTGCCGCCATCGACGACTCCGACGTGCGACACCTCAAGTGGTTGCGGGACCAGATCCCGGACCGGGTGGCAGGCCTCGTGGTGATCAACGCCGGCCGGGCCGCTTACCGTCGCCCTGATGGGGTCGCCGTCGTGCCCCTCGCCCTGCTCGGCGCTTAGCCTGCGCCTTCTTCGTGTCTGGCCGAGTCGTTGGGGCGGCTGGTTCACTTGCCCTCCGCGTAGCCTGGGTGCATGAGACATCCGGTGCACCCGGCGCTGCGGGGACTGGTGACGCGGATGGAGGGATACGACCTTCGTCTCGACCCCTGAGCGGTGCATCACGGCGTCCCGAGCCCAGGCGCGACGGTGATCGTCAGTTTCGATGAGCCGCTCGACGTGGCCTGGCTAGCGGACCTCGACAGCCGGGTGCGACGCTGGCTGCTGGCCTCCGGTCTGCATACCCGACCCGTGCTGATCCGCACCCATGGCCGGCAGCATGGCATTCAGGTCAGCCTGACTCCGGCCGGCTGCCGGGCGATCCTCGGGGTTCCCGTCGGCTCGCTGAGTTACGAGTTGGCCGATCATGCTGACCTTCCGCTGGGTATTCCCG
Organism: Arachnia sp.; assembly: GCA_041854805.1. Lineage (GTDB taxonomy): Bacteria > Actinomycetota > Actinomycetes > Propionibacteriales > Propionibacteriaceae > Arachnia. Next base: position 1,109 of record JBHADA010000248.1, read on the forward strand.
ACGACTTGCATGCCCGGCTCGCTTCATCATCGTGGGCCACTCGGTTCCGGCTGCTCGAGCAGCATCTGTTGAAGCGGGCCGCGGCTTCCGGCAGCCGCCTGCCAGGCGACCTTGCCCACGCCTGGGGGGTGCTGGCTGCCAGGCGCGGGAGGATCCGCGTCGCGGAACTCGCCCGGGAGGTGGGCTGGTCGAGGCGGCATTTGGTCAACCGCTTCGTCGGGGAGTTTGGTTTGGCGCCGCGAGACGTTGCCCGGTTGCACCGTTTTGGTGTCGCGCAGACCCACGCCCGGTCTGGTGTCCCGTGGGCCGAGGTGGCGGCATCCGCGGGTTACGCGGACCAGGCCCATCTGGCGCGTGAATTCCGTGTCTTGGCTGGTCAGTCGCCAACCCAGTGGCGGGCCGAATCTTTCCCAATCGTTCAAGACACTGCTGTGGGCGAAGGTGCAGGCTGAACCCATGACGAAACCAACGCTGTTCCATTCCCTGAGTTTCCGCGACGCCGATGCTGGCATCGCGTTCCTTACCGCCCTCGGTTTCACCGAGCGTTTGGTGGTGCGCAACGAATCCGACCCGCGCATCGTGGAGCACGCCCAGTTCCACTGGGGCGAGTGTGGGGCCATCATGTTCGGCTCCGCCGAGCGCCCAGGCGACGCCTCCGGTTGGGAGCGGCGCGTCGGCGTGGCGTCGTGCTATCTCGTCGTCTCCACCGATGACGAGGTCGACGCCGCCTACGCCCGGGCGATCGCGGCCGGGGGCGTCTCGTGTCAAGAGCCGATGGATGTCGACTACGGCGGCCGGACCTGCGCGGTGCAGGACCCGGAAGGCAATCAGTACTCCATCGGTTCCTATCCGGGGGAGTGACCGCTTAGGTTTACGCGGACGCGGGATTATCCGAGGGCTTGGGCACCCCGCCAGAGGTACAGGTCGCAGTGTTTTGCTGCATGGATGAAATCCTGATCGGTCGTGAGGAGGGCGTGCCCGCCCGCTATCGCGAGCTGCGCGATCAGTGCGTCGATTGAACCTAGTTGAACCCCTGCTGAACGACATCTGGTTGCGAGATCGGCAGATGCTTCGTAGTCGGAGCGCATCGGCTCAAGGAACTCGAGATTGCTGAATTCGCGGCGGATGATTTCACGGGCTCGAGGTGGGACGAATCCGCGCAGGACTTCCAAGTAGATGACCCCCGTCGTGACGACATCGCCATGTGTCGTGAGCGCGTGCCGCAACGCGCTCACCTCTGGCTGGCCGGGCGGGGTGTCGCGACGGTAGGCCAGCGACCAGACGCAGGTGTCGACGAGCAGCGCCACGGTTACGCTTTGCGGTCTCGCGCCTGCCGGTCCTGCTTGTAGTCGTACTCCTCGTCCCAGTCGAGGGTGCCGAAGGAGTCGACCATGCTTGCACGTGCTCGCCTGGCCACGAACTCCTGGAGTGCCATGGTGACGGCCTCCTTCTTGGTGCGGCAACCGCTAGCGACCACCACTTCGTCAAGCAGCCTGGGATCGAGAGCAAGGTTGGTAGCCATGTGTGCCTCCTTACACATTAGGCTACACCTAGGGTGGCCGCGTCGTGATGCATGGGCCCATGCCCATGGCCGCCGAGCCCGACGTGAGTAGCCTGAACTCTGAGCTGGTGAGCATGCTCGGGTGAGCCTGCAGGCGGCGAACCTACGAGAATCCTTCTGCGAATCCACGAAACTGTTTCGGCGAATCTGCGAGTCGCTTATTTTGAGTCGTGTCATCCCTAGTCGAGCGCCACATCCTCCCCGTCGGCCGCGAGTACCTCGACAGCTTTCCGGTGGTCGTCATCGAGGGCGCCCGGCTCGTCGGCCTCCCCGCCGCCGCGTTGTGGAAACTGGGAGGGGGCGCGCCCGAACCCGAGTTTCGGCCCCAGCGTCTCGTCGGCTGCTAGCCGGCGATCGGCTGCTGAGCTCGGTGACCCAGGCGGCCTGGTTCTCCGAATCGGATGTACACGAACGCGGACTCTGGGAGACGACGGTGTCGCTGGATTGATCGTGCGCGTTTCATGCGATCGTGATGGAAGCCCGCGCTTGGAGTGGGTGGGGGTGACGTCCCAAGTTGGGGACTGATTCCTCAGTGCGGAGACTCCAGCCCGGCTTCGATGGCGAGGCTGAGTTGAGTCAGGGAAGCGACCAGTTGTTGCCGCTCGGCCGCGGTCCATCCGGCGAGGGCCTCGGTGAAGAAGGCGGCTGCTGCGTCTCTGATGCTCGCGCAGACCTCGACGCCTTCGCCGGTGAGGCGCACCAGGCTTGCCCGCCGGTCGGACGGGTCCGTCTCGCGTTTCACCAGCCCGGCTCGTTCGAGCCGCTTGACCTGCACCGTCATGGTGGAGGGGTCCACGTCTTGCCATTGAGCCAAGGCCGAGAGCCGCAATGGACCCGTCTCGTTGAGATGGGCGAGGAGCCAGGTGTCGGTGGTGGTGAGGGAGGCAGGGCCAAGAGCGCGGCGCAGCCGGGCGCGCGTGGCCAGCCGGTTGAGGTCTGTGAATAGCCGGTGGAGGTCGGCCACGGTCTCCTCGATCTCGGATTGCATGGATAGATCCAATCATTTTGCCCACGTCCAGATGGTTGGTACTCTCTAAGTAAACCACTTGGATGTATCCAATTAAAACTGAGGAGTACGCATGACCGCCACAGCCCGCCACGAACTGGCGACGTTCCCCACCTACGAGGAGGCCCAGCGCCTCGTCGACTCTCTGGCCGACCGCAAGTTCGACGTCTCCAAGCTCCAAGTCGTCGGGCGCGGGCTCCACACCGTCGAGCAGGTCACCGGACGCCTCGACACCGGCAGGGCCGCTCTCTACGGCGCTGGCTCGGGTGCCTGGTTCGGATTCATGTTCGGCCTGCTGCTGGGTCTCTTCTCACCCGCGGGTCTATTCCTGCCTCTGCTCGCTGGCCTGCTCGTGGGCGCCGGATCTGGTGCCCTGTTCGGCGTGGTCGGCTACCTGCTGAGCAACGGCCAGCGCGACTTCACCTCCGTCAAGACCGTTGCCGCCGACGAATACACCGTGCTCGTCGAGGCGAGCGCGGCCGATGAGGCCGCCAGGCTCATGGGCCTCTGAGGTTAAGACCGTCCCCCAAGTCAGCTAGCGAGGAATTCATGTCTCCCACCCCCGCCGCCCTCCTGCCCGCCGACGAGGTGGCGCGCACCGCGGGCGTCGACCCTGACCGCGGGCTGACCAGCGCGGAGGCCGCAGCCCGTCTCGAGCGTCATGGCGCCAACGAGTTGCGTTCCAAGCCGCAGGATCCCGCCTGGCTCCGGTTCCTTCATCAATTCGCCGACCCCTTGGTCTACCTTCTGTTCGGTGCCATCGCCATCTCCCTGCTGGCCTGGTTCCTCGAAGGCGCCACCGGGGTGCCGATCGACGCGGTGGTCATCGTCATCATCGTCTTGGCCAACGCGACCATCGGGTTCGTGCAGGAGAACAGGGCCGCCGACGCGGTGGCTGCGCTGGCGGACATGACGGCCGCCCGGGCCAGCGTGTTGCGCGACGGAAAGGTGACGACGCTGCCCGCCGCGGACCTCGTGCCCGGCGACATCCTCGTCCTAGGAGAGGGGGACGCAGTTGGCGCCGACGCGCGCCTGCTCAGCGCGTCGTCCCTCCAAGTGCAGGAGGCGTCGCTGACGGGAGAGTCGGAGGCCGTGGAAAAGTCGGCCGCTCCGCTGGCCGAGCTTGGGACGCTGGGAGACCGGCACAACATGGTGTTCAAAGGGACGGCGGTGGCGCGCGGGGTGGGCCGCGCCATCGTCACCGAGACCGGCATGGATACCCAGATGGGCCACATCGCTACGCTTCTCGACGAGACGGTCGACGGGCCGTCCCCGCTACAGCGTGAGGTCGCCCAGATTTCCAAGACCCTCGGCGGGCTCGTCATCGGCATTGCCATCCTGGTCATGGTGGTGGTTGGCCTAGTCAACGGCGTGGACACGTTCCATGAGGCGGTCGACATCTTGCTGCTCGGTGTCTCGCTGGCCGTGGCCGCCGTGCCTGAGGGGTTGCCCGCCATCCTGTCGCTGGTGCTGGCCATCGGGGTGCAGGCCATGGCGCGACGCAATGCCGTCATGAAGGATCTCCACTCCGTGGAGACGCTTGGCTCCGTGTCCGTCATCGCGTCAGACAAGACGGGAACCTTGACGAAGAACGAGATGACGATCCGCGAGATCGTCACACCATCGGGGCGGGTCGAGTTGAGTGGCACCGGGTATGAACCGGTGGGTGAGGCGAGCATTGTCGGCGACGAGGCGCGCGTCCATGTGGAGGCGGAACGCACCCTGGCGGCCGGCGTGCTGGCCAACAACGCTCAGCTTGCTGAGGTCGACGGTGTGTGGGAGGTGCAGGGCGACCCCACGGAGGCCGCGTTCCTCGTCGCCCAGCACAAGCTCGACGGCGTGCCCGAGCGGATCGGGGTGTGGGAGCGGATCGGCGAGGTGCCGTTCACCTCCGAACGCAAGATGATGTCCGTGCTGGGACGCCGCAGCCCAGATGAGCACGTGCGGCTCTTCGCTAAGGGCGCGCCCGACGTGCTGCTGGAACGCTGCACGTCCGAACTGGTCGACGCCGACATTGTGGAACTAAGCCCCGAACGCCGGGCCGCGATCGTGGCCGACATCGAGCGGCTCAGCGCGCAGGGCTACCGCACGTTGGGCGTTGCCAGGAGGCGCGCGCTGGAGCAGGACCCGGACACTCTCTCCGACGCGGCCGAGCACAGTCTGGTGTTCCTGGGGCTCGTCGCCATCATCGACCCTCCCCGGCCGGAGGCGGTGGCGGCCATCGCCGAGGCGCATCGGGCCGGCATCCGCACCGTCATGATCACTGGCGACCACCCCATCACCGCCGCCCGCATCGCCGGCGACTTGGGGATCGTCGAGGGCGAGGCGCGGGCGCTGACGGGCCGCGAGATCGAGTCGATGAGTGATGACGACCTAGTCGACGCCGTCCGCGATGTCGACGTGTACGCGAGGGTCTCGCCGGAGCACAAGCTGCGCATCGTCGACGCGCTGCAGGCCGACGGGCAGATCGTCTCCATGACGGGCGATGGCGTCAACGACGCGCCCGCGTTGAAATCGGCCGACATCGGCATCGCGATGGGCATCACGGGCACCGAGGTGACCAAGGAGGCCGGGGAGATGATCCTCGGCGACGACAACTACTCCACGATCGTCGCCGCGGTGCGGCAGGGCCGCGGCATCTTCGACAACATCAAGAAGTTCATGCGCTACCTGCTGAGTTCCAACATGGGCGAGGTAGCCACGGTGTTCCTCGCCGTGCTGCTCGGCGGGTTCATCGGGCTGGCCGATCCCGCCAACCCCGGCGCCGCCGTCGTGCCGCTGCTGGCGACGCAGATCCTGTGGATCAACCTCGTCACCGACTCAGGTCCCGCGTTGGCCATGGGGGTGGACCCAGAGGTGGACGACGTCATGGGCAGGCGGCCGCGCAGCCTCGACGAACGCATCATCGACAAGCACATGTGGCAGCGGATCATCGGTATCGGCTTGGTCATGGGCGTCTTGTCCCTGCTGGTCTACGACCTGAGTCTCCCGGGCGGACTGTTCGGCGGGCTGGATTCCTTGGTCGGCACTGGGGAACAGTTCGTCACCGCCCGCACCACGGTGTTCACCGCGCTGGTGTTCATGCAGTTGTTCAACGCGTTGAATTCCCGCTCGGACGCGTCCAGTGCGTTCAGCCACCTGTTCACCAACGGTTGGCTGTGGGCCTCGTTCGCCTTCGTGGTTGTGGCGCAGGCCCTAGTGGTGGAGGTGCCGTTCCTGCAGGCTGCCTTCGGGACGACGTCGCTGGACCTGATCCATTGGGCGGTAGCCATTGGAGCTGGCGCGATGGTGCTGGTCTACGAGGAGATCGTCAAGGTGATCCGCCGCCATATCGCTGGTTGAGCGCTTCGAGATTGGCCGTCGAGACCTGGCGAGGAGCGCTGAGGCCCGCACAATGCGCGGGCCTCAGGAAACCGAGCTCTCGTGGCGCACGGAATCAGTGCTACACTGACCGCGTGGCTACTCTTACCATTTCCGTTGATCCCGAGGTTCTGCGTCGAGCGCGGATCCGGGCTTTGGAGCGCTCAGAGTCGGTCAATAGCTACTTGAGCGATCAGCTCGAGCGGTATGCGAATGCGGGCAGCCGTGAGGTGATGGATGCCTTCTTGGCGCTGGCAGAGGAGCACGACGGCGTCGGCGGAGACGGCCCCCGTTCGTGGGCTCGGGCGGATCTCTACGATGTCTAAGGTCTTCGTCGACACCAACATCCTCGCGTATACCTACGACTCCGGTTCGCCCGCCAAACAGGAGGCGGCCCGTCGAGCGCTCCGGGAGAACCATGACTTCGTCGTGAGCACTCAAGTGCTGCTCGAGCTATACGTCGTGCTCACCCAAAAACTGACTCCACCGCTGTCGCTGGGGGACGCGGAGGCGGCTGTGCGTCAGGTGGGCAAGCTCGAGGTGGTAAACGCGGACCGGGTGCTGGTCGAGCAAGCGATGGCGACTGCTGCTGCCCACCAGATTTCCCTATGGGATTCCATGATTATCGAGGCAGCGCGTGAGGCCGCCTGCGGTGAACTTTGGACCGAGGATCTCGCAACAGGGGCAACGCTGAGAGGCGTGCGAGTGGTCAATCCGCTGATCTGATTCTCGATCTTCACTAGTATCCGGATGTCGAACCATAACGCCTGCCAGGCCCAATAACTCGACCAGCGGGTATTTCCGGTCCAGTAGCTGTCTCTACCGCATCCAACTCGACCGGCGAGGGGCATGCGTACCACCCTGCAGGCCCGGTGCGGAGCGCAAGCAGCCCTGACGCAGCCGCGACGAGAGCAGTGAGCATCAGGCCTAGACTCGGTTCTTCATGGATGGAGGGTTCTCATGGACGTGACCAGCAGACGGGTGGTCGTCGGGGTGTCCGGATCGATCGCCGCGTACAAGGCGCCGTTCGTCATCCGGCTGTTGCGCGACGCCGGGCATCGGGTCAAGACGGTGCCCACCGAGGCCGCGCTGCGGTTCATCGGCGCGCCCGCGCTGGCCGCCGTCTCGGGCGGGCCGGTCTCGGCTGGGGTATTCGACGACCCGGCCGCCGTCGAACATGTCGCGACGGGGGAGTGGGCCGACCTCGTCGTCGTCGCTCCGGCGTCGGCGGACCTGATCGCCCGCGTCGCGGCGGGACGGGCCGACGACCTACTCGCCGCCACCATCCTCGTCACCACGGCGCCGGTGTTGCTCGCGCCCGCGATGCACACCCAGATGTGGGAGAACCCGGCCACCCGCGAGAATGTTGACACGCTGCGACGCCGCGGCATCACCATCATCGAGCCCGACTCTGGCCCGTTGACCAGCGGTGACTCCGGTGCCGGACGTCTGCCCGAGCCCGAGCGGATCGTCGCAGAGGCCCTCGCCCTGCTCGACGATGCCCCGGCCGATCTGGTCGGGCGCCACGTCGTCGTCTCCGCCGGCGGCACCCGCGAACCGATCGACCCCGTCCGCTTCCTGGGTAACCGCTCCTCCGGACGGCAGGGCTGCGCCATCGCGGAGGCGGCGGTGCGGCGCGGGGCGCGGGTGACGCTGGTGGCGGCCAACGTCGACTCCGGGCTCCTAGCCGCGCTGCCGCGCTCCGTCGAGGTGATCCCCGTCGGCACGGCGCTGGAACTGCGTGCCGCGGTTCGCGCCGCTGCGGAGGAAGCCGACGCCGTCGTCATGGCGGCCGCCGTCGCCGACTTCCGCCCCGCCAACACCTCCGACACGAAACTCAAGAAACAGGGCCTCGACGACGCTCGCGGCGCGGTCCCGACGATCACGCTGGTAGAGAACCCGGACATCCTGGCCGAACTGGTTGCCGATCCGCCCCGCAGGGATGGCCGCACCGTCGTCGTCGGATTCGCCGCCGAGACCGGAGACGCCGACGGCGACGTCCTCGCCCACGGCGCGGCGAAGGCCCGCCGCAAGGGCGCCGACCTGCTGGCGATCAACGCCGTCGGAACGGATGAGGGATTTGGCGACGTGCCAAACGCGGTGGTCGTCGTCGATGCTCAGGGCCGCGAAGTGACGCGAGCGGCGGGCACGAAGACCGACGTGGGAGAGGCGTTGGTCGCCCTGATTGCCGCTCGCCTCACCCGTCGATAATCCCGGCCACGCGCCGAAGGGCGCCACGGGGCACGGCGGGGTGTCCGCTCAGTCCCACGGGTCCACCCCGCTGCCGGCATTGACCTCGGCTGTGATGTCATCCAATCCCGCCTGAACATCGGCGTCGGTGCCCATGATCTCGTTGACGGCGAGTTCGAGGTTCTTCGCCCCAGTTGTCACCTCCCAGCTCAGGTCCTTGAGCAATTCGTACAGCAGCCAGTTGAGTTCAGCGAATTCTGTGTTGGGGCCGGTGGCGCCGATCCCTATGGCGCCGTCGCGATTGACTGCAGGGGACAAAGTTACTGCCAACGTGTTTGTTGCCACCGTCTCCAAGCCGGCGGCAATGGCCGGCATGTATGACTTGAATATTTCCTCGATGGGGCCTGGGGAGATGATGGTGATGTCCTCGGAGGAGCTGATCGCGTCCAGCGTGAGGTCGTAGGAGGACGTGTCGGTTCGGATTTGATTCAGGTTTTGGACGAGGTTGTCGCGGATGGCCTGCTCGCCCCTCGTGACCTCGTCGTTGATCTTGTTCAGGGCTTCCTGGAATGCAGTTAGAGCCGCGCTATAGCCGGAGGCTGCCTTCGTGAAGGCCTCGTCCGAGGTGACGGTTTCGACCACCTCGAGGCCCAGTTCTGTAAGCCCGATTCCGATGGCCGCGGAGGAGCCGCCGGCGGCGAAGACTCCGGCGCCCTTGGCTGCCCACTCGGCGATCTTGAGTGTCACTTCGAGGTTGCCACCGCCGGATTGGACGATGGCATCGCAGGCGGCCCGGGCGGAATCGACGGCCTCCGCGACCGCGCGGCGAGTCTCCTCGAAGATCCCCTGTTCCCCGGCGATCGCGGCCCCGTGGACCAGGGAGATGGCGTGCAGGCCGCTGACCGCTGGGTCGAGCTTGCCGAGGAACTTTTGCTTGAAGGCGGTGATCATACCCCCGGACATGGAGTCCAGGTTCCCGCGCATCATGTCGATGTTGGGGACTATATCTCCCGAGCCGGTCGCGGTCCCGTTCGAGGCGTCCGCGGCGCCCGAGAGGTCCCGGGTGATCACGCGGCACTCCTCCACCTCGACGGCGATGGTCTCGGGGTCGGGGAGGCCCTTCCAGGGGGTGATGGCCTTGTCGATCCGCTTGCGGATCGCGTCGAAATCCTTGGTGAAGTCGTGGGGTGTTCCCGACCCGCCGCCTTCGCCGTCCTCGCCTGGGCGAGAGACAACATGCTCGGTAAAGTGCCCCACCGCAGTCACCCGGGCTACATAGCGGTCGCCCTCGATCGAGAATGATTCGCTATGCATATACGCATCGATCGCCGAGCGCTTGAGCTTACCGATGAGCGAATCAAGTTCCTTGTAGTCAGCCATGATGAATCCTTGCCGTCGATTCGTGCACCACGACATTAACAACACCCGGGTTCACGGCACCGTGCGTCGTCAGCGGCCGTCAGGCCTCGCCGCGAGCGCTACCCTGTGCCCGTGAACACCCCATCCTGGCCGGCCGGCCATGTCGTCACCCGGCTGCGCGCGGCCATCGCCGTCCACGGACCCCGCACCGCCACCCGCATCCGCGTGGGCGACGAGTGGGTCACCCAGAGTTTCGACGAACTCGGAGCCAAGGTCTCACGCGTGGCGCAAGGCCTGCTCAACCACGGCGTCGAGGCGGGCGGACGCGTCGGCATCTTCATGGGAAACCGGCCAGAGTGGTCCGAGATCGACTTCGGCGCCGCCACCGTCCGCGCGGTGCCCGTGCCGCTGTATGCCACGTCCACCCCGGAACAGATCCGCCACATCGGCCGCGACTCCGGCTTGACGGTCATGTTTGTCGGTGACCAATCCGAGTGTGAGCGGGTGCTCGACGGGCTGCCCGAGGTGGGGCTCGTGGTCATCGTCGACCCCTACGACGGCATGCCTGAACGCGTGGTGACCTACGACGACTTCCTCGCCGACCCGGACCACGACGCCATCGAGGCCCGATTCGCCGAGGCCTCGGGCGAGGACCTAGCCTCGATCATCTACACCTCCGGCACCACGGGCGACCCGAAGGGCGTCATGCTGCGCCACAGCGGTTTCGTGGCGCAATCCGACGCGCTCGACCATTTCTTCGACATCACCCCTGAGGACCACTCCCTGTGCTTCCTGCCCTTGTCGCACGCGCTGGAGCGGGCATGGACCTACGTGGTGTTGTTCCACGGCTGCATGAACACCTACGTCGTCAACGCGCGCACCGTCGCGGAACAGATGGTGCTGGCGGAGGCGACGATGATGGTGTCGGTGCCCAAGCTGTACGAGACCGTCTACACCACGGCACACCAGAAAGTGGTCAAGTCGCCGGCCAAGCGCGCCATCTTCGCGTGGGCGCTCAAGGTGGGCAGGCACAACCAGTACGCCTACCGGGCGGGTCGGCGCCCCGGCCCGCGGCTACGGGCCCAGCGGGTGCTGGCGGACAAGCTGGTGTTCTCGTCGGTGCGTGCAGCGCTGGGCGGCCCGAAGAAGGTGCTCGCCTGCGGCGGGGCGCCGCTGCGGCGCGAGATCGAGGAATTCTTCTCCGCCATCGGCATGCCCATCCTGTCCGGCTATGGCCTGACGGAGGCGTCGCCGCTGATCAGTTTCAACGCGCCCGACGACTTCAAGATCACCACGGCCGGCAAAGTGCTGCCCGGCGGGGAACTGCGTATCGGAAGCCTGGGCGAGATCCTGTTCCGAGGCCCCAACGTCATGGCCGGCTACTGGAACAAGCCGGAGGCCACGGCCGAGACCTTCGAGGACGGCTGGCTGCGCACCGGAGACGTCGGCTATATCGACACCGACGGCTTCCTCACCATCACCGACCGGCTCAAGGACATCATCGTCACGCTCGGCGGCAAGAACGTGGCCCCGCAACCCATCGAGGGCCTCATCCTGGCCGACCCGCTATTCGAGCACGCGGTGCTGCTCGGCGACAACCGTCCCTTCATCACGCTGCTGGTCAAGCCGTCCCTACCCCACGTCGAGGCCCTCGCGGCGGCGGGACAGTGGCAGGGCACCCTCCAAGACTGGCTGGCCAGCAACGAACTCCTCGAGGAACTGCGTCGCCGCGTCGCGGAGCTGACGGCGAAGCTCCCGGCGCAGGACCAGCCGAAGGAGACCCATGTGGTGGGCGAGGAATTCACCATGGACAACGGGCTCTTGACCCCGACGCTGAAGGTGCGTCGGCGCGAGGTGGAGGCCAGGTTCCGGGCCGCGGTCGACGAGATGTACGCCCGCCTAGAGAAGCACCGGCCGGGGAAGACGAAGTAGCCACGTGTCTTGAGCTCCGTGTGGGCTTGGGGCTTCGACGCCAGATGCCTGCGCCGCGCTGTTCTCGGCGAGGCATCCTGACGTGCGCCGCTGAGGGGTCGTACGACCAATGTCGACTACCGCGGGGCCGGATCGCGCGGTGAACTGGGTGTGTTCCACTCGAAAGGTAACCCCCATGAAGTCACTGCATATCCTTGCCGCCGGTGCCGCCGCCACGGCCATCCTGCTGAGCGGCTGCGCGACCCAGACCACCTCGGCTGGCAGCAGCAGCGGCGGTGCCGCGTCCAGCCAGAGCACCGAGACGTCGCAGAGCAACTCTCCCAGCCAGTCCGCGGCCTCACCATCGGGCTCCCCGTCGGGCGCGGGCTCGACGGAGGCGGCGACGAAGGTCAACGCCAACAAGGCATCCGCCGAGGAACTCAAGCAGGCCCTGGAGGGCGCGGGCGTGGCCAATCCCGAGAAGATCGCCGACGAGATCATCGAGTATCGCCCCTACACGGCTGGGGACCTCAAGTCCAAGCTGGGTGAGGAACTCGCCAAGTACGGCATCGACGAGGCCCAGCTCGCGACCATCGTGTCCGTGCTTGAGGTCTAGCCACGCATGGATGCCACACGCCTCGTCGTGCTCCAGCGCCGCATCATCGCGGGGTTCGCCATCATGGCTGCCCTGGGGGCGCTCGTCGAACTGGCCATGCTCCGGCACTTCAAGTCCGGCAGCCAGCTCGTGCCGTGGTTCGTGCTGGCCCTGGTGATCCTCGCGGCGGTTGCGCACTGGGCACGTCCCGGGGCGGCCACCGCGTGGATTGGCAGGGCCATCGGAATCGTGGCCCTCCTCGGCGGGGCATACGGCGTCTACGAACATATCCAGTCCAACCTGAACACGGCCGCACTCTCCATCAAATGGGCCGACACGTGGGAATCCCTGCCCTGGATACAGCAGGTCTACGAGGCGGCCACCGGGGGAGCGGGTGCCGCTCCGCCGCTCGCGCCCGGGTTCCTTGGCCTGGCCGGGCTCATGCTGATCGCGGCGACCCTCGGCACTGGGGGCCGCGCGGATGGCTCCGAGAAGCCGTCTCGGCCACTCCGGGGCGACGCCATCTCAGAGGATGCCCAGTGAGTAAAGATCCCGGTGGGTCTGGCGCAGTCCCCAACGCCAGGCCCACCGCGCTGGCTGGCCGGTTCCCGCGCGAGCCGCGGATGAAACCACCGCGGAGGACGGTCAACTCTCATGGCCCTGCACGACACTAGAGTCGACACCTCTGCCGCGAGACCCGTGCCCCAAGCCCCGCGGCACGGACGTGGAGGTGACGACCTGACCAGCGACCAGGACCCGCGAAGCGACGAGGTTCCCCAGTGGTGTGACGTCGTCGCCGAGCGGGCCCTGCCCGTGGTCAAGGTCCCGACGCGGCCTCGGGTCGTCCTCCGGCTCATCATCTCGACGCTCGTCGTGGCGGCCGTCGTCGGGACGCTGGCGTTCTTCGTGGCCAGCCGGCTCGCGGAAGGGCAGGTGCTCTCCGACGCATCCCGCATGACGGCGTCCCTGACCGAGACCGAACTGGTGCCCAGCCTGCCTGGGCTCGTGTCCGGCGACGAGCAGACCCGCGGCGATCTCGATCATGTTCTCGACATGGTCATGCGCCGCGACGCGATCTTGCGAATCAAACTTTTCGATTCGTCGGGAACGGTCATCTACTCCGACGAGCCACGGCTGATCGGGCAGAGTTTCACCTTCGACACCGAGGAACGTGAGGCGCTCGACAGCAACGAGCCGATCGCCGTCCTCTCCGCCCCGGAAGGCCTCGAGAACGCGTACGAGAGGGTTCCCGGGCAACTCGTCGAGGTGCGTCAAGCCATCCGCCACGATGGCAAGGTCTACCTCGCCGAGGTCTATCTGGAGTACAACCACATCCAGCGCCGTGCGGAGGAGACCTGGGGCGCCTTCGTGTGGCTGCTGCTGGGAAGCATGGTGCTCCACATGGCGCTCATCGTGCCGCTGACCTGGCAACTTCTGAGAGGCCTCGACGCGGCCGCGGTCCAGCGTGAGGAGTTGCTGATGCGCAGCGTCGAGGCGTCGGCCGCGGAGCGGCGGCGCATCGCGGGGTCGTTACACGACGGCCCGGTGCAGGACCTAGTGGCGGCGACCCTCAACCTCAGCGCCGGAGCCAGGCGACTCGAACGAGACGGCCACCCCGACGCCGCGGACAGCGTCCGTGATGCCGCAAGCACGACGCGGCACGCGGTCGCCGCGTTGCGCTCCCTTCTCGTCGAGTTGTACCCGCCAGAGGGCGATCTCGATACCCTCTTGGGCGCGCTCTTGGAACCCCTCGCGGCGCAAGGCATAGAGACCCACCTCGACCTTCCTCCGGACACCGACGCCATCTCCACGGCCGACGGGCTCCTCATGGCGCGCATCACTCAGGAAAGCGTGCGCAACGTCGCCCGCCACGCACACGCCCACGTCGTCCGGGTCTCCGTCACCCAGACCGGGGCCGGATGGCAGTTGACCGTCTTCGACAACGGTGCAGGATTCGACCCCGCCGAGGCCCTAGCCAACCCAGCCCCGGGCCATTTCGGACTCACCCTGCTGGCCGACCATGCCCGAGAGGCAGGGGCTGGGCTCTCGATCCGGTCCGCCCCCGGTGAGGGCACCACCATCCGCCTCTATAGGGAGGGAACATGTCCGCCATACGCGTCGTGATCGTCGACGACCACCCCATGGTGCGAGCAGGGCTCCGGGCACTGCTCGAGGAATCGACCGAGGTCGCCGTCGTTGGCGAGGCTTCTGACGGGACCCAGATTGAGGATCTCGTGGCGTGGACCGAGGCCGAGGTGGTGCTCATGGATCTGTCCATGCCGCGGGTGGATGGCGTCACGGCCACGAAACGGATTGCGGTGGCTGCGCCTGGGGTGAGCGTGGTTGCCTTGACCTCGCTCACCGACCGCGCCCGGGTGCGTGCCGCCATGAGCGCGGGCGCCGTCGGCTACGTGCTCAAAGACAGCGAACCGGAGGACCTGTTGCAGGCCATCGCGGCCGCTGCGGCAGGCAACGTGCCGATCGACCCGAGGGTCGCCGGCGCGCTACTGCCCATCGAGGAACGTGAGGCGACGCCGTCCGCGGCGGTGTTGAGCGCCCGTGAACAGGAGGTGCTCACACTCGTGGCCCGTGGCTTGGCGAATAAGCAGATCGCGTCGCGGCTGGGCATCTCGGAGGCGACGGTGAAGGCACATCTGGGTTCGGTGTTTCGGCAGATCGGCGTCGCTGACCGGACCTCGGCTGCGTTGTGGGCGCGTGATCACGGCTTGGGCTGAGCCATAGGATCGAGGCGTGAGCTCCCGTCGAAGGACCCAACGGAACAAGAGGAAACAGCCTCGGTGGTCGACGTGGCCCGCGGCCATCGGGCTGGGGGTCAGCTCGCTGCTGCTTCTCCTGCCGTGGTGGGCGGCTGCCTTGGCGATGCTGCTTCTAGTGCCTGAGGTCGACACCGCGGGTGTGGATCAGCCCTTGACCGGCCCGGGGGCCGGGCCGCGTATCGTCATGGCGGTACTGGGTTCGGCCAGTCTGGCCCTGCCAGTGCTGACCGTCCGCTGGGCGCGCAAGATCTGGCTCGGTTATACGCTGCTAGGCGTTACGCTGAGCGGCGTGTTCTGCGTCGCAGGGCTGGTGCTGTTGGGCCTGTTGTGAGGGGAGAATGAGATGGGCTTGTTCGATTTCCTCGGCAAGCGTTCGCCGGGGCTGAGTGTCGACGATGCGATCCTCGCGCTGAGCAAGGGGGCGGTGCTGATTGATGTGCGCACCCCAGTGGAGTACGAGGCCGGGCATGCTCCAGGAGCCCGCCCCGTCGACCCCAAGGCGCTTCACGACGATCCCCTCGACGCCATCCACGGCGACGACCCCCTCGCCGAACGCGATGCCGCCATCGTCGTCATGTGCGACAACGGTCTCCGCTCGTCCATCGCGGCGGCGGAGCTGCGTTCCAAGGGCATCCTGGCGGAGTCGGTCGCGGGTGGGCTGCGGGCCTGGGCCAAGGACGGCAATCCCGTGCTGCCCGGGCCCTACCGGCGTCGGTGAGGCCTCACTAGGAGACACGACACTAGTCAGCGCCGGAAATTGGCGAATTTCGGCCCTGTGGGGCGCTAGCGTCGCGTTGCTCACAATTTCACGCCACCAGAGGGACACCATGCACGATTCCCGGCTACGAGCCCGTGCCGCCGTCGGCGCCGTCGGCCTCGCGCTCCTGACGACCTCCGCCTGCACTCAACCGGCCGCCCCCTCGGCGTCGCCCGACGCCTCGGGTCGCCCCACCGCATCTGCGGCCAGCGCCCCGGCCGCTGCGCAGAGCACGGCTGGTGCCACGCGGCCCGCCGGCTCGGCCAGTGCCGCCGCCCCGGCAGCGTCGCCATCCTTGGCCTCGGCGTCGTCCTCGGCCGTTGGCAGCGCCAGCCCGGCGGCCGCTAACTCCCCGGTCTCACTTGAGCCCGCGCCTCAGCGCGTGGCCTGGGAAGGGCCCAGCGTTCAGCTCACTGGCACCGTCGCCATCGTGAATCTGGGGGCCGACGAGCACACCGCGGCCCTGGTTAAGAAACTGGTTGAGGACGCGGGCGGCACCATCGTTGCCGCCAACGCGAACCCCTCCGCCCGGGTAATCATCGGCGTGGGCAACGAGGCCTCGGCCAAGCTGCCCACCGGTGTCTCTGTCCCCACCCAGGCCGAGGGCTACGCCCTCGCCACCTCGGACAAGACCGTGGTGGCCGTCGGCCGCGACACCGGCGGCGCGTTCTACGCGGCCCAAACGCTCAGGCAGCTCACGGTCGACGGCGTGACGCGCGGGGTGAAGATCACGGACTGGCCACTCATGCCGGTGCGCGGTGTGGTGGAGGGCTTCTACGGCCAGCCGTGGACCCACGAGGCACGCCTAGACATGGTGGAGTTCTTCGGCGACAACAAGCTCAACACCTACATCTACACCCCCAAGGACGACCC
>JBHADA010000249.1:0-4124 GCA_041854805.1 Arachnia sp.
CCAGAGGCGGCGGGAGCGACTGGGACGATTTAGCCCCGGCCTGCCTGTCGTGCAACGCATCCAAGAGCGCAAAGTCGCTGCTGGACTTCCTTTTGTGGAGGCTCCAGACGTTGCCGACCCACCTAAGCACCTGATCCCGCTTGTCGCGGATCAGGGCGCCGACTCAAGGCGCTTGCGGTGAGGGGAACCCCCCTCGCCGTTCCCTGAGGAAAGGAAGCGGGCCATGCCCCGTATCACCCTGGCCGCCCCCTACACCGATGGGGACGGCAAGCAGCACAAGGCCGACTCGACGATCGACGTCGATGCCGGTGTCGCGTCTCACCTGAAGTTCCTCGGGCTCGCGCGCGACCCCGAGAAGTCCACCCCGAAGGCCGACTCGAAGTCGGCCGCCACCAAGAAGGAGGCCTGACATGGCGAAGGTCTACGAGAACGTCCACCTCTACGACGGGCTCGACTCCGAGGTCGCCGTTGCCCCGAAGGGCACCACGCTCCCGGAGGGCATCGGCGCGTCCGAAGATCCGTTCGCCGAGGTCGGGTGGATCTCCGAGGACGGCGTCAACGAGGAGGTCGACGCCTCCGACGAGGCCATCCGCGCCTTCCAGGGCCGGAAGATCGTCAAGCGGTTCATCCCTGAGTCTGAGGTGTCTTTCACGATCCAGTGCCTCGAGGAGAACGCTGTCGTGCACGGGCTGAAGACCCGGGGCGCGGAGGTCACCGTCGAGAGCGGTGTCGCGAAGACGATTCGTGACCGTGAGACCGCTCTGGACGAGCGTGCGTGGCGCATCCGGCTCATCGCGGACGACATGACCGAGAAGGTTTACGTCTTCGTCGGGATGCACACCCTCGGCTCGGTCGCGCACCAGTCGAGCGAGGTCACCCTGCACGAGTACACGGTCAAGCCGGTCGGCGACGTCGTCGAGTACACGGACAACCCGTCGATCGTCGCCGGCGCCACCGTCTCTCCCTGACCCACCCCTCTAGACCCACGACCCCCGGCTCGGCAGGCGCTGGGGGTCGTGGCCTGCCATCCGCCTGCCGACGAAAGGAAGACCTGCCATGCCTGACATTCCCAAGAACGCGAAGAAGCCCTCCGACCACGTCACCAAGGACGAGGCCAAGGCCGCGAAGGCCGAAGCGCTCGGCGAGCCGTGGGACATCACCGTAGCCGGCGTCGACATCTCAATCGACCGAGACGTCGCCGACGACTACGAGGTGCTCGAGCTCATCGGCGAGGCTGACGAGAACCCGGGCCGCATGACGATTGCCTTCCGGCGCATCGTCGGCGTCGAGCAGTACGACCGCATCAAGGAGGCGTGCCGCAACGAGCGGGGCGTCGTGTCGTCTGAGGCGATGATGACGGCCTTCCAGGACATGTGGGAGGAGCTGGGAAACTCCCCGGCCTCGTCTGGCTCCTGAGGGAGCACGGCGAGGCCGTAGAGGCTGACTTCCAGCGGTACTACGGCATCGAGCTGGCCGGGCTCTGGCGGGGCGAACTCTCGCCCCGCCGGGTCATGGTCCTCGCGAAGAACCTGCCCTACGGGGCGCAGACGTGGATCGCGGTCGGCACGGATAACGCATGGACCCCGGAGACGCACCTGCTCAGCCACGTCGCGTTCCTCCTCGAGGGCGCCAACTGGCAGCGGGGCGGCGGCAAGGGCAAGTCCCCGAAGCCGATGGAGACCCCGGGCGAGGCGAAGCGCACGCAGGAGAAGCGTGAGCGGGCGCTGAAGAAGGCGGTCCAGTTCAAGCGGATCCACGGTGTCCCGAAAGCCGCCCCTCCCCCGTCTGCCACCACCATCACTGACCGGCCCCGTGACTCGCGGGGCCGTTTCGTTTCCCGAGGGGAGTAACTGTGGCCGTTGTCGCGCAGGGTGTCGTCGAGCTGATCCCGTCAGCTAAGGGGTTCTCCTCGAAGATCCAGAAGGAGATCGGTGGCGATCTCTCGAAGGCTGGCGACAAGCAGGGCCGTGGCCTGGGTGGGAAGGTCTCGAAGGGGTTCGGTCTCGCGGCGAAGGCCGGGTTCGCGGGCGCTGGAGCGCTCGCTGGCGCGGCCCTCGTCAAGGGATTCGGGCGACTGAAGTCCATCGACGATGCCGAGGGCAAGCTAAGGGGCCTTGGGCACTCGTCGAAGACGGTTGACGGGATCATGAAGAACGCCCTTGGCTCGGTGAAGGGCACCGCCTTTGGCCTCGACGAGGCCGCCACCACAGCGGCAGGTTCGGTGGCTGCTGGCATCAAGCCGGGTAAGGAGCTCGAGGGCACCCTCGCGCTCGTCGCTGACGCGGCGACCATCGGTGGTACGTCGATGTCGGAGATGGGCGGCATCTTCAACAAGGTCGCGTCGTCGAACAAGGTTCAGGGCGACGTCATCAACCAGTTGAATGAGCGCGGCATCCCGATCGTGCAGATGCTCGCCAAGGAGATGGGCGTCACCGAGGAGGAGGTCTACAAGCTCTCCCAGGCTGGCGAGATCGGGTTCGACGACTTCCGTAACGCGATGGAGTCCGGGCTCGGCGGCGCCGCCAAGGAGGGCGGTAAGACGTTCTCGGGCGCGATGGCGAACGCTGGTGCGGCTCTCGGTCGTCTCGGCGCGTCGTTCCTGTCTGGCGTCTTCCCGCACATGAAGACCGGGCTGAACGAGCTAACGGGCTTGTTCGACCGGCTCGGCCCGACCGTCGAGGCGTGGGGTGCCAAACTCGGCGCCGGGGTGAAGGTCGCGGCGGGCGGCATCGGATCGTTCATCGCGGACTTCCGGGCTGGGGAGGGCGCCGCTGGCCGCTTCCGTGACGTCCTTTCCGGCCTGTGGCAGTCGCTGTCCGGCGCGGCGTCGTCGGCGTTCCAGGCGCTCCTGCCGCACCTGCAGACCTTCGCTTCGAGCATGGCCGCGCTGTGGCCTCAGGTCAAGGAGCTCGGCAAGGCGTTCGGGGGCTACCTCGTCGCCCTGTTCAAGGCCGCCCTGCCGTACTTGAAGATCGTGGCGGCTGTCATCGGGGTCGTACTGGTGGGCGCGATGAAGGCGTTGCCGCCGGTCCTGAGCGTGGTTCTGTCGGCGTTGACTTGGCAGTACAAGTTGATGCAGAAACTCGCCCCCGTGATCGCGGCTATTGGCGCTGCCCTGCTCACCAAGTTCGTGGCGGGTATGATCGCTGCTGGCGTGCAGTCCGCGATCGCTGCCGCCAAGGCTGTCTTGTTCAACGTGCAGATGGCGATCTTCATCGCCCGCACGTATGCCGCGGCTGCTGCGCAGAAGATCGCCGCAGTCGCGACGAAGGCGTGGGCGATCGCCCAGCGGTTGATGAACGCAGCGATGAACGCCAACCCGATCGGCCTGCTGATCACGGGCCTGCTGCTCCTCGGCGCTGGCCTCATCTTGGCCTACAAGCGCTCCTCGAAATTCCGTGCCGTCGTTAACGCCGCCTGGGCCGGGATCAAGGCTGCCGCCTCGGCGACGGTGTCGTGGTTCCGCAACACGGCGTGGCCGTGGATGAAGGCCGTGTTCACGAACATCGGTAACGCCGCGAAGTGGCTCTGGAAGAACGGGATCAAGCCCGCGTTCAACGGCATCAAAAACGTGATCGTCTGGTGGTACCAGAACATCGTCAAGCGGTACTTCGCTCTCGCGCGGGCCGCTTTCCGTGGCCTGGCGGCGGCCGCGAAGTGGTTGTGGAACAAGGGCATCAAGCCAGCGTTCCGCGGGATCGTCGCGCTCGCGAAGTGGCTGTGGGCGAACGGGATCAAGCCTGCGTTCAGCCGCATCCGGGGCGGCATCCGCGCGTTCGCGGCCGCCGCGAAGTGGCTGTACAACAAGGGCGTCAGGCCAGCGTTCCGGGCCATCGCCGCTGTGGCGAAGTGGCTGTGGGGCCGCATCAAGTACTTCTTCGGCGCGATCCGTGGCGCGATCCGCGTCCTGGCTGCTGCTGCGAAGTGGCTCTACAACAAGGGCATCAAGCCGGCCTTTGGTTGGATCGCCGGTCGCGCGAAGTGGCTCTGGGGGAAGATCAAGTTCTGGTTCGCCGCGTGGCGCCTGGGCATGAGCCGGATGGCCGACAAGGCCAAGTGGCTCTACAACAAGGGCATCAAGCCCCCGTTCGGGTGGATCGCGGACCGCGCGAAGTGGCTGTGGG
>JBHADA010000250.1:0-2510 GCA_041854805.1 Arachnia sp.
CGCTGACCGGCCGTTCCGCGCCCGCGGCGTCCTGAGCGAGAAGACCACGTCCGTACCCTCGGCATACCCGAAAGTTGACAGCTCGTCCGTCCCGTCTGTCGCCTAGAAGCCGCGGCTCCTACGCTCAAGTCACCCTGAGCGAAAGGCCCCCCATGCACAGCGCAACGACGAGCAGGGGAATCACTCTGACTGGTCCGGCCACCTGGTGCGCGACACCATGGGCCCGCTGACCTGGCGGACGCGGACGGGGTACGCGCTCACCGTCGCAGCTGTCTCCCTCGTTCTCGTGCTGCCGATCGGTGTCACCCTCGCGGGAGCACTGATGGGTCTGACCTGGCCCCAACACCTCTGGCTCGCTCTCGCAGCACTCCCCCTGATCGCTGCAACCGCGGTCCTCGACCTGCGGGGAATCCGGGGCTGGGGGGTGTCCCTATGGTTCCTGTCAAGCTGCTGCTGGGGTTCTTGGTTGGTAGTGGGTGCCGTTGCGGAGCATGGCGTGGAGGACGTCGACGCGTCGTCGGGCCAGGCAGATGATGGCGGCGTTGTGTTTCTTCCCTGCTGCTCGTTTGCGGTCGTAGTAGGCGCGTGACTCGGGGTCGTGGAGGGCAGCGAACGCGGAGAGGAACAGGGTTCGTTTGAGGTGTTTGTTCCCGCCGCGGGAGGGGTGCTCGCCGCGAATGCTGGAGCCGGATCTGCGGGTGACCGGTGCCAGGCCGGCGTAGGCGGCGAGGTGGCCTGCGGTGGGGAATGCTGTGCCGTCGCCGATGTCGAGGAGGAGTCTGGCTGCGGTCCTGATGCCGACTCCGGGCATTGACATCAGGAGCTGGGAAAGAGGGTGCGCATCAAGGGCCTCCTCGACTTGTTTGGCGGCCTCAGCGCGCTGGGCGAGCAGTCCTTGGAGTTGGACCGCGAGTTGAGGCAGGACCAGCTCGGCCGCGCGCGTGCCGGGGACCACCACCGTCTGCTCTGTGAGCGCCTTCAAGATGGTCTCGATGAGGCGCCCGTACATGCGTGGCGCCAACGCCTTGGCGGTGGCAGTCAGGCGACGCTTGCCGGCAGTGGCGAAGCCGGTGGGGCCGCCGTACTTGGCCAGTAGGGCCAACACTGCGGGGTGGGTGATGTTGGTGCCGATGGCACGTTCCAGCGCTGGGTGGATTTGGGTCAGGAGACCGCGGATCCGGTTCGAGACGCGGTTGACTTCGCCTGCGAGATCGTCGTCGAACCCGACGATCACGGCCAGGTCAGCGATCAGGTCATCGTCGCCTCCGACCCGGCGCAGCGCATGAGGCATCGTGCGGCCAGCCTCAGCGATGATGTAGGCGTCACGAGCATCAGTCTTCGTGTTGCCCGGATGAAGATCAGCGATACGGCGCATCGCCAACCCTGGAAGGTAGGCGACCTCGATACCCATCGCTCGAGCCACCGTGACCGGGAGCGCTCCGATCGTGGCGGGCTGATCCACGATCACCAACACTGACCCATGGCCGGTCAGCTTGGCGAACACCTCCCGCAAAGCGGTCTCGTCTTGCGGCAGTGCCTTGTCATGCATCCGCTTGCCCGCCGAGTTGAGGGCGGTGGCGTGGTGATGCTGCTTGCCGACATCGAGACCGACGAACACGTCGAACCGGTCTTTGTCCATGGCAGTCCTCCTTCAAGGACTCATTCTGGCCACCAAGTCAGGCGAAGATCGTCGGCACCCACGTTACGAAGAGACCACGCTATCGATGCGGCGGGCCGTGTCCCTATCAGCGATCAACCCACGCCACCAAGACCCGGTGACAACACCCCCCGGATCATCAACGACAGGGGCAGTAAGTCATGCCGGGCCTGGCGACCAGAACCCCGACCATCGGGGCTACCCAAAAGGTAACGGGGCCAGACGGGCGTTCACGGGGGCTCCTGGAGACGGGGGCAAGGTTAGGTTAGGCTCGCCTAACTTCGCGAACTGTAGCCGCCGGGATTTAGCGACGCAAGACTTGTCTAAATCCGGGTGGGGTGTGGTGCGGTCCCCGGCCCGCCGCCCGGGTGCGGTCCGGCAGGGATGTGGCCCGGCAACGCGTGCGCGGGCAGTGCGCGGTCCGGCAGGGTGTGGGCGGGTAGTGCGCGGTCCGGCAGGGTGCGGTCCGGCAGGGTGTGGGCGGGTAACGCGTGCGCGGGCAGTGTGTGTGGGCAGCGGGTCGGGATCTCAGTCGTGCGGGTGCAGGTGGCGTCCGTGCTCGTGGGGTGTCTCGGGTGTGTGCGGATCGTCGAGGAAGTCGCCCTGGGGGGCGTGCAGGGCCCCCAGCCCGTAGGCGGCCTCGAGGTTGGTCCGGGTGAGCACCTCGGCTGGGGGGCCGGCGGCCACCACATGCCCGCTCATCAGGATCACCCAGTCCGCGGCGCGCGCCTCGTCCAGGTCGTGGGTGGTCAGCACCACCGCGTGGCCGCGTTCGCGTTCGGAGTGGATGATCTGGTCGATGGTGCGCGCCGAGACCAGGTCGAGCCCGGTGAGCGGCTCGTCGAGCAACAGC